>JBIIRG010000117.1:0-9323 GCA_044341665.1 Phycisphaerales bacterium | reverse complement strand
GACTTCCTCCTGCGTGGTGAACGCGCACGCGATCTCGCAGGCGTGGCCGCCCTTCTGCTTGGCGAGCGCGCGGCAGGCCTCGATGCCGATGTAGCAGGCGAGGCGGTTGTCGATCGCCTTCGAGACCAGCTTGTTCGGCGTCTCGAGGAACGGCTGGTCGAGCACGACGAAGTCGCCGATCTCGACGAGCTTCTGCACGTCCTTCGCGTCGCGCCCGAGGTCGATGAAGAACTCCTCGACGCCCGGCACCTTGGTGCGCTCGGCCTCGCTCGAGATGTGGATCGGCTTGCCGCCCGGGTTCATGACGCCGTGGAAGTCGCCGTTCGGCGTGCAGACCTTGACGCGCGCGGCGAACAGGTTGCGCGTGTCGAAGCCGCCCGCGGGGTTCACCCAGATCATGCCGTTCTCGTCGACGTGGCGCACGAAGAACCCGATCTCGTCCATGTGCGCCGCGAGCATCACGCGCACGGGCTTCTTCTTCGACTTGCGCGTTGCCTTGCGGGTGCAGATGAGCGAGCCCATCGCGTCGACCTCGCTCGAGTCGAACAGGCCCTTGGTTTCCTTGGCGATGAGCTCGCGCACGCGGTGCTCGCGGCCGGGGATGCCAGGGACTTCGCAGAGACGACGGAAGAGATCGACGTTGAGCATGGTGGTTCCTTGCCGCGGCAGGAACCGCGGGCGCGCGATGGTATAGGATCGCGGCATGCTGTTCGACTCCCCACTTCGTGACGAGCACCGTGCGTTCGCAGCGCAAGACGCCGCCAGGCGCGCCGAGCGCGCCCATCAGGCGCGTGGCGCGGTGGTCACGCGCAAGGCGGTCGAGGTCGAGTACCTGCCGTTCGGCCCCGCCGATGCGGAGGGGGCGCCGACCTGCGAGGTGGTCGCTGCGTACGCGGAGGTCGAGCTCGAGTACGCCGCGATCCGGAGCGGCGTGGCGCTCGTCGATGGCCCGCAGCGGGGGACGCTTGTCTTGCGCGGCGCGGATCGCGTGGACTTCGTGAACCGGCTGGTCACGCAGGAAGTCAAGAAGCTCGCCGACGGCGCGGTCGCGCGTGCGTTCCTCACGAACCGCAAGGGGCGGATCGACGCCGACCTCGTGGTCGCGCGGCTGCCCGACATGGTCGTGATCGACACGCTGGCGCACGATGTCGCGGCGCTGCGCGACGCGCTCGAGAAGATGCACTTCGGCGAGGACATCGCCTTCGAGTCGCGCGCCGAGACGCACGCGCGCATCGCCCTGCACGGGCCGAAGGCGGAGGGCGCGCTGAAGGCGCTTGGGATCGCGGGGAGCGCCGACGCATGGAGCGCGCCGCTTGGCGACGCGCGCGTCGAGATCTGGCGCGTCGACGAGTTCGGTGCGGCGGGCTACGAGTTGAGCGTGCCGCGCACGCATGTGGCGAGCCTGTGGCGCTCGCTCGTGACCTTTGGCGCGCGGCCCGCGGGCTGGTTCGCGACCAACACCGCGCGGCTCGAGGCGGGCACTCCGTGCTTTCGCATCGACTTCGGGCCCACGAACCTGCCGCATGAATCGGGCGTGCTCGAGTCGCGCGTCTCGTTCACGAAGGGCTGCTATCCGGGGCAGGAAGTCGTCGCCCGCATGCACAACCTCGGCAAGCCCAAGCAGAAGCTCGTCGGGCTGCGCATCGAGGCCGACTTGCTGCCGGTGGCCGAGGCGCAGGTGTTCGCGGTGACCGAGGGAACCGCGCTCGGCGACCAGGTGGGCGTCGTGACCTCGAGCGGCCTTGCGCCGATGCTGGGCGCGGTGCCCATCGCGTTCGCGATGGTCTCGTCGAGTTCCTACGCCGAGGGAACGCGCGTGATGGTGAACGCCGAGGGCGAGCAGGCGCCTGCGGTGGTGTGCGGGCTTGATTTCCTGGCGACGACCGACGCCGAAGGCAGCGGAGCGCACGGCTGATGGCGCCGCTCGACTACAAGGCCACGGAGTTCGTGCTCCTCGTCCTCGGCGCCGTCATGACGGTGGTGGCGCTTGTGGTGGGCATCCTGCTGTACCGCGCCGCCGTGCGCGAGCACCGCGCGCAGCTCGAGCGCGAGGAGCGCGAGAAGCGCGAGGCATCGCCGTCGCAGGCGAAGGACGGCGGAGCATGAGCGGCCGCGGCTTCGTCGATCTGTGCGAGGTCGGCCCGCGCGACGGGCTGCAGAATGAGAAGCGCTTCGTCGCGACCGCCGACAAGCTTCGCTACATCGAGCTGCTGGCGCGCGCAGGCTTTCGCGAGATCGAGGCGACGAGCTTCGTGAGCCCCAAGTGGGTCCCGCAGCTTGCGGATGCAGAGCAGGTGCTGCCCGCGGCGATCGCGGCGCATCCGACGACGCTCTTCTCGGTGCTCGTCCCGAACGAGAAGGGCCTCGAGCGCGCGCTTGCCTGCGGCGCGCGCAAGGTGAGCGTGTTCACCGCGGCGAGCGAGGGCTTTGCGCGCAAGAACATCAACGCGACCATCGCCGAGTCGATCGAGCGGTTTCGCCCCGTGGTCGCGGGCGCGCACGCGGCGGGTGCGACGGTGCGCGGATACGTGAGCTGCGTGATCGCGTGTCCGTACGACGGACCCGTGGCGCCCGAGGCGGTGCGCGAGACCTGCGCACGGCTCGTCGAGATCGGCGTCGACGAGCTTGACCTCGGTGACACGATCGGCGTGGCGCATCCCGATGAGGTCGAGCGCATGCTGCGCGCGTGCGCCGAAGTCCGGCCCATCGAGGAGATCGTGCTTCACCTGCATGAGACGTCGGGGCGCGCGGTCGCGTGCGCGGAGCGTGCGCTGGCGCTCGGGGTGCGGCGGCTCGACGGATCGACGGGCGGCATCGGCGGATGCCCGTACGCGCCCGGTGCGCGTGGAAACATCGCGACCGAGGCGCTGGTGGAACTCTGCGAGTCGCGGGGCTACCGCACGTCGCTCGATCGCGCTGCGCTCGCGGAGGCGGCGCGGTTTATCGCGGGCGTGCTGGCGGCGGGCACGTAGGCGTCTGTCTGGGCTGTGCGCGCGAGTCCTTCGGCGTGAAACGCGATCGGCCATGCGGCCTTTGCATCGCCGGCCAGCGCAAAGAAGTGTCCGCGCTTGATCACTGCATGCAGCCGTACCGTGGTGCCTTCGATCACGACCGCGTGCGGGCGTCCTGGGAATCCGTACGACCCGGTGTTGACCACGTTGCGGCCGCCCACGCTGCGATGAAACGCGCGGTGGCTGTGGCCGACGACCACGGTGCCCGCCTCGGGCGCGTGGCGCGAGGCCCACTCGGCGGCGAGCGACGGATACGACGTCCAGTAGCGCAGTACGGCAAGTACGCGCGTCGGGTGCGCGAGCATGCTGCGCACGGTCGACACGTGTGCGCCATCGCCCATCGTGCGCCACTCTGCGATGGCGGCGTCGCGAGCTGCTGCAAAGCGCACGGCATCGGTCGCGAGATCGCGGGGCGCGGCCGCGATCGCAGCCTCGAACGCGCGCCGCATGACCGCAGCATGCGGAGACCACGGCGCAACCGCCGGGTGGAACGCGTCGCCGTGCGTCACGTAGATCGCGCCGTTGGCGATCGAGACCGAGCGCACGTCGCTCACGAACGGATCGTGGTTGCCCGCGATGAGGTCGAGCTTGGTGCCTCGGGTGCTGCAGATGTCGCGGAAGCGCGCAAGCTCGAGCTCGGCGTCGGCCCGGTACTCGGCGTGGTGCAGCTCGGCCACATCGCCGTTCACGATCACGCGGTCGAAGTCCGCGAGCAGCGTTTCGAATGCATCCGCGCGCCCCGCGCCGTCGGGTCGTCCGAGGTGCAGGTCGCTCAGGATCAGGGTTCGTGGGACGCGCGCTGGGCTCATCGCGGTGGGAAGGCTCATCTCATCGGCGCATCTTGGGCTCCGCAACAGCAATCCGCCGTGGGCGCAGACGAGTCACTGCGACCTCTCACGCCGTGCCGTCGCCGTCGCCGTTCATTCCCGAGCCGAAGGTGATGCGGTTTTTTCCCGCGCGCTTCGACTCGAGGCAGCATGCATCGGCCGCGCGGTAGAGCGAGTGTGGATCGAGTCCGTGCCACGGGAACGCGGCAAAACCCGTGGAAACCGAGACGGTTCCAGGGCCATCGAGTCCGATATGCGCCAGTCTGAGCTCGGTCACGGCATGCTGGAAGCGGTTCGCGATCGTGGTCGCCGACTCGCGGTCGAGCGTGCCGCCGCGCCGCGGTCCGTCGGGGTCGCAGAACAGCACCGCGAACTCGTCGCCGCCGATGCGGAAGATGTGGTCGCCACGCCGGATCGACACGCGCAGGAGCTCGACGATCTCCTTGAGGACCTCATCGCCCACGTCGTGGCCGTGGTGATCGTTGTAGCGCTTGAAGTCGTCGATGTCGAAGAGCATCAGGCCGAACGAGCGCCAGTCGCGCTGCGCGAGCCGGAGCGTTTCGGCGAGCACCTGGTCGAATGCGCGCCGGTTGCCTGCGCCCGTGAGTTGGTCGGTCCAGGCCTGCCGCCGCAGCTCCTGATGCTGCTCGTCGAGATCGAGCCATGTGCCGAGCCAGGTCGCCCAGGCGCGCAGGCATGTTTCGTCGATGGTGCGCGAGAGGAGCGTGCCGTAGGGTCGGCTGTCGGCGCGCAGCACCTGCACCTGGCGGATGCCACGGCGGTCGAGCTCGACGGCGATCTCCTCGCCAGGCCGCGGCTCGGCGACGAAGCGCACATCGGCGCTGCCGAGATGGTGGCGCAGGACGCGCATCGCGGCGCCGTACAAGTCGTGGCCGTCCTGCACGGCACGCACGAGATCGAGATCGCTCGGTGGCGCATCGGTCGGCACGTCGTGTGCACGGGCCTCGCGCGCTGGCATCTGAAACGCGGGCGCGGCGGGCGCGCGCGGCGTTCGGACGGTGGGCTGGGCGCGCTGGTCGGGCAGCACGGGGTGCACGCTCGGCGTGCGTTGCGGTGCGATCGGCGGCGCGGCATGCGTCGGAGCGGCGGGCGAGGACGTGTGCGGTGGCTCCACGCGCCAACGTGGCGCCTCGCGATCGGGGTCACGGCTCGCGTCGCGTTCGTGCGTCGTCTCGCGCGTTCTGTCGGGCGCCCGCTCGGCAATCCGCTCAGGCACACGCTCTTGCGCGCGCTCCTGGGCGCGCTCGACGATCTCCTCGACCACGCTGCGGGGCGCAGGCACGCTCGGCGCCGCGGCGTGCGGTGTGTCGAGCGCGCCGAGGTCGTCGAGCACGCGCACGAGCTCGATCTCGCGCACGGGCAGGCTGATCGAATCCTCGAAGCCCTCGCTCGTCGAGGCTGCGGTGAGGTCCTCTTCCTCGCTTCCCACCGCGAGTACCAGCGGGAGCGCAGGGTCGAGCCGCATGAATGCATCGGCCACGGCGGCTGCGTCGTAGTGCTCGCACGAGGGCGAGATGAAGACGCCCGCGATCGGCTCGGCCGCGGTCGCGCGCCGGCATTCATCGATCGCATCGAAGAGCGTCGGCACTTCGATCACATGCGCGACCTTGCGGCGCGCGAGCGACGCGAGCTCGCGCATGCGGTCGCCCGTACCCACGATGAGCACGCGTGCGCGCCGGCTGCGGGCAGCCGTTCGGTCGTGGATCCGCTCCTCGCTCATCGGCGGCCTCCGCCTGCCGGTCCGCGCTCGGGGGCGTCCTGATCGTCCCAGCCGAGCAGCATGTCGAGCTCTTCGGCGGTGAGCTTGGTGGAGTGCGAGACGTCCTCTGCGAAGGGATCGGCGTGCGCGTTGGCGGGGGCAGCGACTCGCGGCGTTCCATCGCGGTCGGTCGACTTGACTTCGACGGTCGACGACTCGACGACCGAATCACCGCGCTCGCGTGCGGCAGGCGCGGACTCCTCGACATCGAGGCTCGGCTCGACGATGCGAAGCTGCGGCGCAGCGCGTGGCGCGACGCGCGGGATACTCGCGGAGCGCGGCGCGGGCGCGGGGGCCGCGACGACTTCCGGCACCACGGCACGCTGGACCTGCACCGCCAGGTCGCCCGCGATCACCCAGATCGCAACCTGCGGGAGCCGGGTGCGAACCGCTTGGAAGAGGGACGACAACTGCTCGATGCGCTCGTCGTCGGCCACCACGAGCGCGGTCCGCTCGGAGTGCTGGCGGTTGTCCTTCTCCAGCCGAACCAGCTCGGCCATCGCCACGACCGGATGCCCGATAAGTTCGCACGGGATCTCGGAATCGCGGATCGAATCGAGCAGTGCGGGCGAAGCCTCCCCGTCGGCCGAGATCAACACCACGGCTCGGGTGTGCTGACGCAGGGCGTCGACAGGCTTCGGCGCAGGAAGGGGCAAAGAGCGTGCTCCAGACGGTTGCGCGGGTTTCCTCGGGGCCGGGCGCGGCCTCGGTGCGGGTCGTCGTCCGACCCCGCGTCGATCGAAATCTAGCACCAGAATCTGACGGATCCTCTCGGACCCCTGAAGTCAGCGGAAATGCCGCGTGTGGTTCGAGGACCAGCGCGTGCGGGTCGGACGGGAGGGTGGATTTGCGCGGTGCTTCTGCTATTCTCCTCGACCCGTCGCCCGCCCTTGTGGTGGGCACACCCCGTGGTCGGCCGTCGACCGCGGGCACCCAGGACCGCGGTGCCTGCGCCACGCGCAGCGCATCGCCAGAAGCAGGATTGAGCATGACCCAGTTCCAGACCCAGGCTCCCGCGTTCCGCCTCAAGGAAGGTGTCGGTGGCCGTCTCTTCGTCGACTACCGCTCCACCGACGATCTGCGTCGCCTGATGACGCCGAACGGAAAGATCTACTCGCGGAAGCGCACCGGTCTGAACGCGCAGCAGCAGCTCCAGGTCGCGCAGGCGATCAAGCGCGCGCGCTTCATGGCGCTGCTGCCGTACACGTCGGCGACCATGTGAGTGGTCGGACGGGTGTTGGGTCGGCGCATGACGCTCCGGTGCCCAGATCCCCGATGCCTAGAACGGTCGTGACTGCCGTTCGACATGACGAGAAACTCCGCAGGCGCCCCTTTGGGGGCGCCTGCTTCGTTCTGTTTCCAGCCTGTGCGGATGCTCGTGAGCCCCGTGGTTCAGCCCCGTGGTTTAGCCTCGTGGTTCAGCCTCGGCGACCGCGCGAACGGCCGAGCGAGACGCTGCGCCACGCGGCCTTCCACAGCCACAGCGTGCGCAACTTCTTGAGGCCGGCATCGGACGGGGCGACGGCGCGTCCCCTCTTGAGCCACTCCCATGCTGCGCCGAACCGACGGCGCTCGAGCGCGATCAGCGCGAGATTGTGCATGGCGACCACCGACTCGGGCTCGAGGCGCAGCACGCGCCGCGCCAGCGCGCGGCCGCGGCGAAGGTCGCCCTGCTCGAGCGCGCAGCGCGCAGCAAGGCGAAGCACCTCGACGTCATCGGCGTGGTTGTGCAGGATGTCGGGGCCGAACCTCGCGGCGAGCGCCTTGGCGGCGCGCTCGGCGAGCCCGCACTGAAGGAGGCCGCCAACGACCTCGAGCAGATCGATGCGGTCGCTCGGATTGCCGCGGGCGTCGAGTTCCTTGAGCAGGAGCCCGCGCGCGTCGCTTGTGAAGCCGCGCGAAAGCCCGACCAAGGCCGCCTCGATGGCGAGCCCGGGCAGGTCGGATGCGATGCGGCTTGCGACCTCGGTGTGGCGCAGTGCGCGCGGCAGGTCGCCGCGCCTGCGCATGGCGCGCGCAAGGAGCAGGTGCAGCCGCGGGTTCGACGGCTCGCTGCGCGCGAGGTGCTCGAGCACGGTGATCGCCTCGGTCACCCGCCCGCAGGCGAGGTGAATGCGCGCGATCTCAAGCGCGAACGGTCCGGGCACCGGGCCACGGCGGAGCTCCTCGGCCAGCAGCGGGGCGGTCTCGGCCGGCCGCTCGGCCAGCAGCAGAAGCCGCGCGAGCTCGGTACGGGCGCCGCCAAGGCTCGGACCCTCGGCGATGGCGCGGCGAAAGCAATGCTCGGCGCGCCGCAGGTCGCCGCGCGCCAGCAGGCTGCGCGCAACCTCGAGATGCGCCGTCGCGGGCCGCTTGATCGCATCAAGCGCCATGTAGTAGGCCGTCTCGGCATCCTCATGGCGGCCAAGCTGCGCGAGGCAGCGGATGAGGAGCGCCGCGGCGGTCTCGCACTTCGGATCGATGCGCAGCGCCCCCTCGAGCGCGGTGACCGCGTCGGCGTGCTTGTTGAGCTTGGCGAGCAGCACGCCCTGCGCCAGCCGCGGGTCGCGCGCCGTCGGCAGCAGGCTCGCCGATTGGCGGTACTGCGCCAGCGCCTCGTCGTGCCGGCCGATCGCCTCGAGCGTCCAGCCGAACTGCAGCATCCAGTCGCCGCGCGACGGATCGCTGGCCACCGCGGCGCGCAGTTCGCGCTCGGCATCCTTGAGCCTGCCCTGACGGAGCATCTCACGGGCTCGGCTCGCGTGTTGTTCGCCTCGGCTTTGCTCGGACATGAATGCACTCCGCGCGTACGGCGCTGAGGATACGAAGATACGCCTGTTCGTCGGCAATTGGCTGCGGAAAAGCAGAGGAATCTCTCCGCGCGCAACGCACCGCTATATTCCCTGACCCTACCCCAAGGAAGCCGCCGCAGGAGTTCGTCCGATGCCCGCCACGACCAAGCAAAAGTCCCCGAAGAAGTCCGCGAAGAAGGCCTCGCCCACCACGGCCGCGCCCAAGTCCGCCGCCCGCTCGTCCGCGGAGCACACGCCGCTGACCATCGGCGAGCGCCGCGAGACCGACTCGATGGGCGAGATGTTCGTGCCCTCCGACGCGCTCTACGGCGCGACCACGCAGCGCGCGGTGCTGAACTTCCCCGTGTCGTTCCGCACGGTGCCGCAGGCGCAGATCGAGGCGTACATCCAGCTGAAGAAGTGCTGCGCCGAGGCCAACGCCGAGCTCGGCGAGCTCGCGAAGGACAAGGCCGCCGCCGTCACGGCCGCCTGCGACGAGCTCCTCGCCGCGTTCGCGCAGCCCGCGCCCTTCGGCATGCCGCATCCGCTCATGCGGCACTTCCCGATCGACGTCTTCCAGACCGGTTCGGGCACCTCGACCAACATGAATGTGAACGAGGTCGTCGCCAATGTCGCCAGCCAGCGCGCGGGCAAGGCGATCGGCTCGAAGGACCCCGTCCACCCGAACGACCATGTGAACTACGGCCAGAGCTCGAACGACACCTATCCGTCGAGCATGCAGATCGCGGGCGCGCTGCGCATCGCGCGGCGGCTCGTGCCCGCGCTCGAGCGGCTCGCGAAGGCGCTCGACGCCAAGGCGAAGGCGTGGGACGAGGTCGTCAAGATCGGTCGCACGCACCTGATGGACGCGACGCCGATCCGCGTCGGCCAGGAGTTCAGCGGCTACGCGGCCGCCGCGCGCTACTCGGCCGAC
>JBIIRG010000116.1:0-9345 GCA_044341665.1 Phycisphaerales bacterium | reverse complement strand
CGAAGCAGCGAGTCGCGCTCGGAATGGACGAAGATCACCTCGGGCATCGCGCCCGCGCCGATGCTGCGGATCGCGCCCGACAGGACCTCCTCGCCACGGAAGCCCCAGCTGTACGACACGCGGTCCGTGCCGCTCGATGCGACGTTCTTCGGGAAGATGCGCCACGCGGGGATGACCGCGATGCGCCCGCCGCCGGCGACGACGGCAGCCTCGCCCTTCACAAGCTCACGTCCGAGCGCATCGACCTCGAGCGCGGGAAGCGCCTCGAGTTCCGCGCGCGCGCTTGCCATCTCGCTTGCGATCTCCTCGTAGCGCGCGATGCGGCCCGCCGCCACGTTGCGCACCGACTGCGGGATCGCAGCCTGCCCGCGCCACTCGGTGAAGAGCGACGCGGCCGATGCCAGCTGATCGCCCCAGACGCGGAAACCCTGCGCGAGCGCCGAACGCGCACCCTCGATGTCGGGGAGCGGGCGCGTCGCGCTCGTGCGCGAGAGCTCGACCACGCCCTTGCGGAACTCCTCGCCCTCGGTCGAGATCTGGGCGAACATCGCGGCAAGCTGCTCGAGGGTGCGCCGCACGCTGCTGTCGGCAGGCAGTTGCTGCGCCGCGGCACGGAGTCCCGCGGGCTGCGAGCTGCTCTCGGTGCGGAAGCGATCGTAGACGCCCAAGGCGCGTGCCACGGCGGCTTCCGACTTGGCGAGGTCGCTGCTGCGGCTCGCGACGAGCCCCGCGAGCGCCTCCTCGAATGCGCCGCTCGACGCGGGATCGGCCGGGTCGATGCGCCGCGCGTCGATCGCGTCGTTCGCGTCGCGGAACCGCTCGAGGACCTCGTCGATCTGGCGGAGCACCGCGGGGTCGGACTGCGCCGCGTCGACGAAGAGCAGCACCTGCCAGCGACCCTCGAGCCCACGCAGGAGGTCGACCGTGGAAGGCGCAAGGCTGTAGGCGCGCGTCTTGGTGGCGTCGAGCTCGACGCGGAGCGCCGGGCGCGACAGCAGCGCAACGGACGCGGCGGCGCAGCAGACGACGCCCGCAAGCAGGAACGCGCGCTCGCCGGCCACGGCGCCGCGCGAGAACCACGACGCAGGCGAGCGCCCGCGCACGCGCTCGAGCGACACGATGGCGAACGCGACGGCCGTCGCGGCGATCGCCAGGAAGTAGCCGATCGCCGCCGTGTCGAAGAGGCCGAGCGCGAAGCCCTCGAGGCGCTTCATGGGGTCGAGGCCCGCTGCGAGCGGCGCGTGCTCGATCGGAAGCACGCCCGTGAGGATGCGCGAGCCCGCGACGAGCCCGAGCCAGAGGAAGAACGCGCCGAGGAATGCAACCGCCTGGCTCGACGTCGCGCTCGAGACGGCGATCCCGAGGCACCCCGCCGCGAAGCCCGCGAGGAAAAGTCCGAGCAGTCCGCACGCGATCTCGCCGTAGTCCGGCGCAGCGTAGGCCTCGAGCGGAACGGCAAGCAGCGCGACCGGCAGCAGGCAGGTCGCCACGATGCCCGCGCACGCGGCCGTCTTCCCGAGCACCATCTCGGCGGTCGAGAGCGGGCTGGCGAAGAGCGTCTCCCACGTCTTGAGCCTGAACTCGTCGCTGAAGCTGCGCATCGACATCGCGGGAGCGGTCGCGAGCAGCGACCATCCGCAGGCGAGGAGCACGGTCCGAAGGGTCGCGGGGCGCGCGTCGGCGAAGGTGCCGCTGAAGAACGCGACGGCGGCCACGATCCCGAAGATCGAGAGCACGATCCAGCCGCTCGGGGCGACGAAGGTGCTTCGCCACTCGCGCGCGGCGATGGCGCCGATCCGCCGGAGGCGCGCGATCACGACGCGGCCTCCTGCACGAGCGTCACGAACACCTGCTCGAGCGTGCGCTCGCACACGCCCATCGCGCGGACGGGAATGCGCACCTCGGCGAGCAACCGACCGACCGACTCGCGGGGATCGCGTTCGTCGGTGGCGAGGAACTCCGTGCGTGTCCATCCATCGGGAAGCCGCATCTCGCGCACGCTGCGGCAGATCCCCGCCGCATCGGCCGCGATCGCGAAACCGCGCTCGCTCTCCACGAAGTAGGCGGCATCGGCGGCAGCGCGCGCACGGAAGCGCGCGAGGGGCTCGTGCACGACGACGCGCCCGTGGGCGATCACAAGCAGCTCGCTGCACACGCTCTCGACCTCGGCAAGCAGGTGCGACGAAAAGAGAACGAGCTTGGTCTCGCCGAGCTCACGGACGAGCTCGCGGAATGCGAGCGTCTGCCCGGGATCGAGCCCCACCGACGGCTCGTCGAGGATCACGATCCGCGGATCGCCGAGCAAGGTCGCGGCAAGGCCGACGCGCTGCTGCATGCCCTTCGAGAGCAGGCCGCACAGCCGCGTCGAGAATCGCGCGACGTCGCAGCGCTCCATCGCGGCGTCGATCTGCGCACGGCGCGCGGCCCGGCCGATCGACGCAAGTCCAGCCCTGAATTCGAGATACTCGCGCACCGTCAGCTCGGGGTAGAGCGGCGCCGACTCCGGGAGGTAGCCGACGCACGCGCGCACCGCCTGCGGATCGCGCGCGGCGGGCACGCCCGCGACGAGGAGCTCCCCCGCGTCGGGCGCGAGCACGCCGGCGATCATGCGGATGGTGGTCGTCTTGCCGGCTCCGTTCGGACCGAGGAGCCCGCACACCCCGCGCGATGGAAGCACGAACGATGCGTCGCGCACCGCGACGGCGTGACCGAAGCGCTTGACGAGATTGCACGCGACCACGCCGACATCCGCGCGCACCGCCACCTCGCCGGCGTCGTTCGCGGCATCCACGTCGGGGCTGGAGCCCATGGCAGCGTCGGATCCCGAATCGCTCACAAGTCCAAAGTGTATCGGCGCCTCCGTCGGCCGTGTACCTGCCGCGCCGCCCGGTTCGTGGCTGGTATACACTCCCCGACTCACGGACGAACACATGCCGAGCGACGATGCGCCCAGCGGGGTAGGCGACGGCCCCGACCCAAACGCGATGCACGAAGGCCCCCACCGCTACGAACTGCGGGGCGGGGCGCCGCTCTCCTCCGCCGAGCGTGCGGCGCTCGCGCGCTTTGCCATCGAGGATCTCACGAAGGCCCCCTCGCGCGACGCGGCAGCAGGCGACCGCGCGGCGCGTGCGCTCGAGCTTCTCGGCCAGGGCGTCGGGATCGTCGAAGCTGCAGCTGGATCGGGCGGCGAGATCGTCTGGATGAACCACGGGCTCGCGGCGCAGTCGCCCGAGGTGATGCGGCGGTTCACCGACTGCTGCGCCGACGCGACGAGCGCCTGGCGCCGCGGCAAGGCGCTTGCTGCGACGGTGCGCGGGCACTTCCGCGTGGGTGCATCCTGGTTCGACGTGGTCATGACGCCATTCCGCCGGACCGCCGAGAGCGAGGTCGTCGGTGCGGTCGCGCTGCTGGTCGACGCCACCGCCACGCGCCGCATCCAGGACCGGCTCGACGCCATCGATCAGGCCGGCGCGGGTCTCCTTCAGTTCGACTCGGATGCGGTGCGCGCCATGAACGCAGCGGAGCGCCTCCGCGCGCTCGAGGGCCGCGTGATCGCCGCGACGCGCAGCGTGCTCGGGCTCGACCACTTCGAGTACCGGCTCACCGATCGCCGCACCGGGCAGCTCGAGCTCGTCTTCTGCAGCGGACTCGTGCCGCTCGGGATCGGCGAGCGCATCTTCGCCCGTGCCGAAGGGAACGGCATCAGCGGCGTCGTCGCGACCACCGGCGAGAGCGTCGTCTGTCCCGACATCACCAAGGACCCGCGGTACATCCACGGGCTGCCCGGCGCGTGCAGCTCGGTCACCGTCCCGCTTCGCCTGCACGACGCGGTGGTGGGCGTGCTGAACGCCGAGAGCACGGAACTCGCTCACTTCGACGAGGAGGACCGCATCGGTGCGGAACTGCTCGGGCGCTACGTGGCGCTCGCGCTCCACATCCTCGACATGCTCGTGGCCGAGCGCTGCGACACCACGCGCACCGTGGTCGCGAACCTCGCGCGCGAGGCCACGTCTCCGCTCGAGGCGATCGCGAACGACGCGCGGGCGCTTCTTGCACGGGACGGCGACACCGCCGTGCATGCCGCTGCAACCCGCCTGATCGAGAACGCGGCGCGCGTCGACGAGCTCATCCGCCATGTCGCGGCCGGTCCGCGCGGCGTGCTCGGCGTCGAGGAGTTCATGCGCGAGGGCGTGCGCGATCCCGTGTTCGCGGGGCGCGATGTCCTCGTCGCCGACGACGAGCTGTCGATCCGCTCCACCGTGCGCGCGGTGCTCGAGCAACAGGGCTGCAGCGTGAGCGAGTTCGGCGACGGGACCACGGCGATCGAGGCGATCCGCGCCCGCGCCGCTGCAGGCCGCCCGTTCGACCTCGTGGTGTCGGACGTGCGCATGCCGGATGCCAACGGCTACGAGGTGTTCCGCGCCGCCAAGGACGCGAACCCCGCCACGCCGGTCATGCTCATGACCGCGTTCGGCTACGACCCGAACCACTCGATCGTCCGCTCGAGCCAGGAAGGGCTCCACTGCTTCCTGTTCAAGCCGTTCCAGGTCTCGCAGTTGCTCGAGGAGGCGCGCAAGGCGCTCACCGAGTCGCTGCGGACGCCGTGACGGTGGTTGCCCTCGCGGCAACTCAGCCGTCGGTTCGTCGGACGGCAAGCACGCGGTCGATTCCGTCGCCATCCTTCAGGAGTTCGGCGCCGTGCCAACGCGGGCCTGCCACGAGGCCTCGCACCGCATCCCCCTGCTTCCAGCCGATCTCGACGAGCAGGAGCCCGCCGGGGCGCACGTGGACCGCTGCACCGTCGATCACCCTGCGGACGAGATCGAGGCCATCGCGCCCGCCGCGCAACGCCGTCGCCGGCTCGTAGTCGCGCACGTTGCGGTCGAGCTCGGCGTACTCCGCGTCAGTCACGTAGGGAGGGTTCGACGCGACGATGTCGAATCGCTCGTCGGCGCGCACTGCGCTCCAGAGGTCGCCGACGCGGCACTCGACATCCGCTCCGAGCCTTGCGCAGTTCTCGCGCGCGAGCGCGACCGCCTCGGCAACGATGTCGGTGGCGACGACGGAGATGTCGTCGGCGGGCGCCCGCTGCGCCGATCCGGCCTGCGGTGGCGCCGACAACTCGATCACAGGCAGCTGCCCGACCTCGACTCCGCCGCGAAGCGGCTTGCAGCCGAGCGACGCCGGCCGCGCGATCGCCCGCATCCCGAGCGCAAGCGATGCAGCGATGCAGCCCGTGCCCGTGCAGAGGTCCAGCACGTCGACCTTGCCGGCGCCGCGCGCGCGGTACCAGCCGAGCGCGTGCTCGACGAGCACTTCGGTGCACGGTCGGGGAATGAGCGTGCTCGGCGAGACCTTGAAGTCGCGCCCGAGAAACGGCCAGTGTCCGACGAGGTACTGGATGGGCTCATGTCGCCCGGCACGCGCGACGAGCGCGCGCAGCGCGCTTCGCTCCGCAGCCTCCAGCTCGCGTTCAGGCTCCATGTAGAGCCTCAGCCGCTCGACGCCGAGCACCTCGGCGAGCAGGATCTCGGCCGTGTGCCGTGGCGCGTCGACCTCGCGTTCCCCGAGAAAACCGGAGATCCACGCGATCAGACGGCGGACCGTCCACGGTCCCTCCGCACGCGTCGCTGCTCCCGACTGACCGGATTCTCCCTGCTGCGCCATGCATCCTCCATGAAGCCTCGGTGAACCCGAAGGCGGCGGTCCGCATCGTACGGTTCTCGGAGCCGCAGTTTCTGCATGCGGCGGTTTCCCTGCGATTTCATGATCGATCTGCGTCGAACTGACGCGCCGAAAGCAGTGTCTGCGCGAGGAGTCTTCACCCCCCCGACAAGGGCGCCGCTACGATGTCGCCCCCGCCGAGCGGCGGTGATGAGGTGCCCGCCGTGAATCCGATCCTTGCCTCCGTACTTTCCCACGCGAACGCCCGCGGTGTCTTCAGCAAGATCGAGGCGCTGCCCGATCGCCTGCGCTGCCACGCCAAGGACTGCCCAGAACCCGCCTGGTACGAACTCGCGGCGACGGGCGACGTCCTGACCGTGCGATTCGCCACGCCCGACCGCTGGCTCAGCGAGTCGATCGAGTCGGACCTCATGCACTTCGGCGATCCGATCGAGGAACTGGTCGAGGAGGAGCTCGCCGAGCTGGGATGGCGCGGCAAGGTGCCTGCGATCAAGCATTTCCGCGACGACGCCAAGCTGTACACGTTCGAGAGTCCGCTGCCCGCGGGACTGAACGCCGACGCGGATGTCGCGGCGAAGTTCCTCTTCGCCTACGAGGCGGCGTTCCGGTCCCTCGGCGATGTGGGCGGCGGCGACGACGACGAGTGACGTTCAGCGCGTGAGTTCGCTCGCGTGCAGTTAGCCAGCAGGTAGCCAGGTGTCGGAGACTTCGATCCGACGGAGCTGCCCGGATCAGCCGGGCGAGGTGTCAAAGGGATGGCGCTACGGGTCCTCATGCTCGGCTGGGAGTTTCCCCCGTTCATCACGGGCGGTCTCGGTACGGCCTGCTACGGCCTCACCAAGGCGCTCGACCGCCAGCACGTCGACGTGACCTTCGTCCTCCCGAAGTCGGTTCCGCCCGACAGCGCGTCGCACGTGCGGCTCGTCAGCCCGGGCGCCGTGCTCGAGCGGCTCGGGGGGCGACTTCCGCCGCCCGTCGGTGCCGCCCCAAGGCCGGTCGTCAGCAACCGTGCCCCCGATGCGGCCCCGAGCATTCCCGCCGACCCGCCTGTCTCGGCCGCGATGACGGTGCGCGAGCGGGAGCAGTGGAACCAGATCGTCGAGGAGTTCAACTCCACGCGGTTCGTGGAGCTTCCCGGCGAGTTTCCCGGCGTCTACGACTGCATTGCGGCGGCCAGCAGCGCGCCCTCGCGCGTCGCCGAGAGCGTGCGCATGATGCGCGACGCGGGCTGGAGCATCGAGCGCATCCGCACGCTTGCGAAGGCGGGCGCGTTCCCCGAACTCGTGCGCGATCCGATCGAGCGCGCGATCGAGTCGGCGCTGCCCGAGACCGCTGGTCGCCCGAAGGAGGCCGTCGGCTCGCGCGGGGCAGACGCCGCCGACTATTCGGGCGACCTCCTCGGCATGGCCGACCGCTACGCCCGCTTCGCGGTCGACGCCACCAAGGGGCTCGACTTCGACGTCATCCACGCGCATGACTGGCTCACCTATCCGGCGGGCCTCGCGCTCTCGCGCCTCACGGGCAAGCCGCTCATTGTGCATGTCCACTCGACGGAGTTCGACCGCTCCGGCGAGCACCCGAACCAGCAGATCTACAACATCGAGCGACGCGGCATGCACGGCGCCACCCGCGCGATCGCCGTGAGCATGCTCACCAAGAACGTGTGCATCAACCGCTACGGCGTCAACGCCGCCAAGATCGACGTCGTCTACAACGGCGTCGACCTGAATCCCGCCGACGCCGGCGTGCAGCCGATCCACTCGAAGGACAAGATCGTCCTCTACTTCGGCCGCATCACCATGCAGAAGGGACCGGAGTACTTCATCCAGGCGGCCAAGAAGGTGCTCGAGCACATGGACGACGTGAAGTTCGTCGTCGCAGGCTCCGGCGATCAGGCGCAGCGCATGATCGAGATGGCCGCATCGATGGGCATCGGCCACAAGGTCCTCTTCACGGGGTTCCTCCGAGGCCGCGACATCTCGCGCGTGTTCGCGATGGCCGACCTCTACGTGATGCCGAGCGTGAGCGAGCCGTTCGGCATCGCGCCGCTCGAGGCGATGAGCCACAACGTGCCGGTGCTCATCTCGAAGAGCTCGGGCGTGAGCGAGGTGCTCATGCACGCGCTCAAGGTCGACTTCTGGGACATCGAGGACATGGCCGACAAGATCATCGCCGTCCTCCGCTATCCCCCGCTCTCGCGGCAGCTCGTCGAGCACGGGGCGTTCGAGATCCGCGGCATCAACTGGGACGGCGCCGCCACGCGCACCGTCCGCGTGTACGAGCGTGCGATCGCAGCAGCGGCCGCGCGCCACGCGTGATTTGACCGCGATTCCTGCGACCTTCCGAGCGACGGGGGGATCTATACTGCGTGGCTCTATGGCCCTGTTTTTCAAGTCGAAGAAGTCCGCGACCGCCGCCGCACCCTCCGCACCGTCGGCGCCCCTCGGGCGCGTCGTCGAGCGCGATCCCGCGATCGAGGCGCGCACGCAGGCGATCGGCGCGGACTTCCTGACCCGCGCGCGCAACGCGAAGACGAGCATGCTCGCGGTGTGGAGCGAAGGACTCATGGACTGGGCGATGCAGGACGAGGCCTTCAAGGTCCAGCTCTTCCGCTTCGTCGACTGCTTCCCGACGCTCAAGGACAACGACGCGGTCTACGACCACCTGACCGACTACCTCTCGCAGCCGGGCGTGACTCCGCCGCCGTTCGTCGCGACGGGCCTCAAGGCCGGCGCCCTGATGAAGGGCGTCGTCACCAAGACGATGTCGGGGCAGATCACGTCGATGGCGCAGAAGTTCATCGCGGGCACCGACGCGGCGAGCGCGCTGCCGACGCTGAGGCGGATCTGGGATTCGGGGCTGTGCTTCTCGGTCGACCTCCTCGGCGAGGCCTGCGTGAGCGACGAGGAGGCCGAGGCCTACCGCCGCAAGTACCTCGACCTGATCGAGAACCTCCCGCAGACCGTCGCCTCGTGGGGCGCGAACCCGCGCCTCGAAACCGACCACCTCGGCGCGATCCCGCGCACGAACGTGTCGATCAAGATCAGCTCGCTCTCGGCGCGCGTCGACCCGATCGACACCGAGGGCTCGATCAAGGGACTCCTCGAGAACATCGGGCCGATCCTCGTCGCCGCGAAGAAGAAGGGCGTGCTCGTCAACTTCGACATGGAGCAGTTCGCGCTCAAGGACCTCACGCTCGAGCTCTTCATGCGCGCCTGCGAGAAGTACGACTTCGAGGCGGGGCTCGCGATGCAGGCATACCTGCGCTCGGGCGACGACGACGCGCGGCGCATCATCGACTGGGCGAAGAAGTCCGGTCGGCAGGTCACGGTGCGCCTCGTGAAGGGCGCGTACTGGGACTACGAGACGATCAACGCCGAGCAGCAAGGCTGGCCCGTGCCGGTGTGGAGCCGCAAGGTCGACACCGACGCGAGCTTCGAGCGGATGGCGGCCGCGTTCGTCGCGTCGACGCCCGCGTCGAAGGGCGAGGGCGGCGTGAAGCTCGCGCTCGGAAGCCACAACGCGCGCTCGATCGCCGCGACGCTTGCAGCGCTCGAGAAGCGCAACCTCCCGAAGTCGGCGCTCGAGCTCCAGATGCTCTACGGCATGGGCGACCAGCTCAAGGCCGCCGCGGTCGAGCTCGACCTGCGCCTGCGCGAG
>JBIIRG010000344.1:0-2783 GCA_044341665.1 Phycisphaerales bacterium | reverse complement strand
GATGAAGTGTGTCCGGGCCTGCTGATCCAGTCGAGCCGTCGAGTTGCCCTGCGCCCCGATCATGATCAGTTCGCGGTCTGTGACGTCGGGAAGCGTCACTTGGTCGGCGAGGGCATCGAGCAGCCCTGCGCGATCAAAGAGCGCGACTTGAAATCTCGCGCCATCGGTCGCATCCAGGCGTCGAATAGTCAATATCGTCTTGAGCACTATCGCAAGCTATCAGCTCATGCGACGGTCTGTGCTCCAGATCCGCGTTCGTACAGGGACTTTTCGGACTGGGCGCTCAGATCTTCCCCGCCGCAAACGCCCTCGCCGCATCCAGCGCCTCGCGCGTCTTCGACGGATCCTTGCCGCCCGCTTGCGCGGTGTCGGGGCGTCCGCCGCCCGCGCCGCCGCATGCCTGCGCCGCGGCCTTCACCCAATCGCCGGCCTTGAGGCCGCGGTCGATCGCGCACTTCGGGCACGTCGCCGCGATCGCGACCTTCCCGCCGTCGAAGTCGGGGGAGAGGAAGAGCACCGGCGTCTCGCCGAGCTTCGCGCGCGCGGCGTCGATCGCGGCGAGCAGCGCGCCCGCGTCGGCGCCGTTGATCATCGCGACGAGCGGCTTGCCCGCATTCGCAGCGGCGTGCTGCTCGACGAGCGTGCGCGCCTGCGCCACCGCGATGTCGCGCGCGGCGCCCTCGGCCTGCTTGCGCGCGGCCTTTGCCTTCTCGCGCAGCGGCTCGAGCGCGCGGTCGATCTCGACCTTGGCGACGGCGCCGAGCTCGAGCGACTCGCTCATCTTGGTGATGTCGGCGATCTCCTTCGCGAGCGCCTCGCCGTCGAGCTTCGCGGCGCCGTCCTTGATGCGCTGCGCGAGGCCGTCGGCGGCCATCTGCGCGGCCATCGCGCGCGGGCCGGTGAGCGCGAACACGCGGCGCACGCCTGCCGCGAGGCCGCCTTCCGACACGAGCACGAACTGCTTCGCCTCGCCCATCGACGCGAGGTGCGTTCCACCGCAGAACTCGATCGAGAGTTCCTTCCACTTCGGGCTGTCGGGCTTCGCAACGAGCTCGGCCACGGTCGCGCCGATCGAGACGACGCGCACGGGGTCGGGGTAGCGCTCGCCGAACACGGCGCGCACGCCGCTGATCTCGCGGGCCTTCGCGAGCGGGACCTCGCGCGCGTCGACGGTGAGGTTCGCGGCGATCGCCGCGTTCACGCGGCGCTCGACCTCCTTGATCTGGTCGAGCGTGAGCGCGGCCTTCGCGGCGTAGTCGAAGCGGAGCTTTTCGTCGTCGACAAGCGAGCCCTTCTGCTCGACCTCGTCGCCAGCGACGGCCCGCAGGGCGAGGTTGAGCGCGTGGGTCGCGCTGTGGTTCGCCCGGATCGCGTCGCGGCGGTCGCGCTCGATCATGAGCTGGCCTGTCTCGCCGCAGCTCATGCGGCCGTGCTTGAGGCGGCCGATGTGGAGCACGTAGTTGCCCGCGCGCTGGACGTCATCCACCAGGAACACGGCGTTTCCGCCGCTCGAGCGCTCGATGTTGCCGCCGTGGCCGCTCGCGCGGTCGGTGCGGAACGAGCCGTGGTCGGCCACCTGTCCGCCCATCTCGGCATACATCGGCGACTTGTCGAAGATGAACGCGAGCGCCGCCGAGCTGTCGGCCTCGACATGCTCGTCGAAGTTCTTGCCGTTCCAGATCGCCATGAGCGTCGCGTTCGTGGGCTTGCCCGCGAACTTGCCCTGGTCGTCGGTCGGCTTGACGCCGAGTTCCTCGAGCTTGGCGATCGCATCGGGCGGGAAGTGCATGCCCGTCTCGGCACCGCCCGCAGCACGGGACTTCTCGCGCGCGGCCTCCATGAGCGCCTCGTAGCCGGCGACATCGACGGTGAGGCCCGCCTCCTCGGCCATCACCTGCGTGAGGTCGACGGGGAAGCCCCACGTGTCGTGCAGGCGGAAGGCGTCCTCGGCGGAGACGGTGCGGCCGCCTGACTTCTTGACCTGCGATGCGGCCTCGGCGAAGAGCGCGAGGCCGCGCTCGAGCGTCTTGCCGAACTGGATCTCCTCTTCCTCGATGAGCTGCGCCACGCGCTTCGCTGCGGGCGCGAGCTCGGGGAACGCGCCGCCGAGGCTCGCGACGACCGCTGGCACGAGGTCCTTCAGGAACGGACCGCGCACGCCGAGGGTCTGGTGGCCGTGGCGCACCGCGCGGCGGAGGATGCGGCGGAGCACGTAGCCGCGGCCCTCGTTCGACGGGGTCGCGCCGTCGGTGAGCGCGAGCGTGAGGCAGCGGATGTGGTCGGCGATCACGCGGTAGGCGATGTCGGTGTGGTCGTCGAGCTTGCCCGTGTAGGCGCGCGCGCCGGTGCGGGCGCGGATCGCCTCGAAGACGGGCGCCCACAGGTCGGTGTCGTAGTTCGAGCGCTTGTCCTGGATGACGCTCACGAGGCGCTCGAGGCCCATGCCCGTGTCGACATGCTTCGCCGGCAGCGGCTTGAGCGAGCGGTCGGGCTCGCGGTTGAACTGGATGAAGACGTGGTTCCAGATCTCGAGCACATCGGGGTCGCCCGAGTTCACGAGGTGCGCGGCGTTGCGTCCGCCGCCGATCCGGTCGTAGTGGATCTCGGTGCACGGACCGCACGGGCCCGTGTCGCCCATCTCCCAGAAGTTGTCCTTCATGTTGCCGGGAATCACGTGGTCCTTCGGCAGGAGCGACTCCCAGAGGGCCTTCGCCTCTAGGTCGGGCTCGAGGCCCGCGGCGGGATTGCCCTCGAACCAGGTCGCGTAGAGGCGGTTCGGGTCG
>JBIIRG010000115.1:0-9373 GCA_044341665.1 Phycisphaerales bacterium | reverse complement strand
ACGCCTTGGGCACCGCCGTCCGCGAGGGGGTCGAGCTCCCGTACATCATCATGGAGCGCATCGACGACGCCGTCAGCTTCGTCGAGTGGGCGCGCAGCGGCCGCGTGAGCCGCGTCGAGATCGCCCGCAGCATGGCGCGCGTCTGCGACGGCATGCAGCACGGGCACGGCCGCGGCGTCATCCACCGCGACCTCAAGCCCTCGAACATCCTCGTGGGTCCGAACGGGACGCCGCACATCATCGACTTCGGCATCGCGCGGCTCGTCTCGCCCGAGGGCGAGGCGCCCAACGACACCATCGCGGGCTCGCTCATCGGCACGCCCGCCTACATGGCGCCCGAGCAGTTCGAGCTCGCCCCCGGCGACATCGACACCCGCATCGACGTCCACGCGCTCGGCGTGATCCTGTACGAGTCGGTCGTGGGCCGACGTCCGTACGAGATCCCGCGCCACCTCTACTTCGACGCGGCGCAGATCATGCGCGCGACCGAAGCCGCGCCGCCGCACCTCGTCGACTCGACGATCCCCGCCGACCTCTCGGCCATCATCACCAAGGCGATGGCCAAGGACCGCGACCGCCGCTACGCGACCATGAGCGAGCTCGCCGACGATCTGCGCGCGTTTGCCGACGGGCATGGCGTGCGGGCGCGGCCCGAGCGCGGCATCGAGCGACTGCTGCGCGCTGCGCGGCGCAATCCCGCTTGGACCACAGCGGTCGTCGTCTCGACAACGGCCCTCGTGCTGGCCACGGTGATCGCCTTCCTCTCGCTCTCTCGCGCGCGAGACGAACGCGACCGCGCGCGACTTGCGCTCGCGACGATCGACGCCGAGCGCGGTCTCATTCCGTTCGATGGATACATACCGCTGGACCTCGCCGAGGTACGCCCTGCGCTCGTGAGCGGGATGATCCGCAGGCAGGTCGACGACGCTGTCTTTCCCGCACAGCGCATGGTGGGCGGGCACATGATGGCGGGTTGCCTGAGCGCCGACCGCACGCGCTTCGCGGCAGGCGGCGACGACGGCGGCAGCGCCACCGTGGACCTCGGGCCCGGCCGCGCTCCGAACGCGAAACTTGCCCGTGCCAAGACCGACCTTCCGTTCTACGGAGTCGGGCTCTCGTGGGACGGAACACGCGTCTTCGGCTGCGACGAGGGCGGCAAGTTCTTCGAGGTCCTGGGCGACGGAACCATCAAGGTCATCCAGCAGGTCAACCAGGTGCTACGCGCGATCCTGCCCGCCGCCGACGGCGACCGCATGCTGCTCGTGGGCGCGCAGGCGGTGGGCGTCTACCGCCTCTCGACCGGCGCGATCGAGTTCGCCAACATCGCAACGGGCGTGGATCTCGGCGGCGCGGCCTGGCTCGGCACGGGCACCGCCTATGCGGTGATGGGCGACCGCACGGTGGTCGCGCTCGAAGTCCCCGACGAAGGACCGCCCCGCAGCCTCGGTCGGCTCGACATCGGCCCGACCACCGCGCGGTCGGTGGCGATCGCACCCGATGGCTCGAAGGTCGCCGTCGGCACGAACCAAGGGCGCGTGCTGCTGGTCGACCCGCGCACGCGAACGGTGTCGCATCTCGCCGACCTGAGGCACTCGCTCTGGTCGGTCGCCTACTCCGCCGACGGCAAGACCGTCTACGCGGGCGATCGCGGTGGTCGCGTGCACAGCGTGTCGGCCGAGGACGGCCGCGTGCTCGGGGTGCGCTCGGGCTACAGCACGGAGCCCGTGTGGGCGCTGGGCGAGGCGATTGATGGCACGCTTGTCGCGAACATCGGCGGCGAGTTCGCCTTCTTCGGCAACGACGATCGCTGGAGCGGGAGCCCGCAGCCGTTTCCGGGTTCTCCGCGCAGCACGCGCATCCTCGCGCCCCAGACGCTGCGCGCCGTCGGCACCGATGGCATCGTGCGCGATCTCGACCTCGCGGTCGGCGTCTGGCGCGAGGTCGCCGCGATCGGCCCGCTCTCCGTCGTCAGCCAGTCCAGGCAGGGAACGCACTTCGCCTCGCTCGATGGCGACACGCTTCGGTTGAACGACCTCGCGACGGGCCTGAAGACCGAGGTCGCCGTGGGTACGGGCCCCCTCGACCATCTCCGGCGACTGGCGTGGAACGACGACGCATCGCTGCTCGCACTCTTCGAACGTGGAAACCTGCGCGTCTTCCGCGCCGACGGAAGCCTGCTCGCCCAGGCGCCCGTCCCGGTGCAGATCGCTGGGCGCGTCGAGTGGTACGGGCCGCGCGCGCTCATGATCATCGCGGACGCCACGCGTGTCGTCGACTGCCTCCTCGAAGGCGAGTCGCTGACGGTCGACAGCTGGCAGATCGCAGGAGGCGGTTCCGCCCACTACACGGGTGGCCGCTGGGTGCTGCCGGCGCTCAACGGCTCCGTGCAGGTCAGCCCGCGCGGCGGTCCGCGCGTGCTCACCGCGTACACATCTGACTTCGAGTTCGTGTTGTACCGACACCGCGACATGGCCACGATCGCGGCGGCCTCGCCCGACGGCACCATCCTGGCCACGGGAGGCGTCGATGGGACGGTGCGCCTCTGGTCGCTCGAGACGGGCGATGCGATCACCGCGTTCTCACCGCACACGCAGGCCGTGCTTTCGCTCGGCTGGTTGCCCGATGGCTCGGGTCTCGTCTCGATGGGACTCTTTGGCGAGGTCCGCTTCATCGACTCGGTGCAGCGCGCGGACCGCGTGGCGCAGTCGATGCAGGCGGCGGCGACGGCGGCCTCCGAGCGGTCTGAATCCGCGGACAAGTAGTCGTGGTTCGAAACACGGGTCTCGACACGGCCCCGTCGATCACGCCTCGACCGCGAACCCTCGACCCGCGTACGGCCAGTATCCGCCGCGCATGTTGAGGGCGCTGAAGCCCGCGCGCGCCAGGAAGGCCGCGGCGCGCGCGCTGCGGTTGCCGCTGCGGCAGTAGCAGAGCACGGGCCGCGTCGGGTCGAGCTCGGCCAGGCGGGCGCGCAGGTGGGTGTAGGGAACGTGCAGCGCGCCGGGAAGATGACCCGCGGCGAACTCAGCGCAGGTGCGGACATCCACCACGCTCACCTCGCCGCGCTCGACCAGCTCGTGCGCGCGCACGGGCGTCACCTCGTCGACGCCGGTCGTCGCGAAGGAGCCCGTCGCAAGGGCAGAGACGGTGCGCGGCTCGATGAACCCCTCGATCGCTTCGGGTGCGAGACCCACGCGCAGGAGCACGCGCACGATCTCATGCACCTTGGCGCCCTCGGCGATGAGCACGACGCGGTCGTCCTCCTCGAGGTAGTTCGCGACGGTCGGCCCGAACGAACGCTCGAAGGGCGCGCTGATCGCATAGGGCAGCCGCGTGTCGAGGTAGTCGTTCCACGGCCGCGTGTCGATGACGGTGAACTCGGGCTTCTCGCAGCGCGCCGTGAACTCCTCGGCCGTCAGGGCACGCACCTCGGGAAGCCCCGACATGGCGCGTGCGCCCGACTCGTTCAGCCGCTTGACGCGGGCGAAGTAGGGGGGCGGCGCGGTGGTGCCCGCGAGCATCGCCTCGGTGAACGCGCCTGAGTCGGCGTGCGTGCGCAGCGCGCGGTTGATCACGCGCTCGATCCCCAGCGTGGTCGCCGGCAGCCCGCAGATCGACTTGCCGCACTCGCTGCCCGCGCCGTGGCCCGGGAGCACCTGCGTGTCGGCCGGGAGATCGCCGAGCGTGGCCAGCGAATCGCGCAGCCGCCCGACAGCCTCGTGGAGCGTCATGCCCTCGGTCGCGAACGCCCCGAGGTCAGGCCTGCCGACGTCGCCCGCGAACAGGAAGTCGCCCGAGAAGAGGAGCGTGGTACCGCGCGCCGTGCCCGCGAGCTCGAACGTGAGGCTCTCGCGCGTGTGCCCCGGCGTGTGGCGGACGGTGAACGCAAGCTCGCCCACGCGAAACGAATCACCCGCGCCCAGCCGGACGATCTCGGCGCCCGCGGCCAGCGCGCCACGCTGCATCCACGCGGGCTCGGGTCCCTCCGCGCTCGCGTAGGCGCGCACGGCATGGTTCGCCACGAACCCGCACACGCCGCTCACGAAGTCGGCATGCACATGCGTCTCGGCCACGGCGACGATGCGCAGCGACTCCTTCGCGGCCAGCGCCAGGTAGCGGTCGATGTCGCAGCTCGGGTCGATGACGATCGCCTCCCGGGTGGCGGTGCAGCCAACCAGGTACGAAGCCTGCGCGAGATGCTCGTCGTAGATCCGCCGAAGCAGCATTCCGAGAGTCTACAGGAGCCGAGGGGTGGGGGGGACCAGCGAGATTCCGCGCGACACGCGCGCGCCGGGCCGTCGAGCCTGGTCACCGCCAGCGTTCCTTCATCCTTCCACGAGCGACGAGCGCCCGTCAGTCGACCCGCAGGGGAAACAGCGGAACGGGTTGCTGACGGCGTCGGCTTGCCGCCGCGGGACGACGGGCGTCGTGGCTCCCTCGAACACCGCCGCCGATTCCCCGCGCGACGCATCCCGCGCGCCGCTCCCCTCGCCTTGCCCGCGTACAGTTGCCGCCTTCCGATGCCCCCGACGACGCCGACAGAGTCCGCCGACAAGGCAGCGAGCACGCTCCCCGCGGGCGAGCGCTTTCTCGTGACGCTCGCACGCATGCTGCATGAAGCAGGCACGCCCGCGCATCGCCTCGAGGGGCTTGTGGCGACGTGCGCCGATCGCCTGGGCATCAAGGTGTCCGTCTTCTCGCTGCCGACCTGGATCAACATCTCGCTCGGCGAGGAGGGCGCGCAGCGCGCGGTGAACTTCCGCGTCGACCCGGGATCGCCCAAGCTCGCGATGCTCGAGGAGAGCTACCTCGTGGCCGACCGCGTAGCGCGGGGCGAGCTCGACGCCGAGCAGGCGAACACCGCGATCGCGCGCGTGCGCGCGCGCCTGCAGCCGCCGGCGCCGTGGCTCATGTGCCTCGGCTACGGGCTGTTCTCGATGGGAGCCGCGTTCTTTCTCGGCGGATCCTGGGGCGAGATGTTCGCAGCGCTGCCGGTCGGCTGCACGGTGGGCGCGTCGATCGCCTTCGCCGCGGGGCGGCGCGAGCGTGAGCTCCTCGCCGAGTTCGCTGCGGCGTGCATCGGGACGCTCGTGGCGGCGCTGGTCGCCATCGCGTGCCGCCGCGGCGGGTTCGAGGTCTCGACCGCGATCGTGTCGCTCGCGGGGCTCGTCACGCTGCTGCCGGGACTCTCGCTTGCCACCGCGATGACCGAGCTCTCGACCCGCAACCTCGCGTCGGGAAGCGCGCGGCTGATCGGCGCCATCACCACGCTCGTCGTCGTCGGCATGGGTGCGGGGATCGGCGAGCGGATCGCGCTGCTCGTCGGGCTCCCGCCGCATTCCTCATTCGTGGTGCCTGTCACGCAGTCGGCGGCGCCGAGCGCCGGGCTCGTCGTCGCGCTCCTGGCGATCGCCGCAGGGCTGGCCATCGCGTTCCAGTCGCGGCCGCGCCGTGCGGGGCTTGTGCTCGTCTCCTGCATCACGGGGTGGATCGCCGTCCGCGTCGCCCGCGAGTTCGGCGGAAGCGAGCTCGCCCCCGTCGTCGCCGCGGCCGCCATCGGCATGCTGGGCAACCTCTACGCGCGCGTGCGGCGGCGCCCGACGCTCGCCATCGTGCTGCCGGGCCTGGCGCTGCTGCTCCCGGGAAGCATCGGATTCCGCGGCATGCAGGGCATCATCGCCAGCGACACGCTCGCGGGCCTGAACACCGCCTTCAGCGCGCTCATCGTCGCTGCATCGATCGCGGCCGGGCTGCTCATCGCCAACGCGCTGCTGCCGTCGCCGCGGCACGTGTAGCCGCGACGCGCACGCTCATCCCCCGCACGGTCCCCACGCGTTGAGCAGGATCGCGAGGTCCTGCCCGCCCACGACGCCGTCGCAGTTGAGGTCGCCCGCGCCGCTGCCGCCCCAATTGTTGAGGAGGATCGAGAGGTCGGGGCCGTCGAGCGTGAAGGGATCGCCCGCGAGGTCGAAGCGGCACGTGCTGTCGGGCCGGCTCAGCGGATCGGCGGGATTGCTGCAGGCGAGCCGCTCGTCGCCATCGCGGAAGCCGTCGCCATCGCGGTCGAGTGCGCGAAGGCCCGTGCCGTTCGGCACCAGCGTGTAGGTCACGGTTGCGGCCTTCCCGGCGAGCGCGTCGAGCGCGGCCAGCGTCGTGGTCTCGCCGGTCACATCGCTGTCGAACACGCTTCCCGCGAGGAGATAGGTGCGCTCGTCACCGTTCACCACCGCGCGCGCCGTGAGCTGCGACTTGCCCGCCTGCGCGATCGCGAGCAGCTGGTTTCGCCGCGTGGCGCCGTTCGATGCCGCGCCGCCGATCGTCGCCTGCGCGCCCACCGAGGCGTGCGTGCCCGTGTCGAATGAGAGCATGAATGCCGACACGTCGCGCCGTTGCTGGTCGCCCGCGGCGCCCGCCGCGAAGTTGAACACCGTGAGCTTGAAGAAGTCGAACAGCGTCGGCACCGCGCCATCGTGCGTGAAGCCAAAGCCGCGGTTGTTCGCCGTCGCCGTCAGCGATTCGAAGCCCGTCTTCTCGAGCATGTTGCGCAGGTGGGGCACCTTCATGGCCTGCGGCTCGGCCAGCAGGTTGCCGCTGATGATGCTCGAGGTGCCGCCCGTCGGCATCGTGTGGCAGGTCACGCACTGCACGAAGTCGAGGTTGCCTGTGTTGAAGAGCTGCTCGCCCGTCACGGGGTTGCCGCCCGCGAGCGACGTCTTGAGCGATCCGTCGAGGTTTCGGTGCGGGTTCGGCGGGAAGGCGATGCTCGCGAGGAACGCCTCCATGCGGTTCATCTCGGTGGCGGTGAAGTCGCTGTCGGCACCGAGGAGCGCCGTCGCCGTGTGCGCGAACTCCGCGAAGTTGTTGCGGTCGCCGCGCCAGTGGAAGGGCTCCTGTCCCTCGAGGCCGATCAGCGTCTGCGTGGCCATCGGGCCCTTCATGGGGTGCCAGTTGCCGCAGCTGCCGAGCTGCACGGGCAGCCCGAGGTTGCACAGCTCGTTGAAGAGCTTGACCTGCCCCGACGGCTCGCCGAGGTCCCACGACAGCTGGTCCATGCGTGCGTCGACGTGGCAGCTCGCGCACGACGCCTGCCCGAGGCCCGAGGTCGCATGCGTGTCGTAGAGCAGCGGTCGTCCGTTGCGGATGAACTGTGGCGTGGGGTCGAAGAAGCGCACCTCGCCGAGGTGCGAGAGCGACGACTCGTCGACCACCGAGACCGAGCCGCCGAAGCGGTTGAGCGTGAGGAGCCGCCCGCGCGCCGCGTCGAGCACGATGCCCGTCGGGCCCTCGCCCACGTTGCAGCTCCCGAGGCGCGCGAAGTTCGCGAGCGAGAACGACACGATGTTCGACGAGCCGAGTCCCGTGGCGTACGCGCGCGTCCCGTCGGCGCTGACCGCGACGCCGCGCGGGTCGCCGATCGAGAGCATGCGCTGCAGGGGGGGGACCGTCGTCTGCGCGTAGCTCAGGTGCGGGTTGAGATCGGCGCGCGCGCTCGTGACCGCGCCCGCCGCGGGCAGCACCGCGACCTCCGAGCGGATGAAGCGGCTGCGCAGGTTCGACTCGAAGCGGACCTCGTTCTTCGCCTCGGTGCCGACCGCGATCACGCGGCCATCAGGCGCCATGCCGAGCGCCATCGGCGTGGTCATGAAGCCCTTCGCGTAGGTGGTCGCCAGCGTGTTCGCCTGGATCACCGCGACGTCGTTGCCGTGCAGGTTCCAGGTGACGGCCGGGTTCCAGTTGGCGTTGTTCACGTCGCGCCACACGCCCGCGGCGTCCTTGCGCACGATCAGGCCCGCGCGCGGCGACGGCGGAAGGCCCGGCGTGAGCGGCGGCGAGAAGCCCGTGCCCGCGTTCGGCGGCGGATTCGGGTCGCCCGCGTACGGGTTCATCGACGCGGTCGAGACGCGCGTCTCGGGAATGACCGTCGTGTCGTTGCCGCACTCGAAGATCGCCGCGTACACGTAGGTGCCGTCGGTCACGAGCGCGCGCGGGTCCTCGCCCGCGATGTTCAGGATGGTCGGTGCCGTCGCGAGGCTCGCCGGGTTGTAGACCTCGACGCGGTTCACCTGCGATGCGGTCACGAAGGCGCGCTGCGCCGTGCCGGCAAAGACGACGTCGCAGGGCTCGTCGCCGGTCAGCAGCGTGGCCTTCACCGACATGGTGCCGAGGTCGACGATGCTGATCGAGTCGGAGATGTGGTTGACGACCCACGCCTCGCCGTTGCCGCGTGCGCGCACCGAGACGGGCTCGAGGCCCACGCCGATCGAGCCGACGAGGCGCAGGTAGGGCGCCGACGGCAGGACATCGAAGACCTCGAGGCGCGCGTCGACGGTGTTCACCGCGAGGACGCGTGAACCATCGGGCGTGAGCTCAAGCGGATGCACGTGGGGGCTCTCGAAGTGCACGAACGACTGCGCCACGAGGGGCGAGGTCGCACAGAGCGAGGCGGCGAGCGCGAGCGAACGAACGGGGGCGGTGTGGAGGCGCATCGAATCTCCCGAGACACAGGTCGGACCAGATGAGGGTAATCCCACTCCGCGTTGGCACAATCGCCCGTCTCGTGGATTCTGCATGTTTGGGGGCCAGCTTGACGGATCTCGGCATACGGATCGCGCGTGCTGTCGCGTCTCGCGGACCGTCGGCCACGTCCCGACGCTACCCGCCGCACCCGCCCCAGGCGTTCAGGAGGAGCGCGAGATCCGCGCCGTTGACGGCGCCGCTGCAGTCGATGTCGCCGACGCCGCCCGATCCGCCCCAGTTGTTGAGCATCCGTGCGAGGTCGCTGCCGTTCACGGCGCCATTGCCATCGAGGTCGGCAAGGCACGGAGCACCGGGGAAGCTGCTCGGATCGGCGGGATCGGTGCACCGCGCCCGCTCGTCGCCGTCACGGTGGCCGTCGCCGTCGCGGTCGAGCCATCGCTCGGCGGCGACCGGCGTGACCAGCGTGTACGTCACGCGCGTGCCCCGACGCGCGAGCGCGTCGAGCGACGCGATCGTGTGCGTTTCCATCTCGACGTCGGAGGCGAACGCGCCCTCGCCGTAGACCACGCCGCGCTCCACGCCGCCCACCACGAACTTCGCGACAAGCGCCACGAGATCGGACTGCGCGATCGCGAGCAGCGCATCGCGCCGCGCGCGCGACGCGGCACTGCCGTCGACCGTGGCCTGCGCGCCCACGGCCGGGTGCATGCCGGTGTTCCACGAGAGGACGAACGCCGCGAGATCGCGACGGTCCGTCTCGCTTGCGCCCGTGCCGATCGCAGCGCGGACATGCGTGCCCAGGAACTCGACGAGCGATCCGCCACTGCCGTCATGTCCGAAGCCGAAGCCGCGGTTGTTGGCCAGCGACGAACGCTCGAAGCCCGCCTTCATGAAC
>JBIIRG010000114.1:0-9405 GCA_044341665.1 Phycisphaerales bacterium | reverse complement strand
ACGCGTGCCGCGAACAGGGCGCGGCGCTCCTCGTCGTGTCGCATGATCCGTCGCTCGAGGCGCACTTCGCGCGCAGGGAACGGCTGGAAGCCGCCTCGACGGCGACCGCGCTGACGGGAGGTGCGGCGTGAGCGACCTCACGATCGTCCTCCGCAGCCTGCTTGCGCGCCGTTTCTCGACCACCGTGGTGGTCCTGCTCGTCGCGATCAGCGCGGGACTCCTGCTTGCGATCCTCTCGCTGCGCACCGCGGGCGAGCGCGCCTTCCTGCGCGGCACGGGCAACGCGCATCTCCTGGTCTCGAAGGACGGCAGTCCGCTCGTCAGCGTGCTCAACGGCCTCTTCTACGCGAACCCGCCCAAGGCGCCGATCGCCTACGCCGAGCTCGCGCAGATCCGTGCATCGTTCCCCTGGGCCATGTTCGTGCCCACGGCGGTCGGCGACAGCTACCGCAGCTTCCCCGTCGTCGCGACCACGGGCGAGTTCTTCAGCAAGTTCGAGCCGGTCCTCGGCGAGCCTTGGAGGTTCACCGAAGGCCGCGCGTTCGAGCGGAACTTCGAGGTCGTGATCGGCTCGAGCGTCGCGCGCGAGACGGGCCTGCGCATGGGCGCCGAGCTCGTGCTCACGCACGGCTCCGGCAAGTCGCGCGAGGGCACCGCCGAAGCCGAGCACGCGCATGTCCACGAGGAGTACAAGTACACCGTCGTCGGAATCCTCGCGCCCACGGGTTCGCCGCACGATCGCGCGCTCTTCACCGACCTCGAGTCGACCTGGATCCTGCACGCACACGACCGCTTCGAGCGCGAGGGCAAGCACAAGACCGTCACGGCCGCGGACCTCGTCGAGGATGACCGCGTGGTCACGGGCGTCCTGCTGCGGCTGCCCTCGCGCGACCCAGCGAGCGCGCCGCCCGCGCTCGTGTCGCAGTACGACAAGATGCGGCGCGACGGCTCGATCACGGTCGCGATCCCATCGAACGAGGTGCAGCGGCTCTTTGCGATCGTCAAGAGCGTCGACGTGCTCTTCCTGGCGATGGCGGCGGCCACGCTCGTCTCGTCGGCGTTCGCGATCCTGCTCTCGATGATCAACTCGATGTCGGAGCGCCGCCGCCAAGTGGCGATCCTGCGGGTGCTTGGCGCAAGCCGCGCGCGCATCTTCTGGCTCGTGCTCACCGAGAGCACGGTCGTCGGGCTCGTGGGCGCGGCGCTTGGCGTGGCCGTCTGTGCGGTCGGCCTCTTCGCGGCCACGCAGTGGCTGATCGGAGCGCACGGCATCGTGATCGCGCCGGAACTCGACCCGCGCAGCGTCGTGCTTGTGGCGATGGGTACGACGCTTCTTGCTGCGATCGCGGGTATCGTGCCGTCGGTGCTTGCGTACCGGACGCCGGTCGCGCGCAACCTCCGCCCGATCGGCTGAGCAAGGCACTCGATGAAGATCGTCTGGACCATCGTCGCGCTTCTCCTCCTCGGCGGGCTCGTCGTGCTGTTCCAGCCCGAGCACAAGGTGGAGCGCGACTGGGCGGCGGCGCTCGAGCCCTCTGCGTCAAGCAGCGCGCAGGGGAAGACGGACGCCGACAGGACCGGGCGTGGCACCTCCCTCGGCGAGACCTCCAATCCGTCGGTGTTCGATGAGCCGGCAGCCGCAATCCCGTCCGCAAGCGCAGCCAAGGCGGACGGAAAGCAGGCGGACGGAAAGCAGGCGGACGGAAAGCAGGCGGACGGAAAGCAGGCCGATCGAAAGTTCGAACCGACGCCTGAGCCTGCCCGTCCGGCGGCCGAGGCCCTCGCGGCGGGCGCTCGCTTCGAGCCGGAGATCCCCGTCATCGTCGAAGCTGAGCTCCTGCCAAGCACCTTCGTCCGCCTCGCCGACGGCAGCATCGCGGTCGACGACGCATGGACCATCCGTGGCGAAGGAACCGTCGAGCAGCCCTACGAGGTGTCGTGGGAGTTCCTTGCGAGCGCACAGGAGGACTACATGCCGCGCCTCGGCGAGAAGAAGCTGCCGGCGCGCATCGCCTTCCTCTCCGGCAAGCAGGTGAAGATCAGCGGCTACCTCGCGTTCCCGCTGGTGGCGCCGACCTCGAGCGAGTGCCTGCTCATGCTCAACCAGTGGGATGGGTGCTGCATCGGCGTGCCGCCCACCCCGTACGACGCCATCGAGGTCCGGCTCGCGAGCGAGATCCGCGGCTGGAAGAAGCACACCATCAACTTCGGCTCGATCGAGGGCATTCTCCGCGTCGAGCCCTATCTCGTCGAGAACTGGCTCGTGGGGCTCTACCTCATCGAGGATGGGAAACTCGACACCGAACTCTGAGCCGCGCGCAGACGCGCTATCTTGCGCGTCATGAAGCTCGCTTCCCGTCGCCTGAACCGCTTCGTCTCGCTTTGCGCCGCAGCGCTCGCATGCGCGTCGGCCGCATCCGCGGAGCCGCCCGCCGCGCCCGGACCCCTTGCACCCGCCGGCTACCCTGCCCACGCATCGGTTGCCGAACGCCTCGACGCGCTCGCCCGGGCTGCGAATGGCCGCGCATCGATCGTGCGCGTGGCGACAAGCCGCGAGGGACGCACCGTGCAGGCGCTTGCGCTCGGTGCATCCGACGCGACGTCGCGCAAGCCTGCGATGCTCGTCGTGGCGGGCATGGACGGCGTCAACCTCGGCTCCACCGAGCAGTGCCTCGCGGCGATCGAGATCCTCGTGCGCGATCACGCCGCCCTGCTCGATTCGATGCGGTTCTACGTGATTCCAGAGGCGAACCCCGATGCCCGCCACGCGGCGATGCGCGACGGCCTGCCGCGCGCGACCAACGCGCGCGTGGTCGACGGCGACCGCGATGGAGTGACCGACGAGGATCCTCCGGCCGACTCCAATGGCGATGGCCTCGTGACGCTCCTGCGGCGCGTGGCGCCACCAGGCGAGCAGGCGACGCATGTGATCGACGCGGTCGATGCGCGCATCGTCCGCCCCGCGAACCGCGACAAGGGCGAAATCGCCACGCACCAGGTGTTCACCGAAGGCCTCGACCGCGACCTCGACGGCTTCACGGCCGAGGACGCCACGGGCGGCGTCGACCTCGACCGCAACTTCCCCCACCGATGGCCCGAGTTCTCGCCCGATGCGGGGCCGTACCAGCTGAGCGAGCCTGAGTCGCTCGGCATCGCCGCCTTCGTGCGCGAGCACCCCGACATCGTCACCGCCGTGGTGTTCGGTCGCCACGACACGCTCGTCGCGTTTCCCGACACGAAGGACAAGGACTTCACGGGCCGCACGCCCATGGTGTACCTCGCCGAGGACCACGACCTCTACCGCGACTTCGCACGGCTCTGGAAGGACAAGACCGGCATCGAGAAGACGCAGAACGCCGATCTCTCGGGCTCGCTCGTGCTGTGGCTCGCGAATCATCGCGGCATCGCGGCGGTCGCCGCCAACGGGTGGGCGCGCCCCGAGCTTCCCAAGCCGCCGGAGCCCGTCGAGAAGGATGCGAAGGAGGGAGACGCGAAGGAGGGCGATGAAGCGAAGCCTGCTCCGCCGGAGACAGGCGACGCCGAGCAGTCCGCGTGGCTCACCCTCACCGAGAAGGTCTACGGCGCGGGCTTCAAGGCATGGGCTCCATCGAACCATCCGTCCCTCGGCGCGTGCGAGATCGGCGGATTCGTGCCGTTCCTTCGCGAGAGTCCGACGATCGCGCAGGCGCGCGAACTCGGCGTGCGCAGCGCGCCCTTCCTCGTCGCGCTCGCCGACAAGCGTCCGCGGATCGACGCGAGCGAGGCGCGGCTGACCACGCTTGCCGAAGGACTCGGCCGCATCGACTTCCGCATCACGAACGCAGGCAACATCGCGACCACGACCGAGATGGGACGCATCACCGACGTGGTGCCGCCCGTCGTCGTGAGACTGCTCACCGACGGAAAGCCGCTCGCGCCCGAGGCCGTACTCGCTGGCCAGCCCGTCGAGAAGATCAACCGCCTGGAGGCAAGCGCCTCGCGGGAGTTCAGCTGGATCGTCCGTCTCCCCGCCAGTGGCGCCATCGATGTCGCCGTCTCTGGCCCCTTCTTCGATGACATCCGCGTGCGCGCCGCAGGAGGTGCCAAGTGAATCGCAATCCACGCACGTTCGCTTCCGCCGCGACCGTCGTCTCGGCCCTCGTCGTGGCAACGACGAGCCTCACCCACCGCGTCGACGCGCAGGACCGCCCTGCGGCCAAGAGCACCATCCGCTTCGACCATTACCGCGACTTCGACCAGCTGATGGCCGATTCGAAGGCGCTTGCCGCGGCGCATCCCGCGCTCCTCACCTACGTGGAGCTCGGCAAGTCGTCGGAGGGTCGCCCGGTGTTCGCGCTGATCCTGAACAACGCCAAGACCGGGCCCGACACCGACAAGCCCGCGATGTACATCGACGGCAACATCCACGGCAACGAGATCAACGCCTCGGAGACGGTCCTCTACACCGCGTGGTACCTCGTCGAGAACTACGGCAAGCTCGAGCCGATCACGAAGCTCGTCGACCGGAGCGCGTTCTACCTCGTGCCCTGCGCGAACCCCGACGGCCGCGCCAACTGGTTCGCGCGGCAGAACAGCCCGCATTCATCGCGCACGGGCATGAAGCCCACCGACGACGACCGCGACGGCGTGGCCGATGAAGACGGGCCGGACGACCTCGACGGCGACGGCTCGGTCGGCATGATGTGGCGGCGCGATCCGAACGGCACGCACCGGCGCAGCGAGCTCGATCCGAACGAGATGGAGCGCGTCGATCCCCTGCCGCGCGCCGACGGCACCATCCGCCGCGGCGACTGGTCGATGGCGGGCATGGAAGGCATCGACAACGACGGCGACGGGCAGGTCAACGAGGACGGCCCCGGCGGCTACGACATGAACCGCAACTGGCCCGCGGGCTGGAACCCCGACCATGTGCAGGGTGGCGCGGGCGACTGGCCGTTCTCGTACCCCGAGACCGAGGCGATCGGCCGCTTCATCATGACGAAGCCGAACATCGCCGCCGGCCAGGCCTACCACAACACGGGCGGCATGATCCTGCGCGGCCCCGGCGTTCCACAGCGCGAGGGAGCCTACGCACGCGACCGCGGCACCTACGACGCCATCGCGCGCGTGGGCGAGCAGATGCTGCCCGGATACCGCTCGATGGTCATCCACTCCGACCTCTACCCCGTGCACGGCGGCTTCGTGAACTGGATCGCCGAGAGCCTCGGCATCGTGAGCTTCACCAACGAGCTGTGGACGGAGAAGCGCATCTCGCAGAATGGCGGCGACCCGTCGCCTCAGATGCGCGACATCTGGCAGGACCACGTGCTGTTCGGGCAGACGAAGTCGCCGCTGAAGGAGGTCGACCATCCGACCCTCGGCAAGGTGCTCGTGGGCGGCGGCACCAAGTGGTCCTCGCGAATCCCGCCCGCGTTCATGCTCGAGGAAGAGTGCCACCGCAACGCAGCCTTCACCTTCTTCCACGCGGCCGAGATGCCGCGCGTGACGATGGGACCGTCGCTCGTGCGAAAGCTGGGCGACGGCCTCTGGGAGGTCACGGTCGAACTGCGCAACGACGCGATGATCCCAACGCGCACGGCGCGGGCGGCCGAGGCGAAGGCGGGCGTGCCCGACCGCGTGCAGCTCACGGCGAACAAGGGCGCATCGATCGTGGCATCGGGCACCGCCGATCGTCGGTACGACCGCGCCTTCGACGTACAGCGCGAGCAGCCCAGCGTGGTGTGGCTCGAGTCGGGCGTGCCAGGACGAGGATCCGCCTACGTGCGTTTCCTCGCGGCCGGACCCGAGGGTGCCGAGGTCGCCGTCGCATTCGCATCGGAGAAGGCCACCGATGTCAAGGGAACGGTGAAGCTCGTCGCATCGGACCCTGCCGAGCAGGCAGCGAAGTGACCGCAGGCGCGGCGGACACGGTCGACGTGATCGTCGTCGGCGCGGGCGCCGCGGGCTTGTTCGCGGCGATCCACGCGGGGCGCGCCGGCGCGCGCGTGCTCGCGCTCGACGGCGCGAAGACGCTCGGCGCCAAGATCCTCGTCGCGGGCGGCGGACGCTGCAACGTCACGCACCACGCGGTCGACGAGAAGGCCTACGCGGGCAGTTCGCCGAACGCGATCAAGAATGTGCTGCGGCGCTTCGGGGTGGCGGAGACGGTCAGGTTCTTCGAGGCGTACGGCGTCGAGCTCAAGCGCGAGGACACGGGCAAGCTCTTTCCGACGACCGATGACGCGCGCACGATCCTGAACGCGCTGCTCAAGGCCGCACGCGATGCGGGTGTCGAGATCCGCCATCCGCAGCGCGTGACGGAGATCGCGCGCAACGAATCGGACGGCGTCTTCACCGTGCGCGGCGACTGGGGCGAGGCACATGCGCCGCGCGTGATCCTCGCGACCGGCGGCAAGGCGCTGCCGAAGTCGGGCTCCGACGGCGCGGGCTACGACTACGCGCGCGCGCTCGGGCACACGGTCACCGACCAGGTGCACCCCGCGCTGGTGCCGCTGATCCTGCCGGGCACGCATCCGCTGCGCGCGCTGTCGGGGCTCACGCTGCCCGCGACGCTTTCGCTGCGCGCGGCGTCTGGCAAGGTGCTCAAGGAGTTCACGAACTCGCTCCTCTGCACGCACTTTGGGCTGTCGGGTCCGTGTGCGCTCGACATCAGCCGCTACTGGCGCGCGGCGATCCTCGAGGACGCGGGCGCGGGGCTCTTCGCGAACTTCATCGCAGGCGAGCGCGAGGACACGCTCGACGCGAAGCTCCTCGCAAGCCGCGCCGCCAACGCCCCTGCATTCCTGCGCGAGTTCGTGCCCGAGCGCCTCGCGCGCGCGCTGTGCGAAATCGCTGCGGTCGATCCCGCGACGAGCCTGCGCCAGCTCACGCGCGACCAGCGCAAGGCGCTCGCGCGCGCCGCGTGCGCGCTGCCGCTCTCGGTCGAGGGCGACCGCGGGTTCACCTACGCCGAGGTCACGATGGGCGGCGTGCCGCTTGCGGAAGTGAAGCTCGAGACGATGGAGTCGCGCGTGTGCCCGGGCCTCCACCTCGCCGGTGAGATCCTCGATGTCGACGGCCGCATCGGCGGCTTCAACTTCCAGTGGGCGTGGGCGACGGGATTCATCGCGGGCGGCGCGGCGGCGTGCACGGCGCGCACGTAGGGCTTTGCGGGCGGGGCTTCGCGGACGGGGCTTCGCGGGCGTCCAGTGGTTCCTTTTGGACATTTTTGGATGTCTTTTTGGATGCCTACTCGCTTTATGGCTATATTTGGATGTCGATATGGCCATGCTCCCGTCCAAACCGCCCGAGTTCTCCCCCCGCATGCTGCGGCTCTTGGCCCGCATCGAGGAGTTCCGCGGCACCTGGCGGGCAACGGGCACGCTCCCGCCCCATCGGCTGACCTCGCTGCGCCAGATCGCCACCATCGAAAGCATCGGCTCGTCCACGCGCATCGAGGGCAGCGCGCTCACCAACCACGAGGTCGAGTCGCTTCTCCGCGGGGTCGGCGTCCGGCGATTCGTCACGCGCGACGAGCAGGAGGTCGCGGGCTACGCGGAGGCCATCGATCTCATCATCAACTCGCACGGGTCGATCCCGCTCAGCGAGAACCACATCCGCCAGCTGCACCGCGACCTTCTTCGCCACAGCGAGAAGGACGAGCGCCACCGCGGACACTACAAGTCGGCCCCAAACAATGTCGTGGCCTTCGACGGGCACGGCAAGCAGGTCGGCGTCGTGTTCGAGACGGCGACGCCGTTCGAGACGCCGCGGCTGATGTCCGAGCTCGTCGAGTGGACCAACACAGCAATCGAGGACCCCGACGCGCATCCGCTGGTCGCGATCGGCGTCTTTGCGGTCGTGTTCCTCGCGATCCATCCGTTCCAGGACGGCAACGGACGGTTGTCGCGCGTCCTGACCACCCTGCTGCTGCTGCGCGCGGGATACACCTTTGCGCCGTACAGCTCGCTCGAGGCTGTGATCGAGCGCACGAAGCCCGAGTACTACCTCGCGCTGCGCCGCACGCAGGCGTCGCTGCGCGCTCCGCCGCAGGACTGGCAGCCGTGGCTCGAGTACTTCCTCGGCGCGATGGCCGAGCAGGCCGCACAGCTCGAGCGAAGGCTGGCGCGCGAGGATCTTGCGCTTGGCTCGCTCGCGCCGCTCTCTGAGGCAATCATCCGATACGCCCGCGAGCGTGGCCGCATCACCATCGGTGAGGCGATCCGGCTGACGGATGCGAAGCGACCGACGCTGAAGGCGCACTTCACGAAGCTCGTTGCACGCGGATCGCTCGTTCGGCACGGAACCGGCAAGGGCAGCTGGTACGCGCCGACGGTCGGGCCCATCGGCGGGAGGTGACGGCGTTTGCCGCCGCTTCGCTGCTGACTCCGCGCGAGTGCGCGCCATTTACACTCCGCGTCCTCGGGGCGGTAGCTCTGCGGCGTGTTTTACCGCTGCGCAGCGGCTCTTGCCGCTGCCTCGCTCTTGACTCCGCACGCGTGCGCGCGAAGTACACTTTGCGACTTCGGGGCGGTAGCTCAGCGGTCTAGAGCCGTCGACTCATAATCGATAAGACGCTGGTTCGAATCCAGCCCGCCCTACTTCAAGAGTGGTTGCGAACAGCAGCCCTCGCCAAACGCACGAGAAACGCGTCCTCCACGAGGGCGCGTCTTTCGCTTTCTGCGCAGCGCTTTCGAGGGGTGGGCGAGGGTGGGCGGTCGACCGTTGTCTCGGAGACTTAACCGCCGGGTCGCCGGGCTACCCCGCTGGCCGACCGAATTGGCCGAAAGTCTCTCCGGGTCTCTCGCCGGGCAGGGTGCCGGGTTAAGACAGGTCCGCTCCCGCTGGAGGGGTCACTACCCCCGGGGTCGGACCCGCTGGTTCGGTCCCGACCCGTTGCGAATCGTGACCCGTGGGTGATGATCCCGCTCGCGCGGAGGGATGTGGTGCGTCCATGGTTGGCGCGGGTGCACTCAACTCGTTTAGAGGAATGCGGGCCGTTGATCGCCCGAACTCCCCGCCGCTCGAGTGGCATCAAGGCGGGGTGAGGACCACGCTGTGCGCAGTCTCTTTGCCAGTGGTTCAAGTAAAATCACCTCTGAACCACGCGATGCAAGGGACTCGTAGGAGTCATCGTTGGTGATTGCTGCCTCATGGGTCGCGCGCCTTTGATCTTTGACGTGAGGTCTCGCATGAACTTGCGTCCATACCTTCCCGAAGACTGGGAACGCGTCTGCCTCATTCACGACTCGGCCCGGATGCATGAGTTGCGGGCAAGCGGACTCGCCGAGGCGTTTCTCACCCTCGAGCAGACCGCAGAAGGCGAAGGCCTCTTTGATGGAGAGGTTGTCGTCGCCGAGATTGAGGATGAAGTCTGTGGCTTCGTGGCCTATTCAGAAGGCGAGCTGACGTGGCTCTACGTTGATC
>JBIIRG010000343.1:0-2803 GCA_044341665.1 Phycisphaerales bacterium | reverse complement strand
CTGTGCCGCGATAGCCTCGGCGGGCGGCTCGAGGGCTGCCAGCCCGACGCGCTGCTCGTGGTGATCGACGCGACGAATCTGACGCGAGGGCTTCGACTCTTCCGCTCGGTCGCGACGGCCGCACGGCCCGTGGCGGTGGCGCTCACGATGACCGACCTCGCCCGCACGCGTGGACTGTCGGTCGATCCCGCGCGGCTGTCGGTCGCGCTCGGCGTGCCCTGCGTGGCGGCGAACGGCCGCGAGGGCGTGGGGATCGAACCGCTGCTTGCGGCGATCCGCGGTTCGCGCGACGTACCCGCGACCGTCGTCGCCGCGAGCACGCGCGACGCATGGATCGACGAGACGGTGCTGGCGATCGCGGGCGGTCCCAACTCGCTCGGCGCCGACACCGACCGCCTGACCGACCGCCTCGACGCGGCGTTCACGCACCCCGTGCTCGGTGGCGCGGTGTTTGTCGCCGCGATGGCCGCCATCTTCTTCGCGATCTTCCGCCTCGCGGAGCTGCCGATGACGCTCATCGAGGAGGGATTCGCGTCGCTCGGTGCGCTGCTCTCGGCGTCGCTTCCCGAGGGCGCCCTCACGAGCCTGCTCGTCGACGGCATCGTGGGTGGACTCGCGGGAACGGTCGTCTTTCTGCCGCAGATCTGCCTTCTCTTCTTCCTGCTCGCGCTGCTCGAGGACACGGGCTACCTCGCGCGCGCCGCGTTCGTGATGGACCGGGTGATGTGCCGGTTCGGCCTCCCCGGGCAGGCGTTCGTGCCGCTGCTCTCGAGCCACGCGTGTGCGCTGCCGGGCATCATGAGCACGCGGCTCATTCCCGATCCGAAGGACCGGCTCGCGACGATCCTCGTGGCGCCCTTCATGAGCTGCTCGGCGCGCGTGGGCGTCTACGTGCTGCTCGTGACGCTGCTCTTTCCTGACTCGGGGTTTCTCGCGGGCCTCGCGTTCGCGGGGTGCTACGCGCTCGGCGCGGTAGCGGCGCTGCTCACGGCTGCGATCTTCCGCCGCACGATCATCAAGGGCCGAAGTCGGCCGATGGTGCTCGAGCTGCCGCCGTACCGCCTGCCCGATGTGCGTGCCGCACTGCTGACGACCTACGACCGCGCCGTCGTGTTCCTCAAGAACGCAGGCAGCGTGATCCTGGCGATCTGCGTGGTGATGTGGTGGATCTCGGCGTATCCCGTGGCAGAGGCGCCGGCCGAGGCGGTGGCGCTCGAGGCCCGCGCCGTGGATGTCGAGGCTTCGGGCGACGCCGACGGGGCGGGCGAATTGCGCGCCGAGGCGGAGACGCTCGCGGCACGCGCCCAGCAGGAGCAGTCCTTCGCAGGCAGGATCGGCGGCGCGCTGCAGCCGGTGTTCGCTCCGCTCGGGCTCGACGAGCGGCTCACGGTCGCGGTCATGACGAGCTTCATCGCGCGCGAGGTGTTCAGGAGCACCATCACGGTACTCGTGGGCCAGGGCGACTCGGACGACGATGCGAAGGTGGCCGACGAACTCGCGCAGGCGACCCGCGCCGATGGATCGAGGCTGTTCGATCCTGCGACGACGACCGGCCTGCTTGTGTTCTACGTGCTGGCGATGCAGTGCCTGCCGACGCTCGCGGTCACGCGCCGCGAGACGGGTTCGTGGAAGTGGGCGCTGCTCCAGCTCGGCTGGATGAGCGCGGTGGCGTACCTGCTGGCGTGGCTCGCTCGCCTGATCGTGATCGGCCTCGGAGGTGGTGCGTGATGATGGCTGCGATCCCGCTTGACGACTGGCAGTTCTGGGTGGTCACGGCGCTCGCGCTCGGGGCCGCGTGGCTGGTGCTGACGCCGCTCCTGCCGAAGCGGCGCTCGAAGTCGTCGGCGTGCCCGGGGTGCCCGAGCGGCAACGCCGCCGAGAAGGCGCCGCGCGAGAAGCGCGTTGACCTCACGATCGCCGGCAAGCGCGTCAAGCCCTAACCGGTGCCAGGCACCAACCAGGCACCAACCGCGCACCGCCCTGGCACCAACCAGCGGGCAACCAGCAACGACAGACACCAACGCGGCACCGCTGTCGTGTGCCACAACCCCTTTCCGCGCGGGTGATTCCGCGATTCACCCCGAGGTCCCCGGCACCAACCGCGTTCGCCTGGACGATCCCAGGTTGGTCTCGGGTTGGTGCATGGTTGGTGCCGGGTTGGTGTCAGGCACCGGTCAGAACCGGAGGTGCGCCGCGCGGTCCGGTGGCGGCGCCATGTTCATGATCGCCCGCACGAGCGCGAGGTCATCGGTCGACGTGATCTTGATGTTGCGCGGATCTCCTTCGACGACGAGCACAGGCTCGCCGAGCCGCTCGATCACGCTCGCATCGTCGGTCGTTCCCGCGAGGTCGACGCTCGCATAGGCCCTGCGCAGCAGCGCCGCGTCGAACACCTGCGGCGTCTGGATCGCGTGAAGGTTCACACGCGAGACCGTCTCCGTCACCCGCCGGCCCGATGTCGATGTCTTGCCCACATCGCCGAGGATGAAGTCGGCGATCGCGTCGTCCTCGGCCGCTGAGAAGCTCTCGTCGCTCACGCGCTTGAGCGTGTCGCGCACGGGAACGCCCGGAATCACCGCGGGCGCCACGCGCGCCGCAGCGAACACCCGGTCGAGCAGCTCGTTTCCGATGCACGGCCGCGCCCCGTCATGAACGGCGATGTGCGTGAGGTCGTCCGGCATCTCCGCGAGCGCGTTGCGGATCGTCTCCCACCGCTCCGTCAGGCCGCCGGCCACGATGCGCGCCCCGTTGAAGCCGAGCGCCGGCCAAAGCGGGCGCGGAACCCGTCGAGGTCGTCGGGCGG
>JBIIRG010000113.1:0-9570 GCA_044341665.1 Phycisphaerales bacterium | reverse complement strand
TTCCCACGCCGCTCCCGCTCACGCTCACCTACGCCGACGGCGCCAGCGAGGACGTCACGCTGCCCGCCGAGATCTGGCGCTACGACGGCGGCCGCGAGGCCTCGAAGCTGTTCGTGAGCGACAAGCCGATCGCGCGCGTCGAGCTCGACCGCAGGCGGCAGACGGCCGACCGTGATCCCTCGGACAACGCGTATCCACAGGAGATCCAGCGCGAGTGGTTCGCGGTGGAGCCCTCCGACCGCGGCGACAATCCGATGCGCGCCGCGCAGAACGCCGAGCGGCGCAGCAAGACCCGCTCCGCCGCCGAGTCTCTCGCTGCACGAGTGGCCGAGGCCGTGCGTGGCGGACGCAGCGCGGGCAGCGTGGTCGCGGCGGCCGAGGCGCCGCGCGACGGCTGGGACAAGCCGTTCGTCGTGCTCGACGGTGCCGAGCAGGGCTCAGGCGGCGTCGCGCAGATCGTGTCGGGCGGCCCCGACGGTGCGGTGGGCACCGACGACGACGTGAGTTTCGTGGTGACGGGCGAGGGCGCCCTCCGCGACCGCCCGCGCGCACGCCGCGGCGGCGGTGGGGGACGGTGACATGCAGCGGGGGATCGATGTGATCGGAGCGTGCATCGGCCTCGGCGGCCGCTGCCGCGGAACGGCGCGCGGCCCGCAGGCGATGCGCGATGCAGGTCTGCTCGCGTGCCTCGGCGCGCGGGCGCGCGATCTCGGCGATGTGGTCGCGCGCGAGGTCGTGCGCACGCCTGGCCGCGATCCCGGCGACGCGGTGTGCGCCGAGTTCGAGCGGGTCTCGCTCGAGCTTCGCGCGATGGTCGAGGCGTCGCTCGCGAACGGGCGCCTGCCGTGCGTCCTTGGCGGCGATCACTCGATCGGCGCCGCCACGCAGGCGGCCGTCGGTCGCGCGGCCCGAGCTGCCGGCCGCGAGCCGCCCGGTCTCATCTGGATCGATGCTCACACCGACGCCAACACCATGGCGACGACTCCCTCTGGCAACCTGCACGGGATGATGCTTGCCGCCGTGCATGGCCTCGACGTCCCGCCGTTCCGGCGCGTGGTCGAGGGTGGACTGCGCGATCCGCGCCGCACCGTCTACATCGGCGCGCGCGACATCGATCCCGAGGAGCGCGAGATCGTTGCGCAGCTCGGCTGCAGGGTGTTCACGCCCGAGGAGATCCGCAGCAGGGGTGCGGAGAGCATCGCATCGGAGGCACTCGCGCTGGCGGGCGGCGCCGATGGCGCACTGAGCGTGAGCTTCGACCTCGACAGCCTCGACCCCAGCATCGCGCCAGGCGTCGATTGCCATGTCGAGGGCGGACTCCTGTGGCCCGAAGCCGAGCGGCTCCTCGCCGTGATCGGTGCCCATCCCAACATCCTCGAGGTCGAAGTCGTCGAAGTGAACCCCTCCGCCGACGTCGCAGGCCGGACCGCCACGCTCGCAGTCTTCGCCGCCACCCTCCTGACCGGTGCACGGCACGTGCCGTGCACTGCCTGACCTCACGCGAGTTCCATCAGGACCGCCAGCGCGTTGAAGGCGCCGTGCAGCACCATCGCGGTGACGATCCAGGGGAAGGCGAGCGCGAGGCGCGCCGGCGTCCGATCGCGCATCACACCACGCCACGCACGCGCCACGCCGATCGCGGCGATCGTCGACGCGATCGCGTGCATCGGCGCTGTCGCGAGCCATCGCCATGGCGCGATCTCCTGCGCCTGATCGGGAAAGTAGACCTCGAGATAGATGACGTTCTCGATCGCCCCGAAGACTGCGCCTGACAGAAACCCCGTGAACACGACGGCTCCCGCCGACGGAAGCAACCATGGCTTTCGCTCCACGACCCAGAGGAGAAGTGCGATCTTCGTCATCTCCTCCAAGGCAGGGGCGGTCACGAGGATCGAGAGCGAACCGATCCCGCCGTCGCCCGCCAGTCCCGTCCACAACGCCGCGAACACTCCGAACGGTCCAGCGCCGAGCGCGAGCAGCAGCACCATCGTCCAACGCGCCACGCACCCCGTCGACGCAAGCCGCTCGTCGAGCATCCCTGCAAAGCCTGTCCCGTCGGCCTGCGCCACCCCGCTCCACGCAAGCGACGGTTCATCGCGCACCGAGTTCCCACGCTCCTCGTCGAACTCCATGGACTCATCCACGCTGTCTGCCCGCACCGGCTCGTCGCCGAGGGCGTCTGCCTGCTCGGGATCGACGGGACGCACACGCATGTGCGGTTCCGCCCACACGCTCGGGTCATCGTCTGGAGGCGTTCGGTCCAAGATGGTCACCTCCGCGGATCGGCACTGGCCACCGGCTCCCGCAGCGCGGTTCCGTACGCCATGACTTCCGCCATCGGGCGCTTGTTCGCACCCATCCCGCCGATGCTGCTGGTTTCGTAGCGCACATTGATCACCACCCGCGCGCCACGGCGCTGCGCTTCCTCGAGCATGCGGCAGAGCGCCTCGCGCCGTGCACGCTCCATCATGCGCTCGAAGGACCTGACTTCCCCGCCGATCAGCTTCTTGAGTCCCGCGACCACCGTCTTGAAGTAGTCGCTGCCGATCACGACGGATCCCGCCACAAGCTCACCGGAGGATGCGTGGACTCCCGCAGGTGCGTTCCGCAGGTTCGTCGCGACCATGCCTCGAAGCGCAGCCTCGCGACGATCGAGTTCGCGCAGGTGCGCGTGCTCCACGGCCGAGCCGATCCCAAAGCCGATCATCAACAGGATGATCGGTATCCCGCATTGCAGGCACAGTGGTACAAGCACTTCCATCGTCGAGGTCTCCTCAGCGGGGCACGGCCGCAAACTGCGCGAGGCGAATCAGGCGAACGGCGTCTTCGGCGGCGGCGGCACCACGCCCGTCGCGGTGACGGCACCGCCTGCACGCCGAAGCTTGACGGCCGTTCCGTAGGCGTAGAGCTCCGCGGCGCCCTGCGTGATCGAGCTCGTGCTGAACCGCACGTTCACGATCGCATCGGCGCGCAGCTGCTGTGCCTGTGCCATCATGCGCTCGACGGCTTCGCGCCGTGCCTCGGTGAGAAGCTCGGTGTAGCCCTTGAGCTCACCGCCCACGATGTTCTTGAGCGACGCAGCGATGTCGCGTCCGACATGCTTGGCGCGGATGGTGTTGCCCTGCACGAGCCCGCACAGCTCGCTGATCTCGTATCCAGGGACCGTCTCGGTGTTCACGATGATCATGGTTCCTCCAAGGCCGTTGGCCGAGCGCAGACTACACGACTGCCCTGCGAGGGAGCCGAAGCGGCCGTCAGAATGGCGCCGGTGCCGTGAAGTCCACCCGCGTTCCCGTCGCGGGATGCCGGAACGCCAGCGTCGCCGCATGCAGGCACAGTCGCGGCCGCGCGGACCGCGCCGCGCCCTCCGCATAGAGTTCGTCGCCCAGGATCGCGTGGCCGAGCGCGAGCATGTGCACCCGCAGCTGGTGGCTGCGCCCCGTCTTGGGAAACAGCCGAACCCGCGTCCACGCGAACCCGTCGGCATCGGCTCCGCGCGCGACCACTTCGTACTCCGTCACGCTCGGCTTCCCCTCGGTCGGATGCACCATCTGCCGTGCGCTTCCCAGCGCCTCCTTGCGGAGCGGCAGATCGACCACCCCGCGATCGGCGGCGATGTGCGCCGCAACGAGCGCTTCATACGATTTGTCCACCTCGCGCGCCTCGAACGACATCGACAGCGTGCGGTGCGTGCCGGCATCGAGCGCCAGCACGATCACCCCCGAGGTGTCGCGGTCGAGCCGGTGGACGATCCGCGCGCCCGGGTGCGCTCCCTGCAGGCGCGCCACGAGGCAGTCCGCCTTCTCGGGTCCGATCCCCGGCACCGAGAGCAGCCCCGACGCCTTGTCGCACACGACAAGGAACGCATCTGCGAAGAGGACCTGGTAGCCGGGGTCGGACACGGAACGGGCTACACTAACCGCCCCATGCCGATCCGTTCCAGCATCGTGCGCCTGCTGTCCTCCGCGTCCATCGCGTCCATCGCCTTCTGCGTGGGCTGCACGCCCAACCTGCAGCCTTCCGACCGTTCCGACAGCGCCGCCTCCGCGGCGGCCGGCGAGCCGGGCGTCACCGACGCGCGCCAGCTCACCTTCCCGGACCGCTTCATCAAGGCCGGCGAAGCCTACTTCTCGCCGGACGCCTCGCGCGTCATCTTCCAGGCCATCGAGCAGCCCGTCGCTGGCGCCGACCCCGACGAGTTCTACGCCATGTTCGTGTGCGACGTCGTTCGCAGCAGCGCGGGCGAGATCACGGGCGTCACCAACATCCGCCGCGTCTCGCCCAAGGGCAGCGCCAACACCTGCGGTTGGTTCCATCCGACCAAGCCGGGCACGATCTTGTTTGCCTCCACGATCGGCGCGCCCACCGCGGAGAACGCCCCCGGCTACCAGCGCGGCACCTCGCGCTACCGCTGGGCCTTCCCGCCCGAAACCCGCATCGTCGAGGTCGACCTCGCGAAGGCGGAGCGCGAGGGGACCCTCGGCTCGGCGTCGTCGCTCACCACCCTCGAGGGCGACGGCAAGGCGTATGTCGCCGAAGGCAGCTACTCGGCCGACGGCCGCTTCGTCCTCTTCTGCTCGCTCGAGTCGGGCGACGGCGACCTCTACATCCGCGACCTCAAGACGGGCAAGCGCACCTGCGTCGTCAGCGCTCCGGGCTACGACGGTGGTCCGTTCTTCTCGCCCGACGGCAAGCGCATCTGCTACCGCTCCGACCGCAACAAGGACAACCTGCTGCAGGTGTTCATCGCCGACCTTGCCTTCGCAGCCGACGGATCCATCACGGGCATCGAGAACGAGATCCAGCTCACCTCGAACGAGCACGTGAACTGGTGCCCGTTCTTCCGACCCGATGGCGCGACGCTGGTGTACGCGACCAGCGAGATCGGCCACCGCAACTACGAGGTCTTCGAGATCGTCGTCCCACGCACCATGGATGAGGCGCCCGTGCGCCGCCGCGTGACCGAGGCGGAGGGCGCCGATGTGCTGCCCGTCTTCTCGCCCGATGGCCGCTGGATGCTCTGGACCGGTCAGCGCCACGAAGGCCGCTCGAGCCAGCTCTACGTCGGTCGGTACCGCGACCAATCGCAGGCCAAGTGAGCGGACCAACGAACGATGCTCACGCCGATCTCCGACCGCCGCTACCTGATTCCGTTCCGCTCGCAGCTGCTGCCGGCGATCTTCGCCGACACGCTCGTGATCGGATCGGGCGTGGCGGGCCTGCGGGCGGCGCTCGCCGCCGCGGAGCATGGCGAGGTGATCGTCGTCGCCAAGGACGAACTCTCGAAGTCGAACACCGCGTGGGCGCAGGGCGGCATCGCCGCCGTGCTTGCCGCCGATGACAGCGCCGACGAGCACGTCGCCGACACGCTCGCGGCGGGAGCAGGACTGTGCGTCGAGGAGACCGTCCGCGCGCTCGTGGCCGAGGGGCCGTCCGAGGTCGAGAAGCTCATTGCGCTCGGCATGCGGTTCGACCGCGATCCCTCGGGGGCGCTCGCGCTCACCCGCGAGGGTGGTCACGCGCGTCGCCGCATCGTGCACACCGACGGCGACGCCACGGGGCGCGAGCTGTCGCGCGCGCTGCTCGATGCCTGCCGCGCCCATCCGCGCATCCGGCTCTTCGACCGTTGCTTCGCGCTCGACTTCCTGACGGCGGGATCCGCTGCGCGCGGGGAGGATCGCGTCCTCGGCGCGATCACCCACCACCCGAAGTACGGCCTGCAGATCATCTGGGCGCGCGCCACCGTGCTCGCGTCGGGCGGCATCGGCCAGCTCTGGCGCGAGACCACCAACTCACGCATTGCCACCGGCGACGGCATCGCCATGGCCTGGCGGGCCGGCGCGTCGGTCGCGGACCTCGAGTTCGCGCAGTTCCATCCGACGGCGCTCTACGTCGCCGGCGCGGGTCGCTCGCTCATCAGCGAGGCCGTGCGTGGCGAGGGCGCGCATCTCGTCGACAAGGCGGGGCGCCGCTTCATGGAGGGCCGCCATCCGCTCGCCGAGCTCGCTCCGCGCGATGTCGTGAGCCGAGGCATCGTCGACCATCTCGCGCAGACCCAGGAGCCGAATGTGTTCCTCGACGCGCGCCACCTCGGCAGCGACGGATTCCGCGCGCGCTTTCCCGGGCTCTTCGACCTCCTCAAGGGCTACGGCATCGACCCGGGCACGGCGCTCATTCCCGTCATGCCTGCGGCGCACTACACGATCGGCGGCGTCTGGACCGACCTCGACGGCCGCACCAGCGTGCCGGGCCTCTTCGCCGCGGGCGAGGCCGCGTGCAACGGACTTCATGGCGCCAATCGCCTCGCCTCGAACTCGCTGCTCGAGGGGCTCGTCTTCGGCCGCCGCGCGGGCCACGCCGCCGCCACCTCCGACGGCGCCATCCGCGGCGACATCCGCGTGATCAGCGACATCCGCCCGAGCGACAAGGGCGAGCTTGACCTCGTCGACGTCCGCTCGAGCCTGCGCAGCGCCATGTGGCGCAACGTCGGCATCGTGCGCGCCGGCAACCGCCTCGCCGACGCCCTCGACATGATCCACTTCTGGTGCCGCTACTCGCTCGACAAGATCTTCGACGATCTCGGCGGCTGGGAGATCCAGAACATGCTCTCCTGCGCGACGCTCGTGACCGCAGCCGCGCGCGCCCGCGAGGAGTCGCGCGGCACGCACACCCGCACCGACTTTCCGCACGCGCGCGCCGAGGAGCTCCATCACCGGCTGTTCCGCGTCGGGCGCGCGGTCGAGGTCGTTCCCGTCGAACCCGCGCCGCGAGCCCGCGGCCGCGCAGCGATCGCCGCGTCATGATCCGCGCGCGGACCGCGCTTTGCGTCGCGCTGGCCGTCTTGGCGGCGGTTGCCGTCGCTGCATGCGGTCCTCGCGTCGAGTACCGCGTGCGCCCTGGCTTCGCCACCAAGGAGGAACTGCCCGACGAGGTCGTCCTCGACGACGGGACCGTGATCCGCTACCTCGACCTGAGCGAGTACCTGGCGCGCAAGAAGGCCGAGGAGGGCGGCGGCCGCGAGCGCACGCGTCCACGCGTCGACGGTCCGCCCCGCAAGGCCTTCAGCATGTGGGACGAGTTCGACGACGGCACCGTGCGGATGGCCGCCGAGCGCAACGACCAGGTGGTCGTCGTCGCCATGCGCGCGTTTCGCGAGGAGCGCTACGGCGAGCTGTGGGATCAGATGGTCGCCCGCGGCGTCCGCGAGCGCGCCGCGCAGGAGGGGACGCCGCCGGTTGGTCCCGACAAGGCGCGCGAGCGCTTCATCGAGTGGTGCGCCAAGTGGCGCACCGAGGTGATGACCCTCCTCAACCGCATGAGCTTCGCCTTCAGCTCGAACTCGGTCATCTTCGATCGGCTCGGCCCCGGCGCGGTGCGCATGCGCCTCGCGCCGCAGATCAAGGGCGACTTCAAGTTCCGCTCCGTCGAGGTGTTCGCAGAGAGCACGCCCGACGGCGACCGCGTCTACCTCGGTGGCATCAAGTAGCCCGCGATCACGACGGCGATGGAATGAAAACCGCGCGGTCCGAGGTGTGACCCATCGGACCGCGCGGTGATGCGATTGCAGTGATATGTCGAGATCAGCCCTTGGCGCCCGCGAGCGGGGGCGTGCTCGGCTCGTTCGGCGAACCGCCGTCGCCGCCGCCGCCACCATCGCCACCGCCCGACCGGACGGCCTTGAAGGTGAGGTGATCCTTGCCCTCGTCACGGGTGACCTGGATCTCGTCACCGGCCTTGAACTCGCCCATGAGCAGGTTCTCCGCCAGCGGATCCTCGATGTACTGGCCGAGCGCGCGGCGCAGCGGACGGGCACCGAAGTCGGGGTTGTAGCCCTTGTCGATGAGGAAGTCCTTCGCGGCGCCGTCGAGCTCCATCTTCATGCCCTTCTCGGCAAGGCGCTTGCGCACCTTCGACAGCTCGTACTCGATGATGGTCACGAGGTCGTCCTTGATCAGCGGACGGAACACCACGACCTCGTCGAGGCGGTTGATGAACTCGGGGCGGAAGAACTTCTCGATCTCGCCCATGAGCGCCTTGCGCATGCGCTCGTAGTCGATGACCTCGGTCCGCTTGCCGAATCCGAACGCGGAGCCGCCCTTGATGACGTCGGCGCCGAGGTTCGAGGTCATGATCAGGATCACGTTCTTGAAGTCGACGTGACGGCCGAAGCTGTCGGTGAGCCGACCCTCCTCCATGATCTGGAGGAGCATGTTGAACACATCGGGGTGCGCCTTCTCGACCTCGTCGAGCAGCACGACCGCGTACGGCCGGCGACGGATGCGCTCGGTGAGCTGGCCACCCTCTTCGTACCCGACGTATCCCGGAGGCGCGCCGACGAGGCGGCTCACGTTGTGCTTCTCCATGTACTCCGACATGTCGAGGTAGATGAGCGCGTCGGCGTCGCCGAACATGAACTCGGCCAGCGCCTTCGCGAGCAGGGTCTTACCGACGCCGGAGGGACCGACGAAGATGAAGCAGCCCATCGGACGCTTCGGGTCCTTGAGGCCCGAGCGCGCCTTGCGGATCGCGCGGGACACGGCCTTGACCGCGTCGTCTTGGCTGACGACGGTCTTGTGGAGCTCGGCCTCGAGCTGGAGCAGGCGCTCCGACTCGGCCTTCTCGAGGCGGGTCAGCGGCACGCCGGTCATCTTCGAGACGACCTCGGCGATGATCTCGTCGTCGACGGTGCCGACGGTCTCGTTCATCCGCTCCTTCCACTCGGACTGCAGGCGCTCGCGCTCGCGGCGGTGCTTGTCCATCTGGTCGCGGATCTGCGCGGCGCGCTCGTAGTCGGCGTTCTTGACCGCCTCGTCCTTCTCGATCGCCAGGCGTTCGATCTTCTCCTCGATCTCGGCGAGGTTCGGCGGCTTGGCCATCGAGCGCAGGCGCAGGCGGGCGCCCGCCTCGTCGATCACGTCGATCGACTTGTCGGGCTGCACGCGGCCGGGGATGTAGCGGCCCGACAGCTCGATCGCGGTGCGGAGCGCCGCGTCGGTGATCTTGATGCGGTGGTGCGCCTCGTACTTGGGGCGGATGCCCTTGAGGATCTCGAAGGTCTGCTCCGCGTTCGGCGGCTCGACGGAGATCGACTGGAAACGGCGCTCGAGCGCCGCGTCCTTCTCGATGTACTTGCGGTACTCGTCGAAGGTGGTCGCGCCGATGCACTGGATCTCACCGCGGGCGAGCGCGGGCTTGAGCACGTTCGACGCGTCGATCGCGCCCTCGGCGCCGCCTGCACCCACGAGCGTGTGCAGCTCGTCGATGAAGAGGATGATGTTCTTGGCGCGGCGGACCTCGTTCATGACCGCCTTGATGCGCTCCTCGAACTGGCCGCGGTACTTGGTGCCCGCGACCATGGCCGCGAGGTCAAGCACGACGAGGCGCTTCTCGTGCAGCAGGTCGGGGACCTCCTGGTCGACGATGCGCTGCGCAAGACCCTCGACGATGGCGGTCTTCCCGACGCCAGCCTCGCCGAGGAGCACGGGGTTGTTCTTGGTGCGGCGGCAGAGGATCTGCACGACGCGCTCGATCTCGTTGACGCGGCCGATGACCGGGTCGAGCTCACCCGAG
>JBIIRG010000112.1:0-9572 GCA_044341665.1 Phycisphaerales bacterium | reverse complement strand
GCCGAAGGGGCCGCACGCTCCTCATTCGCGCATGGGCTGGCGGCGCGCCATGGTGCTCGGCGCCATCCAGCTGCTCATGATCGTGCACGTGGTGCAGTGGCTGTGGACAGGCTCCACCATCACGCCCATCGAGCCGAGCGAGGCGATGGAGACCGTCAAGGAAGGAATCGTCAACGTGGGCGCGATCTTCTTCGCGCTGGCGCTGCTGTCGACCGCCATCCTCGGTCGCTGGTTCTGCGGCTGGGGCTGCCACGTGGTCATGCTGCAGGATTTCTGCGGCTACCTGATGAAGCGCATCGGGATCCGTCCGCGGCTCTTCCGCTCGCGGCTTCTGCTGTGGCTGCCACTCTCCCTCGCGGTGTACATGTTCATCTGGCCGCTGGCCTACCGCCTGGCGATCGCGCCGTACACGCGGCCCGAGCTCGAGTGGCCCGGCTTCAGCGTCCACCTGGTCACGAGCGACTTCTGGGCGACGTTCCCGGGACTCCTCATGGGGGTGCCGTTCCTTCTCGTCTGCGGGTTCCTCACGGTGTACCTGCTGGGCGCGAAGGGCTACTGCACCTACGGCTGCCCGTACGGCGGCTTCTTTGCGCCGCTCGACGAGGTGGCGCCCGTGCGCATCCGCGTGACCGACGCCTGCACGCAGTGCGGCCACTGCACCGCCGTGTGCACGTCGAACGTGCGCGTGCACGAGGAAGTGCGCGACTTCCGCATGGTCGTCGACCAGGGCTGCATGAAGTGCCTCGACTGCGTGAGCGCGTGCCCCGAGCAGGCGCTCCACGTGGGATGGGGCGCGCCCGCGTTCCTCGCCAAGCCCGTGGCGGGCGCAACCCCGCCGCAGAAGCGCTGGGACCTCACCTGGAACGAGGAGCTCGCGCTCGCGGCCGTCGCGGTGGCGAGCTTCTTCGCCGTGCGCGGGCTGCTCGGTGTGCCGCTGCTCTTTGCGTCGGGCATCGCCATCTGCGCGGTGGCGATGGCATGGCTGCTGTGGCAGCTCGCCTCGCGCCGTGAGGCGCGCCTGCACCGCTGGCAGCTCAAGCGCGCAGGCCGCGTGACGGGCGCGGGCGTGGCGGTCGGCGCCGTATCGCTTGCGTGCCTTGGCGGCGTGGGAGCGATCGGCGCGGTGAACGCGCAGTTCGCCCTCGCGGCGTTCGACCACGAGCGCGTGCTGGTCGCGCCGCAGGTGCTCTTTGGCGGTGCAGGCAGCAAGGCCAACGACGAGACCAAGGCCCGCGCCGAGCGTGGCCGCGCTCGCTTCGAACGCGCGATGGCCTGGGCGGACGCGGTGGGCGTGGGTGGACTCGTGCAGACGAGCACCGACGTGCGCATGGCGTGGCTCGACTCGGTGCTTGGCGACTACGGCTCTGCGGAGCGCCGCCTGCGCTCCGTGGCCGAGCGCGAGGGCATGAGCGAGGGGCTCGCCATCAGCCTGGCGCGCGTCCTCCGTGGCGCGGGCGACAAGGGCGGCGGCGTGGCGCTCGCGCGGGCCGAATGGGAACTCCACCCCGAGTGGACCTCGCTGCGCGAGGAACTCATCAACTTCCTCGTGATCGACGACCAGTTCGACGACGCCTACGCGGTCGCGCGCAAGGGCCTCGAGTTCTCGCCCGACGATCCCGTGGCGCAGCGTCGCCTGGCCGCCATGCTCGTCGAGAGCGTGCGCGGCGACTTCGTGCAGGAGGGACTCGGGCTCCTCGACAAGCTCGAGGCGAAGGACCCGGAGAATCCGCTGCTCATGCTGGCGCGCTCCATCGGCCTGCAGCGGCTGCAGCGCTTCGACGATGCCGAGCGCGTGCTGCGGCGCGCCATCGAGCTCTCCCCCGACGACTGGCGCCTCCACCAGGCGCTCGGCGACATGCTCATGTCGATCGACCGCCAGAAGGAAGCCGGCCCCATCATGCGCAAGGCAGGCGAGCTGCGCGTGAAGTCGATGAAGAAGTAGGGCGGCGCGGTGTGCCGGGGGACTGTTCTCACGACGAGCGCAGAGAACGCACAGGAGCAGTGAGTCCGCGGCGCAACGCGATGACCGGCGATGCCTCGCCGACGTGACGCCTCCAAGTCCCCGATTCCAAGCCCGGTACGGTCCTCCCCCAACCCCTCTCCGTGTTCTCTGCGCTCTCAGCGAGAAAGTCCGTCCGTCACAGTCCCGCCCGATCACGCGAGGATGTTGGATCTTGGACTTCGGACCTCAGGCCTCGGACCTCGCGCCACTACGCATCCGCGTCGCGGAACAGCTGGTAGAGCTCGAGCGGCGTGGTGGCCGCGTACGCCTTCTGGCGGAACTCGGGGTTCGTCATGATCTTCGAGATCTTGCCCAGCGCCTGGATGTGCTCGTCCTTCTTCTCGGGTGGCGACACGAGAAGGATCACGAGCTGCACGGGCTTCTTGTCGATCGAGCCGAACTCGATCGGCCGCGAGGGCTTGCCCATGGCAAGCACCAGACCCTGCGTGCCGCCGCACTTGCCGTGCGGGATGGCGAGGCCCTCGCCGATCCCCGTCGAGCGCTGCGACTCGCGCTCCCACACTGCGCGCTTGACGCCGTCCGCGTCGGCGCACTGTCCGCCTGCCGCGAGCATGTCCACGAGCTCGTCGATGATGGCGCGTTTGTCGGTCGCGGCGAGCGGCACCTTGACCGAGTTCAGGGAGAGGATGTCGGTGATGCGCATCGCAGGCTTCCGTCAGGCGTTCCGATGGATGGAAGCGGAGATGGTAGCAACGCCCCCGAGGGTGCGCGGGCGGATCAAACCCGCATCGGCGACGCTCAGCTGCGCATGAGCAGCGCGTGGAATCCGCCGTCGCGGTACTGCTGCAGCGGCTCGCCCGGCAGGCACTCGGGCATGATCGTGCGGTCGAGCACGGGCGTGAGCGCGTGGCGGTTCACCAGGCGGCGCACCTGCGCCTCGTTCTCGGCGTGCTCGATCGAGCAGGTCGCGTAGAGCAGCGCGCCCTTCGGGGCGAGCAGTCCGACCGCGGGGTCGGCGATCTTCTGCTGCAGCTCGATCACGCTCTTGGTGCGCGCCTTGCTGAAGCGGTAGCGGGCCTCGGGGCGCCGCGCCAGCACGCCGGAGTTCGAGCAGGGAACGTCGAGCAGCAGGAGGTCGGCCCGTCCGGCAGCCTCGCGGAAGAGCAGCTCCGGGCCGAGCGCGCGGATGTTGGGATGGCGCTCGCGCAGCTGCAGCAGCGCCTCGAAGCGCGCTTCGTCGGGATCGGTGCCGAGCACCGTCGCGTTCGGAAAGAGCTCCGCGAGCTGCCGGGTCTTGGTGCCGCGCCCGGCGCACAGGTCGACGATCAGCCGCGGCTCGCGGCCGAGGGCGCGCGCGAGGGTGTCGCGCAGCATGCCCACCGTGGTGCACGCGGTCGGGTCCTGGACGCGCAGCGACGGCATCTCGGCGAGGAGCGACGTGAGCTCCTGGTGCGTGCCGGTCCAGACGCCGAACCCCGCGTCGGCGTGCGGCACCGCCTTCGCCGCAAAGCGAGGGTCGGCCGCGTCGAACGGCGTCACGATGATCGGCGCGTCGACGAGGTCGTGCAGCGCGATCCGCTGCGCCTCCTTGAAGCCGAACGCGCCGATCCAGTGGAGGATCAGCTCGCGCGCGTGGCTCGTCTTCTCGGAGATGGCCGCCGCCGCGTCCTCGCTGAAGGTCGGTTCCGCCAGCCGCAGCGCGCCGCCGTCGGCAAGGGGCACGATGTCGCGCCTCGTGTGGTCGAGCACGGCGTCGCCGCCCGCGGGAATGCGCTCGACCACGCTGCCCGCCACCTTGCGGAGGACGGCGTTGACGAGCCCGCCTGCGCCCGGGCGAAGGCGGCGCTTGGTCCACTCGACGCTCGCGTCGACCGCCGCCGCAGCGGGCACGCGGTCGAGGAAGAGGATCTGCGCAGCGCCCGCCAGGAGCGCCGCCTGGATCGGCTTCTCGAGGAGCGGCCAGTTCTTGGCGAGGTGCGGGCGGATGCACGCGATCAGCGTGAGGTACCGCCGCACCACCGCATGCTCGATCGCGCGGGCCAGCGCCGCATCGCGCGGGTCGAGCGCGCGCGACCCCGCCGCGCGCGGCGCAGCCGCATGCGACGTGATGTCGAGATCAGGAAAGCGCATCGCCTGGGCGAGGATCCGCTCCAGTGCGATCTCACGTGCCGAGTAGCCGACGGGTGCCTCGCGGTTCACGCGAGGGCCAGCTCCGCGGCGCCCTTCTTGCCCGCGCCCGATGCGACGCCCTTCTTGGGGGCGGCGATCGACTTCGCCGCGCCCTTCTTGAGCGCAGAGGCGATGTCGGTCTTCTCCCACGAGAAGGTGCCCTTGCCGGCTTCGCCCGCCTCGCGGCCGAAGTGGCCGTGGCTCGAGGTCGGCGAGTAGATCGGCGCGCGCAGCTTGAGCATCTCGATCAGGCCGTACGGCGTGAGGTCGAAGTGCTCGCGCACGAGCTTCGACAGGACGTCGTCGCCCACCGCGCCCGTGCCCTGCGAGTCGACGAGCACCGAGACGGGCTCGGCCACGCCGATCGCGTACGCGACCTGCACCTCGCACACGCGCGCGAGCTTGGCGGCCACGATGTTCTTGGCGATGTAGCGCGCCATGTAGGCGGCGCTGCGATCGACCTTCGACGGATCCTTGCCGCTGAAGGCGCCGCCGCCGTGACGGCCGCGGCCGCCGTAGGTGTCGACGATGATCTTGCGGCCGGTGAGGCCGCAGTCGCCGTGCGGGCCGCCGATCTCGAACTGGCCGGTCGGGTTCACGTAGACCTTGACGCCGTCATGCCACCACTTGCCGAGGACCGGCTTGATGATCGCGTCGGTCACGGCCTTCTTGAGCTCGGCCTGCTTCTTCTCGCCGTTCCACTCGGGCGCATGCTGCGTCGAGAGGACGACCGCGTCGACCGCCTTCGGCTCGAGGCCGTCGTAGGCGATCGTCACCTGGCTCTTCGCGTCGGGGCGGATGCCCGCGATGATGCCCTTGCGGCGCACCTCGGCCTGGCGCTCGACGAGGCGGTGCGAGAGGTTGATCGGCAGCGGCATGAGACGGTCGGTCTCCCCGCACGCGAAGCCGAACATCATGCCCTGGTCGCCCGCGCCCTGCGCCTTCTTCGACTTGCGCACCACGCCGCGCGCGATGTCGGCCGACTGCTCGTGCAGCAGGTTGATCACGCCGCAGCCGTTGCCGTCGAAGCCCATCGCCGCGTCGTCGTAGCCGATCCGCAGGATCGTGTCGCGCACGGTCTGCTGGATGTCGAACTTCTTCTTGGCGTTGTGGTTGAACTTGATCTCGCCCGCAACGATCGCCTGCGCGGTCGTCACGAGGGTCTCGCACGCGCAGCGCCCCTCCGAGTCGTGGTCGAGGATCAGGTCGAGCACCGCATCGGAGATCGCATCGGCGACCTTGTCGGGGTGACCCATCGAGACGCTTTCGGAGGTGAAGAGATGGCGCGAATTGCTCATGGTGTGGACTGGTTTGGTTGCGAGGGCGGGTTGCCCGCGCGGTGCTGGTGTGAAGGCCGCGCCAGGCGGCGCGTCCGAAGGGGCGAACTATAACCGCCACCCCGCGCAGGCTCCCCGACCCGCCCCGCACAGATGGAAAAACCCGACCTCTGCGCCGAAATGCGGAAACCCCTCGACGCCGCCGACCGAAGCCACGGAGGTCCGCCTGAAGTTCCCGCCAGTCGACCCGCACCCGCCGTGCGCGGCGGAGGTTCGGAGGCCTGGTTCGTGCGCGCTTGCTCGGTACGACGTCGCCACACGGCGGGTCGGCTCCGCAGCGGCGGGCACGTCCGACCTCTCCCGACCGTCCCGCACCCGCCCTCACGACCCGCCTCACGGAATCACCCATGCCCACCCGATCGCGCGCCACCCGCATGCCAGCAGCCAAGCCGTTCAGCGCCCTCGCCGCCGCGCTCGGTGGTGCGCTCATCGCGGCGCTCGCTGCCGTTCCTGCCCACGGGCAGGTCCTCACGGGCAAGCTTGCGCCGGCGCTCCTCGCCCGTGGGGCCGCTCCCGAGCAAGCCGTGATCGACGGCTATGCGCGCACCCACGTCCTGGTGCAGCTGATGCCCGGCGTCACCGTCGGCGCAGGGTTCAAGGGTGAACCGATTCTGCGTTCGGCTGCACGCACGCGCACCGCGATCGAGTCGTCGCGCATCCTGCGCGAGGCGGGCGTCCTGAGCCTGACGAGCGTCTGGGTCAACCCGCCGCGCGACGCCGAGAAGGCCCGCGCCCTTGGCCTCGACCGCTGGTACCGCGCCGAGATCGCGCCGGGCGCCGATCCGCGCACGGCCGTCACGCGACTTCGCCGCTTCGGCGCGGGCTTCGCGCACGTAGGCCTCGACCACGAGGGCGGACTGGCCGAGATCCCCAACGACCCGCAGTTCAACCTGCAGTACGCGCTCCACAACACGGGGCAGACCGTGAGCGGCTCGGTCGGCATCCCCGGCGCCGATGTCGGCGCCACCGCGGCCTGGGACCTCACCCACGGCAGCAACCTCGTGATCGCCGTGCTCGACTCGGGGATCGATCCGCACGGCGAGCTCGCGGGCCGCATCCTGCCCGGCATCAACGTGCCCGACGGCACCACCATCACCATCGACGAGTGCAACCACGGCACGCATGTCGCCGGCATCCTGGCGGCAAGCGGCGGCAACGGCGTGGGCATGGCCGGCCTCGCGTGGAACGCGCGCCTGATGCCCGTCGTGGTCGTGAACGGCTGCACGGGCTTCGAGGCGAACGTGGCGAGCGGCCTCGTGTGGGCCGTCGACAACGGCGCGCGCCTGGTGAACATGAGCCTGCAGTTCTACGCGTTCAATCCGATCTTCCAGCAGGCCGTGCAGTACGCGCACGCGCAGGGCGCGCTGATGGTGGCCGCGACGGGCAACAACGGCAACACCAACGTGGCCGCGCCCGCGCGCTGGAACGAGACGATCGCCGTCGCCGCGACCGACAACCGCGACGCGCGCGCGAGCTTCTCGAACTTCGGTCCCGAGGTCGACCTCGCTGCGCCCGGCGTCAACGTCTGGTCGCTCTCGAGCACCACGAGCTACGCGTACAAGAGCGGCACCAGCATGGCGGTGCCCCATGTGACGGGCGCCGCGGCGCTCCTCTGGAGCTACAACCCCGCGCTCACCCGCGACGAGGTGCGCACGCTCCTTCTCAACGGCGCGGTCGACCTCGGCGAGCCCGGCGTCGACTCGCTGTACGGCGCCGGGCGGCTGCAGATCGCGGCATCGCTCGCCCTCACGCCGCCGCCATACGTGCCCGAGGACCTCAACCAGGACGGCTTCGTGAACGCGCAGGACATCGCGATCCTGCTCGGCGCGTGGGGCGCGTGCTCCGACTGCGACTCGTGCCCCGCCGACATCGACGGCGACTGCACCGTGGGCGCCACCGACGTCGCGCGCCTCCTCTCGGCGTTCTGATCGCGCCCGCGAGATTCGCGGCAGCGTCCCCCGCACCAGGGGCGGCGTGCGCGCTATCCTCGCCCGACTGTGTTCGTGGCCATGGAACTCTCCCGCGTGCTGATCCTCGACTCGAGCGCCGAGCAGTTCATCACGCTCACCGAGAAGGGCGGCCAGCGCAGCTTTGCCATCAAGATCGGCACATCCGAGGCGATGGCCATCGAGCGGCGGCTGCTGGGTACGCCCGTCCCGCGCCCGCAGACGCACGATCTCCTCGACAGCGTGATCCGCGCGCTCGGCGGCGAGCTCGAGAAGGTGGTCATCCACACGCTCGAGAAGGGGACCTACTTCGCCAGCCTCATCCTGCGGCGCGGCGACGAGCGCATCGAGGTCGACGCGCGCCCGAGCGATGCGATCGCGCTGGGCGCGTCCCGCGGCATCGCCATCGAGGTGGCCGAAGAGGTGCTGGCGGAGGCCGCGGAGGATCGTCCGGACGTGGAGCCGCCCATCGAGGCGGGCGAGGACGACGACGATGACGACTGACGACGGCTCCGCAGCGCAGGACAGCGAGCCGAGCGGGCTGGAGACGGGTTCGACCAACGCGGCCGACCTCGCGCCTCATCCCTCGTGCGGCCTGCTGGTGCCCTCGAACTGGATCACGAACGCCGCGCCGCACGCGCGCCTCGACCCCCGGCCGGGACCGCGCGCCTCGAGCGACGCGCCGCTGGGTGGACGCCTCAAGGAGCGCCCCGACGACTTCATCGTCGAGGAGATCCCCGCCTACGAGCCGTGCGGCGAGGGCGAGCACCTCTACCTCGGCATCCAGAAGACGAACATGCCGCACACCGAGATGCTCGGGGTGATCGGCCGCCACTTCAAGGTCGAAGAGGGCGCGATCGGGTTCGCGGGGATGAAGGACCGCGTGGCGGTCACCTACCAGGCCGTCTCGGTGCACCTGCCATCCGATCGCCCGGTGGGCGAGCTGCGCCACGAGCGGCTGTCGGTCATGTGGGCCAAGCGGCACACCAACAAGCTTCGCCGCGGCCACCTCCGCGGCAACCGGTTCGTCATCCGCATCCGCGGCGTCGAGCCGACCAAGGTGCGCGAGGTCAAGCTGCGGCTCGAGAAGCTCGCGCGGCAGGGGATCCCCGACTACTTCGGCGAGCAGCGCTTCGGCTACCGGCTCAACAACCAGGTGCTCGGCCGCTTCTACGCGCGCGCCGAGTGGCAGCCGCTCCTCGACGAGATGCTCGGGACGCGCGGGGCGCCGTTTCCGCCGCACCAGCTCGAGGTGCGCTCGCTGTACGACCGCGGCGAGTACCAGGCGGCGCACGACCTGTGGGGACGCAACGACCAGGCCGAGCGCATCGCGTTGCGCGCCCTCGCGCGCGGCCGCGACGCCGCCGGCGCCGTGCGCGCCGTGCCCGCGCATACGCGCAGCTTCTGGATGAGCGCGCTGCAGGCTGCGGTGTACAACGCGGCGCTCGGCGAGCGCGTGCGCGACGGGACCTTCGGCGATGTGCAGCGCGGCGACGTGGTGATCCTCGCGGGCACGAGCTCGCAGTTCGCGGTGGGCGTCGATGCCTCCGACAGCGAGCTCGAGGAGCTGCGCGCGCGATGCCGGGCGCTCGACCTGAGCGCGGCCGGCCCCGTGTTCGGCCCCGAGATGACGGTCGCGGCCGGCTCGCCGCGCGAGACCGAGCAACGGGCACTCGCCGCTTGCGGAATGGACGAGCATCTGTTCGCACCGCCCGCCCTCGAGACCACTGGCGCTCGCCGTCCGTACCGCGTGTGCATGACCAACTGGGCCGTCGACGCAGGCGTCGACGAGCACGGCGGCTACATCCGGCTGACCTTCGACCTTCCCAAGGGCGCCTTCGCAACGGTCCTCTGCCGCGAACTCGTCGGGTGACGGATGACGTCGTGATGTCGGGGCGGTCGTGAGGCCCCGGTCATTTCACCCTGTTGCACGTCACTCCTGGTCCCTCCGGAAGATTGGTCGTAGGCCCTTGATGGAAGTGCTCGACGACGACCATCGTTGTCCTCCTCGACATCTCGATGGAGTGATCGACGTGGATGATCGATGTCGTCCTGGATCCCACGCCGGCAAGCCGACTCCTCGAGCAACCCGTTCCGCAGTCTCCCCTTCGGGGGCGACTGACGGGCACCCGAGGTGGTTGGAAGGCTTGAACAAGT
>JBIIRG010000342.1:0-2879 GCA_044341665.1 Phycisphaerales bacterium | reverse complement strand
TCGACTCGAGGTGCGCGAGGCCGAGCGCGCGGATCTCACGCTCGATGTCGCCGTACGCGACCTGCTCGCCCACGATGGCCGAGATGTCGCGGTCTGCGGCAGGAAACGCGGGGAGCTCCCGCGCGGCGTTCTCGGGCGGGTAGGTGGCGAGCAGTGCGCGCAGCTCGAGCTCCGCGGCCGCCGTCGGCTTCTCGAGTCCGTGCATCTTGAGCACACGCGCGTCGACGACGCCGACCACGCCGATATCGCGGCCGCCGACGAGGACGCGGGCCGCGGCGGCAAGCCACGGCGTGGCATCGCTCGCGACGAACTCGATCGCCGCGACGCGCGGTGCCACGAGCGCGAGCACGCGCTCGACGACGCCGCGCATCAGGCGATACGCGCCCTGTGCATCGCGCGCATCGGCGGGCGCATCGGCCACCAGCGCCAGGGTCGGGCGCTCGACATGCGTGCCACCCGCATAGTGGAACGCACTCGCGAACTCGAACAGACGGAGGTTCGCCGCGCCGCGTTCCTCGCTGCGATCCTCGTTGTGACGCCGGACGCGCAGCAGGCTCGTGACCACGCTCGGCCGCAGCGCCGGCTCGCCGCCCGCGCGCTCGTCATCGACGCGCAGCAGCGTCGCGCCGCGGGGCAGGAACGTCTCGCCGGCCTTCTCCGCCACCAGCGAATGCGTGATGGTCTCCACGAAGCCCATGCCGACAAGCAGGTCCTTCACGTCGCGCGTGCCGCGCTCGATCGGATTCCGCTGCGGCACGCGGATGGGGATGGTGTCGCTCACAGGCACGGCATCGAGGCCGTTCAGCCTGCAGATCTCCTCGATCAGGTCGATCTCGCGCTCGACGTCCACGCGCCGGGCTGGCGCGGTGGTCTCGATTGCCTCCGTCTCGCCCGTGCCGATGAGCTTGGGCGCGAAGCCGAGCGTGTCGAGCAGCCGGACCATCCGCGCGGTGGCGATGTCGAAGCCGAGGATCTGGCGCGCGCGCGCGGGCCGCAGCGTGATGCGGCGGGGTGCAGGCAGCGGGGCGCCGTCGGCAACGACTCCGTCGCACAGTGTTCCGCCTGCGATCTCGAGAATGAGCGCCGCGAGGCGGTCGGCGGCGGCGTCGATCTCCGCGGGATGCACGATGCGCTCGAAGCGGTACGACGAGTCGCTCGCGATCCCGTGGCGCCGGCTCGCGCCGCGCACGGCGACCGCGTCGAAGGTCGCGGCCTCGAGCACGAGATCGGTGGTCGCCTCGGTCACGCTCGCGAGCGCACCGCCCTTGACGCCTGCGAGCGCCACCGGCCGATCGCGGTCGGCGATGACGAGATCGCCCCTCGTGAGCTTGATTTCCTTCGCATCGCTTCCGAGCGGCAGGAAGGGCTCCCCCTCGGTGGCGCGGCGGATATGGATCTCGCCGCCCGCGAGCGTCGCAAGGTCGAACACATGCGTGGGCTGGCCGAGCTCGAAGAGGACGAAGTTGGTTGCATCGACCACGTTGTTGCGCGGGATCTGGCCGATCGCGATCAGCCGACGCTGCAGCCACTCCGGGCTCGGTCCAACCTTGACGCCGCGGATCACGCGCGCGGTGTACCGCGGGCAGAGACCGTGATCGTGGTTGGTCACCTGCACGTGGTCGGCGGCGCGTCCGCCAGCGGGCTTGAGCGCAACGGGCGGCAGCCGCAGGGCGCGCCCTGTCGATGCCGCGATCTCGCGCGCCATGCCCACATGGCACAGGCAGTCGCCGCGGTTCGAGGTCGTCTCGATCTCCTGCCAGGGCTCGCCGTTCTCGGCGGTGTCGGAGCCATCGAGCGGCAGGCCGGCGGCGGTCAGCACCGCGGCCTGCTCCGCTGCATCGGCAGGGCGGTCGAGATAGTCGTTGATCCAAAGCACGCTCGTGCGCATAGCGGGGGAGAGTAGCGCGTAAACGCCGTTTGGTTCGGGTACCTTCCTGCCATGCAGCGACCACCACTGGCGGCGCGTGTCCGCGTTTCGCCGACGAGCGCCATTCACCTGCGCAGCGCCCTCTGCGCGCTGTGCGCGTGCGGCCTCTCGGCGTGCACGTCGGGACCGGTCCCCGCCGACTCGACCACCGGTTCGGCGGCCAGCTCGGTCACCGGCCGCGCCGCGGATCCCGTTGGTGTCGTGCCCACCGACTTGGCCATCGAGGTGCGCGTTGCTCCCGGTCAGGGGATCGCCACACGCGCAAAGGTCGAGGAGCGTCCCGCGCGCTTCGTGCTGCTTGCCGATGGTTCGCTCCATGGCGAGACCGACCGACTTCCGCCCGACGGCGTGCGTCCCGCGCGCGTGCGCCGGCTTGCGCGCGAGCAGATGGCCGACCTCTGGTCGGTGCTCACGGCCGCTGGTTTCAGCGAGGCCGCGCGCGCCGATACGCGTGGCAACGTCCGACTGACCGAGCCGCGCGCGGGCGAGATCCTCGCCACCCTCGAGGTCCATGCCAACGGCGAGCGCTTCGCATTCGTTCGGACCTACCGGGTGGACGACGACCGCGAGGCGGCGCTTCGCCGTGTCATCCGCGCGATGGCCGCGTTGGCGTGGGCCAGCGACGAGGCGCTTGCCGAGAGCTCCGAACTTCCCACCCGCTACGACGCGGGCAGCGATCCCTACGCGCGCTTCGCGCCTGCGGCAGGCGGCGAGAAGCGATGATGGCATCGTGGCCCCTGCGTTGCGCGTGCGCGGCAGTCGTGGGCGCGGCGCTGCTGCCGGGCTGCGCCACGACGCCACAGCGTGTGGATCGCACCGGCGGGCTTGAGCTCGAGCTCTTTTGGACCAGCGCCGATCGCACGCGCGCGAGCTACTTCGACGTCGCGGCGGACGGCACCTTCGCGAGTGCCGGCGGTGTGAATGCCCGTGCGCGCGCCGCGACCTTCACGAC
>JBIIRG010000111.1:0-9641 GCA_044341665.1 Phycisphaerales bacterium | reverse complement strand
CTGTGTTACGCCGATAGCTCAGCTGGTAGAGCAGCGGATTCCAAATCCGCAGGTCGTGGGTTCGATCCCCTCTCGGCGTGTTTCATCCGCCTGCTGCGGCAGTCGGATCATCCCGCGCGGCGGTCCGCGAGTGCGTCGCTGGCCACTGCGAACAGGAGACCTCACATGGCAGATTCGACCGACAGCCCCATCGCAGCGACCGCCGCCGGCGCCGTTGCGGAACCGTCTCGTGGATTCTCCGTCTACAAGGCGGGGCAGGGCTACTACACCCGCATGGGCACCGTGATCGGCGTCTCGCTGATCAGCCTTCTCGGCATCCTCTGGGCCTGGGGCTACATGGAGCAGTGGCGCATCGGCGAGATCAACTCGATCTACATCGCCGCTGGCGGCGCGATCCTCATCGGTGGAATCATCACCGCCATCACCTACTTCCTCGTGTTCGTGAAGCCCGGCGCGGTCGACTTCCTGATCGCCACCGAAGGCGAGATGAAGAAGGTCAACTGGTCGACCAAGCGCGAGGTCTACGGTTCAACTGGCGCGGTCGTGGTGACGGCGGTGTTCCTGGCGCTCTTCTGCTGGGTGCTTGAACTCGTGTTTGTGTTCGTGTTCCAGAACATCGGCGTGCTGCCCAACGCGGGCTGACGCGCCGATTCACCACATCACATCCTTTGGCTCAGCAGGCGGGTCCGCCTGCGGGAGATGGCAAGATGAGCGACAGCACCGAGAAGACCGAGTCGAAGACCGCCGAAGAGGCGCCCAAGACGCTCAAGCGTGGCACTGATGCGCGCAAGGCCGTGGAGCGGCCGCACGAGGTCATGGGCGTTTCGACGCAGGCGCTCGCCGACACCCGCAAGGGCAAGGCCGGCGAGAAGTCGAAGCTCGAGCAGACGGAGACGTTCGATCCTGCGACCGATCTCCCGATGTTCCGCGAGGGCATGAACTGGTTCGTGCTGCGAGTGGCCAGCAACAAGGAGCGCTCGGTGCGCCAGACGCTGCTCCGCAAGGTGCAGATCGAAGGCATGGAGAGCTTCGTCGGCCGCATCATGGTGCCGACCGAGAAGACCAAGACCCTCAAGGGCGCCAAGGCGAAGGTCGTCGAGACGATGCTGTACCCCGGGTACGTGTTCGTCGAGATGCGGCTCGAGCCCGATGGCCGCATCCCGCAGGACGTCTTCTTCCTGATCAAGGAAACCGACGGCGTCGGCGATTTCGTCGGTACCGCGGGTCGCCCGACCCCGATGGCGCAGCACGAGGTCGAGAAGATGCTCTTTGACTCGCGCAAGCCCGAGGAGGCGCCCCAGGTCAAGATGGAGTTCGCGAAGGGCGACAAGGTCACCATCGCGGACGGTCCGTTCCAGAACTACCAGGGCGAGATCGACGAAGTCCTTCCCGAGAAGGGCCTCGTGCGCGTGCTCGTCACGATCTTCGGCCGCCAGGCCCCGATCGAGCTCGAGTACTGGCAGGTCCGGAAGGGCGTCGAGAGCGAGGTCTGAGCGGGGGAGTCCCCGCCTTGGGTTCCTTTGTTCGCGATCGTCGGTTCGTCCATGATCCGCCAGCCGTGGTGACTCGGTCACCTCGGCTCGAACCACCTCGGGTGAAGCACTGGGTGAAGCACTGGGTGAAACACCGGGTGAAACAACTCGCGTGTCATGTCGCCACCGCGGTCGACATGTGCGCGGATAGCAGTCGCTCTGGACTGACGTGTGCGGGCCGTTGAATCGACCTTGTGATTCGCGGAAGTCCTGCCGTGGGTCGATCGCCCGCGCAACCGCGCGGCTTACTCGCTGACCACACGAACCTTGATGCGCTTCACGCGAGCGGGCATCTGCTGCACCATCTGTCGCTCGAGGCCATCGCGCAGCACGCGGCCGATCTCGTACGCGGCACCTGAACTCGCCACCGCGAGCGTGAGCGTTCCGGCCGAGACGCCGACCACCGATGCGAGGTCCCTGACCGACGGCGGGGCCACGCGGTTCCAGACATCGATGACGTCGCCCACGGTGTCGCGCTGGTTGCGGAGCTCACGCTCGATCGCCTGGAGGGCGGACTCCATCGAGACATCGCGCTCGTGGCGCGCGCGGAACGGACGCATGGAGTCCAGCCAGGCGAGTCGCCGATCGGCTGCCGGAGAGGCGCCGACGGATGTCGCACCGTCCGCACGAGGCGTGTCGGCCGTGGTCTCGGGCTTGGCGTTGGCCTTGGCGTTGGCCTTGCCGTTGGCCTTGGGATGGGCGGGCGCCGACGCACCCTCGATGAACTTCACGCGGCGGGTCACGGTGCCATCGTAGCCGCGGCGTGTGCGCGAAACAGCGGGGCGTGCGCTACCTTGCCCGAATGGCAGCCATTCGCATCGAAGGCCTGGTCAAGAGGTTTGGCGGCAGATCTGCCGACGCCGCGGAGGTGACGGCCGTCAGCGACGTCAACCTCGAGATCCCCTCGGGAAGCCTGTTCTTCCTGCTCGGCCCCTCGGGGTGCGGCAAGACCACGCTGCTGCGCATGATCGCCGGCTTCACTGAGCCGACGGCCGGCCGCATCATGTTCGGCGACCGCGATGTGGCGCGCGTTCCCGCGAACGAGCGGAACACCGGCATGGTGTTCCAGAACTACGCGCTCTGGCCCCACATGACCGTCGCGGAGAACGTCGCGTTCGGACTCGAGGTGCGCAAGCTGCCCAAGGCCACGATCGAGCGCAAGGTCGCGGAGGCGCTCGAGCTCGTGCACATGGCCGAGTACGGGCGCCGCAAGCCGGCGGAGCTCTCGGGCGGCCAGCAGCAGCGCGTGGCGCTCGCGCGGGCGGTCGTGTTCGAGCCGAGCGTGCTGCTCCTCGACGAGCCGCTCTCGAACCTCGACGCCAAGCTTCGCCTCGAGATGCGGCTCGAGATCCGCCGCATCGTCGACACGCTCAGGATCACGACCGTGTACGTCACGCACGACCAGGAGGAAGCGCTCTCGCTTGCCGACGGCATGGCGGTGCTCAAGTCGGGCAAGGTCATCCAGACCGGCGCGCCGCGCGCGATGTACCGCAGGCCGAACTCGCGGTTCGTGGCCGACTTCCTCGGCGACACGAACTTCCTTCCCGCGATCCTCGTGCGGAGCGATGCGGCAGAGGCGCTCTACAAGACCGCGGCGGGAAACCTCCGCTCGACGGTGACGCCTTTCCCGCGCGAGACGGAGCTGTCGCTGTCGCTCCGGCCCGAGGCGCTGCGTCTGGTGCGCGGAACTGCTCCTTCGGCGAACGGCCTCGGCGGCGTGGTGCGCGCGTCGATCTATCTCGGCGACATCGCGCAGCACGAGGTCGCCCTCGACGGTTGCGACCGGATGGTCCGCGTCGCCGAGCTCAATCCGAAGAATCCTCCCGCCGTCGGCGAGCGCGTGTCGATCGAGATCGACGCCGACGACGTGGTGCCGCTCGCGAGCTGAAGCATGACGAACGCAGCGCGCCACGAACCGCTCCGCAAGGGCCTCCTTCTGGTCGTGTCGGGCCCCTCGGGCGTCGGCAAGACCACGATCGTGCACGAGGTGATCCGCCGTCTGGGAGGCGAGTTCAGCGTGAGCGCCACCACGCGCGCGCGTACCGAGCGCGAGCGCGATGGCGTCGACTACCACTTCGTCGACCAGGCCACGTTCCAGCAGTGGATCGACGACGGGCGCTTTCTCGAGTTCGCGCAGGTGTTCGGGCGGTCGTGGTACGGCACGCTGCAGGACCAGGTCGAGCACGCGCTCTCCGAGGGCAAGCTGATCGTGCTCGACATCGACGTGCAGGGTGCGCGCAGCGTCAAGGCGCGCATGCCCGCAGCGTTCACGGTGTTCGTCCTCCCGCCCGACGAGGAGACGCTGCTCAAGCGCCTCCTTGCCCGCGGCCGCGAGGACGACGCTGCGATCCAGCGCCGCTTCGCCGAGGCCAAGACCGAGATCGACTTCGCGCGCACGAGCGGCGTCTACGACGCCTTCGTGGTCAACGACGACCTCGAGCTCGCGATCGACCAGGTCTGCGACCTCGTCCGCGCCCAGTGACGATCAGTGCCTGGCATCAGCTTCGGCGGCGGGGGCCGATGCCGGCCTTCATGCGCGAGACGAACGCCTCGACGAGGCGGGCGAAGACGGTCTCGGGGTTCTGCCGGGCATCGATCGCGAGGTAGCGGGCGGGGTCCTCGCGGCACTGCTGCAGGTAGCCCTGGCGCACGCGCTCGTGGAACTGGTCGCTCTTGAGCTCCATGCGGTCGGGAGCGGAGTTCGCACGGCCCGCGGCCATGCGCCGCCATGCGGTCTCGACGTCGACGTCGAAGATCACGATCTCGTCGGGCCAGAGGTCGCCGACGGCGATGCGCGCGACCTGCATGATGTCGTCGCTGGTGATGCCGCCCGCGGTGCCCTGGTAGGCGAGCGTCGAGCTCACGAAGCGGTCGGCGAGCACGAGCTCGCCGCGCTCGAGCGACGGGCGGATGCGCTGCTCGAGCAGCTGGGCGCGGCTCGCCATGTACAGCAGCATCTCGGCGCGCACGGTCATGGCCTTGTTGCGCGGATCGAGCAGCACGGCGCGGATCTGCTCGCCGATCTCGGTGCCGCCCGGCTCGCGCACCTCGGTCACGGTCACGCCCTGCGCCACAGCCCAGTCGGCGAAGCGCCGGAACTGCGTGCTCTTGCCCGAGCCGTCGGGGCCGTCGAAGACGACGAAGCGACCCGACAGGAAGGCGCGCATCGCCTCGGTCGGAGTCTCAGGCGGGATGGTGTCCTCGGGTGGCTCGATCATCGTGCGGCTCACGCGCGCAACGTATCATCCGAAGCCGATGCGCATCGAGCTCCGCGACTCGAACGGACGGCGACTTTCCCGCGTGGAGGTCGACGAGCGGTCGCGTCCCGCGCGGGTGCAGTTGCCGGCCGGCCGGCCGGGCGGCGCGCCGCAGGATCTCTTTCCGCGCTGGGACGAGGCCCTCGACGACTCGGCCGCGCTGCGCCGCTGCGTGGTGTGCGGCTGCACGGAGCTCTACGTTCGCAAGAACCTCCCCCAGGTCACGCCGTTCATCCTCGTGCTGGCATTTTCCGGCGTGGCGGTGGCGCTGCTCGGCTATGCGACCAATCCGTGGGTGAATGCGGCGCTGGCCGTGCTGCTGGTGGTCGACGCGCTCACGCTCGTGCTCGCGCGACGACAGCTGGTGTGCTACGGGTGCGGAGCGGTCTATCACCGCGTGCGCATCGCGCGCTACATGCGGCCATGGGACCGCGCGGTCGCCGAGCGCAGGGCGCAGGAGCCCGTCGACCTGCCGACGGTGCTGCTGGAGCCAGGCGACGAGGCGCGGACAGAGGCGGGCAAGGGAGCATCGCCGGGTGCGCCAGCGGGTCCAACAGCAGGATCGGAGCGTGAGTCATGAACGAAGTGGATGGACAGACCCGCGAGCTTCTCATCCTTGGCGCCGGCGGCCACGCTGCGGTGGTCGCGGAGAGCGCGGCTCGGGCGGGGTGGCGCGTGGTCGGTTTCGCGTCGGCATCAGGTGCGGGCGTGGACACTCATGTGGGCGATCCCGACGCATCGGGTGCAGCGGACATCGAGCGTGCCATCGCGCGTGGCGTGCTGCTGCACGCAGCGGTGGGCGCCGCCGAGGTGCGGGCGCGGTGGCTCGAGCGCTTTGGCGCCGTGCACTTTGCGACGATCGCCGATCCGGCGGCGAGCGTCTCGTCGTCGGCGCGCGTGGGGCATGGGGCGTACATCGGTACGGGCGCCGTGGTGCATGCACGTGCGGTCGTCGACGAGGGCGCGATCGTCAACACGCGCGCGGTGGTGGAGCACGACTGCATCGTCGAGGCGTTCGCGCACGTGGCGCCGGCGGCCGTTCTGTGCGGTTCGGTGCGCGTCGGGCGTGGTGCGCAGGTGAGCGCGGGCGCCGTGGTGATTCCTGCGCGCAGCGTCGGCGCGGGCGCGATGGTGGGCGCGGGCGCCGTCGTCGTGCGCGACGTGCCCGCAGGCGCGACCGCCGTCGGCGTGCCCGCGCGCGTCACATCGACGTCGCCCACACGATGACGAACGCCGAAAGCGTGAGCAGCACGAGGCCGAGGAGTGCGAAGCCCGTGGCGAGCGCCGCGTCACGTGGATGCAGGCGAAAGAAGGGCACCAGGAGCAGCAGGGCGATCACGGCGGGACCGGCGTGATCGAGCGTCGCCTTGACGAAGCGCGTGTCGACCGGTGCGAGCCGGACGAGCATGGCGATGCCGACGATGGCGCTGCACTTGGCGAACAGGCCGACGACATCGCCGATCGGCCGCTGGCGCACGAACGCCAGCGCGAGCACGCCGAAGACAAGCGCGAGAGAGGCGAGCGGCAGGAACACGAGCGTGCGGGCCACGCCTGCGAAGCGCGCGCCGATCCCGAGCTGCACGGCGGCTGCGCCTGCACCCGGGGCATCGCCTGTCGTCTCGATGGGCGCGAGCGCCGATGCGCCAGCGATCCACGCGACGCACAGCACGGCCGTCGTCGCACCCGCGATCACCCACCACGGCGTTGCATTGGTTTCCGCAGAGATCACGGGAGGAAGGTGCGCGGACTCGTCGTCGGAGCCCCCGTCGCCACGCACGTCGCCATCCACGTTGCGATCCACGTCGCGATCCACATCACGACTCTCCGAATCATCATCCGAGGCGTGACGGCGGGACATGCGCGGGCTCCTTGCTGTGCGCGGCGGTTGTGACGAAGCCCTCCTTGCAGTAGGGTCCGACGACACTGGAGAACCGATGACGCACCGAACCATCCTATCGGCCCTTTCCGGGGTCCTGCTCGCAACCCAGGCGCTTGCCGCCGACTCGATCACGCTCGTGGGCGGCGACGTGCTTCAGGGCACGATCGTTGCCGAGAGCGACGTGAGCGTGACGCTCGACCATGCGGCACTCGGTCGCATCGAGATCGCACGCGACCGCATCGCGTCGGTCGCGCGCACAGCGCCCGCGATCGAGCCGGCCAAGGGCGCAGACGCCTCGCCCGCGACCGAGGACAGCCGGCCGACCGCCGTGCTTCCCGCGCCGGTGCCGCCGCCGCCCGCCAAGCCCGACGGCAGCTGGAAGTTCGCGCTCAGCCTCGGTTTCTCGGGTTCGAAGAACGACGAGACGTCGAACTGGGACGTGCGCACCGCGGCCGAGGCCAAGCGCGAGAGCGAGGCCGACCGCACGACCGTGAGCGCCGAGTACTACTACAAGACCTCTGACGGCGTCGAGACCGACAACAACCTCCTGGTGAAGGCCCTCGAGGAGTTCCTGTTCAAGGACTCGCGCTGGGAAGGCTTCGTGCTCGGCACCTATCAGAACGACAACTTCCAGGCGTGGGAGCAGCGCGCAGGTGCGTACGCAGGACCTGCGTACCGACTCGTCGAAGGCGATGTGCTCAACCTCAAGCTCCGCGCCGGTGCTGGTGCGAGCTACGAGTTCCCGTCGAGCGACTGGACGCCCGAGCTCCTGTTCGGCGACGACCTCGTGTGGAAGATCGACGAACGCTCGCAGTTCAAGCAGGGCTTCGAGATCTATCCCGATGTCGATGAGTTCGGCGAGTATCGCTTCATCCTGCGCGTCGACTACGAGGTCGCGCTTTCCGAGAAGCGCGATCTCATGCTCACCGCGGGCGCACGCGACGAATACGACTCGTTCGTGGAGGCCGATGGCGGCACGTCGAACGACATCAAGATCTACGCGGGCCTCAAGTACGCGTTCTGAACCAAATGCGGCGAGATCCGCGCAGATCCCGGAGGCTCATGAGCCTCTGGTTTCTTTTTCCCGTTTCGCGAAGACTTCCGCGCCGAGCACCGTTAGACTCCTCGCTCTCGGCGCGGGCCCGCATGTGCGTGTCTGTCCCGCATGATCGAAGGAGCCTGCGTGCATCAGTCCAACGTCGGCGAGCCTGAGCTCGCGCTTGAAGCCAGCATCCTCCACGCGCCCATCCTGCAGTCGCTTGACGTCTGCGCGGATACGAGTGGATCCAACGCGACGGATGCCGCTGCTCCCGCGCGGCGATACGAACCTGCGCTGCATGGACCGAAGGGGGCCGGTGCCGCCGACGCCCACCATGCCCACGACGGACACGGCATCGCTCCCGAGGCCGAGCACGCCGCTTCCGGTTTCGTGCGTGGCGTGACGATGGCCGCCGTCGTCGTGCCGCCGATCGCGCTCGTCGCCACGATGGTGCTCGCCTGGGGCGGGTGGTTCCACTGGGTCGACCTCGCGCTCTTCTTCGGCATGTACGTGATCACGGGCCTCGGCATCACCGTCGGCTACCACCGGCTGTACACGCACAAGTCGTTCCACACGCGTGGTCCGATCGCGGCGTTCTTTGCGATCTGCGGCAGCATGGCGGGGCAGGGCCCCGTGGTCTGGTGGGCCGCCACCCACCGCAAGCACCACCAGCACTCCGACCACGAGCACGACCCGCACTCGCCGCATGCCGGGCGTCAGCCGGGCGTCGTTGGCGCGGTGCGCGCGTTCCTCCACGCGCACATGGGATGGCTCTTCGCCGACCTGACGCCGGACCTCAAGCGCTACGTGCCCGATCTGGTGGCCGACCGCACCACGATGCGCATCAGCGCCATGTTCCCGTACCTCGTGCTCGTCGGATTCGCGATTCCCGCGGTCATCGGCGGACTCGTGACCATGAGCTGGATGGGCGCGCTGCTCGGGTTCCTCTGGGGCGGCGTCGTGCGCATGTGCGTGCTGCACCACGTCACCTGGAGCGTGAACAGCGTGTGCCACCTGTGGGGCGCGAAGGACTACCACTCCGGCGACGAGAGCCGCAACAACGCCGTCATGGGCATTCTTGCCTTCGGCGAGGGCTGGCACAACAACCACCACGCGTTCCCCGCGAGCGCACGGCACGGCCTCAAGTGGTGGCAGTTCGACTCGAGCTGGGTGATCATCCGCACGCTCGAGCGCGTCGGCCTGGCCAAGAAGGTCCGCTTGCCGGCGGCCGAGCGGCTTGCGGCCCGCAAGGCGTGAGTTCGGCGCACCCGAGCAGTGCAACCAGACTTGACATTTGGTGTGACCAAATGTGAGGTTTGGTTGCATCCCTGCCTGGGCCAAGATCCAACGACCATTCTGGGGCGCCCGTCTGGCCGAGACCTTGCGGGCTGCGCCCATCGTGTGGCTTTCGGGTGTCCGACGCTCGGGAAAGACGACGATCGCGCGCTCGATCGCGGGCGCCCACTTCCTGAACTGCGACCTGCCGAGCGTGCAGCGCGAGATGGACGACCCCGAGGCCTTCAGCGCAACGGTCGAGAAGCGGCTGCTGCACGGCGGCATGCCGCAGATGCTGCTTGCGCCGAAGCCCGACCCCGGCTTCTACGCCGAGTGGATGGACTCGTGCTTCGCCCGCGATGTCTCCGAGCTCTTCAGGGTCGAGCGGCGCTCGGAGTTCCTGCTGCTGCTCCGGCTGCTCCTCCGTCAGAACGGAGGAATGGCCACGGTTGTCCACCTGGCCAAGCAGTGCGGCGTCACGCGGCCGACGGTCATGTCGTGGATCGAGGCGATGCGCATCACGCATGTCGTCCATCTCATCCGCCCGTTCCATGGCAACGGCGACTCGGAGCTGGTCAAGCAGCCGAAGATCTACGCCTTCGACTCCGGCTTCGTCGCGCATGAGAACGGTTGGTCCGAACTGCAGCCCGAGGAGCGAG
>JBIIRG010000341.1:0-2881 GCA_044341665.1 Phycisphaerales bacterium | reverse complement strand
AACGATCGCGGACCCATCGTGGTCGAAGGCCCCCGCCACGTCGCCCGACGGCACGCCCGACACCCGCGGCTGGTCGCGCGCCGACCTTCCCGCCAACGGCATCACCGGCTGGTACGCGGTCGCCGCGCCTGCAAACACGCCTGGCCGCGTCGGCACCTCGCCGCAAGACGAGATCAACGGCAAGCCGACGCTCGAGAACCCCGCGACGGACGAGCGACTCGCGCAGTTCGTCCTCTCGCGCGGACACGCGCCGCGCGAGTTCACGCTCACGGTCGCCTTCAGCGACGGGACCGAGGGCAAGCCGCAGGAGTACGCGACGGGGACGTTCGTGCTTGGCGCGAGCCCGGCAAGCAACTCCGCCACCACCCCGCCAGCGGCTGTGCCAAGCCCGTCCACCGATCAGCCCGCCAACAAATCCGATCTGCCGCAAACACCATCAGGAAATGGATGAACGCATGAAGACCATGAAGCACTCGCTCGCAGGAATGATCGCCGCCGGTTGCCTGGGTTCGTCGGCAGGGGCGACGTTTGTCGGATACGTCGTGACGTCGACGACTGCAACCACGGCAGGCCAGTCGCTCGTGATTTACAAGGTCTACGCGCAATTCAACGGCGGGACCGACACGGTCCTCAACTGCTTCAATCTCGTCGGGTTGAACGGGCCGACGCTCAACGACTTCTGGCACAAGGACAACGCCTCGTACAACACGGGCGTCCTCCAGCGCGAGTTCGGCACGTGGAATCCGTCGCAGACAGGCTCCATCACCCTCAATCGGCCGTTCGATTCCTACCTGACGGTGGGAGGCGTTGCGAGCGGCACGAACACCACCAACGCAGACCCCTCGTGGACGACCGGTGGCAATGCCGACGCACGCAGTTGGAATCGTGCTGACCTTCCGAACAACGGCACACTCGGCTGGTTCAACTCCAATCCACCCAATCTGGCCGGTCGCGTTGGGCTCAACGGAAACTCGTCGACCGACGTGATGGTTGGCCAGTTCGTCCTCAGCCAAGGACACTGCGCCAAGTCGTTCAGTCTCACCTTGGGCTACAACAACGGAGTTCCTGGAGCGCCGGTGCAGTTTGGAACCGCCTCCTTCGAGCTCGGCTCATCGGGCACTCCTGCCACCTGGTATCGCGATATCGACGGCGATGGCATCGGATTTGCGGCTGACGGAACTCTCACGAGTTGCCAGCAGCCCGCAGGCTATGTCGGCGTCGGCGGCGACAACTGCCCCGACATCGCCAATCCCAACCAGGCCGATGTGAACTCGAACACCGTCGGCGATGCCTGCGAGCTCGCGCGCGGCGACCTGAACCTCGACGGCATCGTCAACGCCTCCGACGTCCCGCTGTTCCTCAATCTCTGGGGCAGCACCGGCGCGAACGGCGGCGACTTCAACTTCGACGGCGCCGTGAACGCGCTCGATTTCTCGATCCTTCTCGGCAACTGGGGCACGACGCCTTGATCGCGGCGGGTTGACCGCCACGTCCGAATGACCGTCTCGCCCTCGCTCACGAATAAACGACCGCCCGTAGAGAGCCCATGACCATGCTCAGCCCGATGAACCTCCTTCGCCTTGCCGCCTGCGCCACCGCAACCACCATCGCAGCCGAGGCGGCGCAAGGCACCTTCGTTCAGTTCGTGGTCACCGCCTCGAACACGTCGTTCAGCGGGCAGGACCTCGTGGTCTACACCGTCTACGCGCGCTTCGACGGGCCGACCGACACGCTGCTCAACGTCTACAACGTGGGCCCGGTCGGAGGCTCGGCGTTTACGGACTTCTGGCACAAGGACAATGCGTCCTACAACTCGGGCGTCCTGTCGCAGGAGTTCGGCACGTGGAATCCGGGCCTGACGGGCTCGGCCACGGCGAACCGCCCCTACGACTCGTATGTGACGGTGGGAAGCATCGCCGGTCCCACGAACTCGACTTCGGCCGACCCGGGCTGGTCGCAGGGTGGAAACGCCGATGCGCGCAGCTGGAATCGCCCGGACATCCCGACCAACGGCGGCGTGGGCTGGTTCAACTCGAATCCCCCGAACATCCAGGGCCGTGTGAGCGTCGGCGTCAACACGGCGACCGATGTCCGCATCGGACAGTTCGTGATGAGCCCGGGGCACACGCTGCGAACCTTCGGCGCAACCATCGGCTACAACTCGGGAGTCGCCGGCTCGGGTGCGCTCTTCGCGACCGCGCAGTTCACGCTCGGCGCCAACTGCCCCGCGCTCTACCGCGACGTGGACGGCGACGGCTTCGGCGTGTCCACGGGCACTCCGCTCTTCAGCTGCTCGGCGATCGCGGGCTACGTGGCGAACAACGGCGACTGCAACGACGCGAACCCCGCCGTCAACCCGAACGCGACCGAGGTCTGCGACGGCGTCGACAACAACTGCAACAACCTGATCGATGACGGCGCCGCGGGCGGCGTGACCTATTACCGCGACGCCGACGCCGACACGTTCGGAAATCCCCTGGTGACCACCACGGGCTGCAGCGGCGGACCGCCGGCGGGCTATGTCGCGAACAACGGCGACTGCAACGATGCGAGTGCGGCGGTCTACCCAGGCGCGCTCGAGATCTGCGCCAACGACGGCACCGACAACGACTGCGACGGCGAGGCGAACAGCGACGCAGAGGCGACCGACTCGACGAACTACTACGCGGACGGCGACTCCGACGGATTCGGCGCGGGTGGCGCAACGCCCTCCTGCACCCCGATCTCGGGCTCGGTGGCCAACGCCAACGACTGCAACGACACGAACGCGGCGATCAACCCGAACACCGTGTGGTACCGCGACACCGACGGCGACGGCTTCGGCTCCTCGGGGGACGGAACGCTCGTGCAGTGCCTGCAGCCTGCGGGCTACGTGCTCGTT
>JBIIRG010000110.1:0-9693 GCA_044341665.1 Phycisphaerales bacterium | reverse complement strand
GTGGGATCGAGGAGGACATTGAGGATCCACGTCGATCACTCCCATCGAAGGCTCACGTCCAACGTTCCGCAGTCTCCGTCGGCTGCGCCGCCGGGCGACTGACGGGCACCCGAGGGACGTGGAAGGCTCGGGTCGATCACTCCATGGTGACATCGAGGATGACATCGAAAGTCGACGTCGATCACCCCCGTTGTGGAGTCGAGGAAGACATCGACGACCCACGTCGATCACTTCCATCGGCCGGCATCGATCTGTTCGGGCCTTTCGACCAGCTCGACTGGAGTGGCTTGCTCAAGCCTACCAACCACCTCGGGTGCCCGTCAGTCGCCCCCGAAGGGGAGACTGCGGAACGGGTTGCTCTGGGAGTCGGCTTGCCGGCGTGGGGGAATGACGGAGAACGGTGGCTCGCGAGAATCCACGTCGATCACTTCCATCGTCACATCCGGGACGACATCGACGGACCACGTTGTTCACGCACGACCGCCGGTCGCCAGGCATGCTCCGCTCAGCCCCACGCGTTGAGCAGCACCGCGAGGTCCGCAGCTCCGACCGTGCCATTGCCATCGAGGTCCTCCGCGCAGCCGCTGCACGCGCCCCACGCGTTCAGGAGGATCGCGAGGTCCGCGGCATTGACCGCGCCATCGCCGTTCAGATCCGGCGACGGCGCTTGGCACTCGTCGGGCACAAGGTCGCCATCGGCATCGGTCGAGCTCGGGGGCGCGACCACGATCGCGGTTGCCCCGGGCGCGTCGCTCGGATAGACGCGGTAGGTGCGCTCGGTGTAGCCCGTCGCGAGGTTGTAGCCGTTGATCGTCGAGGAGCTGGCGCCGCCGCTGGCGAGCACAGCGCGGCCGTCGCCCGCGTCGCACAGCGAGTGCGGCGCGTTCAGGAGCGCCGCGTTCTCGACATCCCACTCGCCGAGGTAGCTACCCGCGGCATCGAAGCGCACGATCGCGCTCAGCGCGCCGCTTGCGACGAGGACAGACCCATCGGCAAGAGCGAACATCCCGCGGAAATCGGGCGCAAACGCGCTCCGGTCGGCGAACACGCTGCCCGCGCCGCCCTGCCACGAGACGCGGCGGATGACGCCCGCCGAGAACGACACCAGAAGCTCGGTCGATCCGCCCGGCGCGGTGCGGAACACGAGGTCGAACGGCGTGCCCGCGGGCGGTCCACCCGCAGCAAGGGTCGACGCGATCGCTCCGTCGGATGCGAGCAGCTGGACGCTTCCATCGGCGAGCAGCACCGCGAGCTGACCATTCGGCGCCAACGCCAGCGAACGCGCCTCGGCGGCGAGCGCCACCGACCACGGCGCGGCAGCCGAGTCCAGCACGCGGTCGAGCGCGTACACGCGGTTGCCCGTGGCGGCGTACAGCCGGCCGTCGGCGCCGATCGCGAGATCATTGATCGGCGCCGACCCGCACGCCACGGTGCGCCGCACCACGCCCGAGCGAGGGTCGAGCTCGCGCAGGAGCGCGTCGGACGAACTCGCCACCCAGCGCGAGCGCGAGCCGCGCAGCTCGGTGAAGTCATCGGTGCCGTCGCCGTCGCAGTCCTCGCAGGCATCGATGCGGCCGTCGCGCGAGCGGTCGAGCGGCATGTCGGCCAGGATCTCCACCGCATCGGCGGTGCCGTTGCCGTTGCAGTCCTCCTGGCAGGCGTCGAGCTGCATGTCGCCATCCTTGTCGAGGTCGGCGTTGAGCGTGATCTCGATCGAATCGATCGTCCCGTTGCCGTCGCAGTCGCGCTCGCACGCATCGGGCCGGCCATCGCCGTCGACATCGCTGGCCGCGCCGGCCGCGATCTCCACCGGGTCGGGCACGCCGTTCGCGTTGCAGTCCTGGCATGCATCGACGATGCCGTCGCCGTTCCCATCGAGCGCGGGGCTCGCGTCGATCTCGGCGGCGTCGTCGAGGCCGTTCGCATTGCAGTCGCTGCCAAGGCACGGAACGGTCGCGATCAGCGACTCGATCGCCTCCGCCGTGCCGCGATGGAAGCGCAGGTCGATGTTCGAGCTCGCGCCCTGCACGGTGTGGCAGTAGCTCATGATGGTGCCGCGCTGGATGGTGCCCGTGGCGCAGGCGTCGATGCCGTAGTCGTGCGTGTGGCGCGTACCGAGGTTGTGGCCCCACTCGTGCGCCACGACGTTGATGTCCCAGTTGCCGGGATGCGTGACGACGGGATCGGTGAACACGCCGTTGATGTAGCCGTTCACCGAGTATCCGAAGTTCTGGCAGACCGCGTTGAGATAGGCCACGCCGCCATAGGGCAGGTTGCGGCGGCCCGTGATGAGGGTGAAGAGGTCGCGGTCGATTCCGCTGCCGTTCGCGTTCCAGTACTGGCGGAACGGCACGAGCGGATCGCTCTCGTTGAAGAGGTCGGCTGCGTCGGTCTGCAGCCTGACGTAGGAGATGCGGATGGTGGCGTTGCAGTCGCGGCGGTAGATGGCGGCGATGGCGCCCGTGAGGGTCGCGAGGTACTCGGTCGCGGCCGGCGCGTTCCCGAAGATGCGGTAGTAGTCGTAGTCGGAGTCGATGGCCATGTCGACGACCTTCACGACGCCCGGCGGAACGGCGCCGAAGCCAGCGATGCCGCCGTCGCCATGATCATGACCGTCGCCCTCGTGCGCGCCGCCGCACGCGGGCACATCGGGCGCGCTCGTTCCCGACGAACGTACGAACTCCACCGTGCCGGCGCACAGGCCGGGCGCGTCGCTCGCCACGCGGCGCAGCGTGAAGGTGCCCCGCCCGCCGCCGAGATCGATCCAACCCGCCGCGCCCGTCGCGCCGAACGCGAGGTAGCAGGAGCTGCCCTCGACGCCGTCGACCGATCCCTCGAAGTGCGCGACCCGCTGCAGCGTCGCAGCGAGCGAAGAGGCCGGCACGCGCTTGGCAGCGCCAGTCTCGACCACCGCGTCGGGGCCGACGACGACGAACCGAGTCACGCGGAGGCGCACGGCTCCGATGTCGGCAACAGGCACGTCGACGACCGCCGACTGGAGATCGCGCGCGGCGATCGCGGCATGAAGACCGTCTGCGAAGCGAAAGCCACCGACGGCCGGCGCGGTCCACGCTGCGGGAAGCGATGTCACGCGTTCTCCACGCACGCTCGGACGCGCATCGGCGGGCGAGGCCGCGAGGCCTGACGGCGACTGCGTCGGGGACACCATGGGCGGCGCTGCAAGCACGGCCGAAAGCGCGAGCGAAGACAGCACGGCTGCGGAGGAAAGCATGGGACGAAGGTACAGCCGACCTGGGCGAAACCCGCGCCTCAGCAGCGCGATTCGCACGTGATTCCGCGCTGACTCAGGGATTCTCGGCACCCGGCGGGGCTTGTTCGCCGCCCGAACGCCCGAGCTGCTGCATGAGCGCGGCGACCATCTTCTCGAGGCGCTCCAGGCGCTCGCGATCAGGCCCCTCCGCCGCCTTCGTCGCGGGCGCGACGGTCTCCGCTGCGGGCTCGCTCGGCTGCGGCGGGCGCATCTGCCGCGCCACGGGTGCCGGGGGCGAACTCAACCCCTCGACCGAGCGCCGACTGAAGAGCACGCGCGGCATCATCTCGTCAAGATCGCGGTCCCGAAGCTCACGCCTCAGGCGATGTGCTTCGCGCAAGGATGGCTCGCGCAGCCGGCGGAACACCCATTCCGACCATCGCTCGCGGTCGAAGGTGTAGAGCATCGGCGGACGCCCGCGCTTCTCGACGAGCGCGACCTCGCCGATCTCGCGCAGCACGCCCGCCTCGACGAGTTCCGCCACGCGGCGCCGGAAGTTGCTCGATGTCTCCGCCTCGTCGCTCGCAAGCCCGACCGCACGGATCACCGCCTCGCGGAGCTGGTCGATGGTGAACGTGCGCGGGAGGAGCGACATGAGGAGCGGCAGTTCGCCACCGTCGCTGCGCGCCCTCGATTCCTGCGCGGCGAGCGCCCGCAGGCGGACCGATTCACCCGTCACCTGGTTGGTCACGAGGTCCGCCGCCAGCGCGCGGCGAAGATCCGCGATTGCCTCCTCGACCAGGCTCGGGTCGCGCAGCTCGTCGGAAAGGCGCTCCAGCGCGCCAAAGTCGTGCCGCGAGGGCAGCGCCCGGTCAAGGTGCGCGGCGTGTTCCTGCGTCAGCCGCCCCGTCGCCCACAGCGGCTGCACGACGCCATCCCGGGTCAACCGAGGCATGAGCGGATGCAGTCGCGACGTCATCGTGTCGGGGGCGAGCTCCCACGTGCGGTCGCGCCGCAACATGTCGGCGAACTCCCGCTGCGACAGGCCGCGAAGGCGCCCGGCGCGGAGTTGCCCACCACCGATGGTCGCGACCCGTCCGTCCGGCAGCAGCACGAAGACGATCAGGGCGAATGAGGCGGATGGTTCGGGGAATCCCATGAGGAGCCCACAGAGCTGACCTTGAGGATGCGGCGAGGAGCGCGTTCGAGTCGAGAGGCGTGCAGCGATCGCGAGAAGGGCGGACTGGAAGCGTTCAGGAGGCCGACGAGAGGCGCACCGCGCTATCGACCTCGGAGTCCGACAGTCTAGAACATCTTTTCATGTCTGCCATGAAATGGTCTTGACTTCATTGCAGACAAGAATAGAATCGGGAACGCCCTGCCGAGGCGTGGCGGGGCCGACATCCATGGGGGACTGTCGGTCGGCCACGCAACGACGCGGCTGGCGATGAGTTGCAACGACGTTCTCGGCTTCCGTCGCAACGGTCGATCCCTGGAGATCGCTGGTCTTTCCCGGGGCCGAGAGGGACAGTTCAACGAACAAAGCTGGTCTGGCGGGAAAGTTTGCGACTTTTGGAACTTCCTTCGCGGAATCAGCCCAGACAGTGCGTTTCTTGGCGGAACCCCTCACGGTGGTTCCCCAGCCGCGAGCGTCCCTCCGGCCCCCCTCTTTGGTCTCCTGCTCGGTCCACGGCGGACCCTGATAGGTCTCAGTAGCGAAACTCGGATGGCATCCGCCCTTTGGCGGGAAAGGACTCTCCATGCCCCAAGTCATGAATGATGCCGCGCACCGCGGCACCCCGCCAACGGCGGCGGCGATCGACCTCGATCTTCTCAATCCCGCAATGAATGCGAGCGGCCTCGACACCGTCACGGTGGCACCGGGGCTCGACTTCGTGTTCATCCAGCCGAGCCCGGGCTCGGACTCCGACCCATCTCGTCCGAACGGGGCTCCGGCAGCCACCGATCGTGGCGCCCGCGCCTCTGCCCTGCCCGAGACGGTGCGCCTGCTCGGGAAGGAAGCGATCAGCGGGTTCGCGATCGAGGAGGTCTCGCAGGGCGGCTCGGTGCCCTTCCTCCGCGCCAAGAACGACTCGGAGTTCTACATCCTGCTCATCGCGGGTCAGATGGTCAAGGGCGGCAAGCAGAACCGCGGCATCAACGCCGACATGGTGATCAAGCCAGGCAGCACCGCAGAGATTCCCGTGACCTGCGTCGAGCAGGGACGCTGGAGCGCCGGAGCGCGCGCCCGCTACCAGCACGGAGCCTTCGACCACGGCGGCTTCGAACCCAGCTTCCTCCGCGCGAGCAAGATGCGCGATGTGCACGAGAGCCGCCGCGCGTCGCGGCCTCCGGTGGCCAGCCAGAGCGCGGTGTGGGGGAGCATCCACGAGATGGCAACGGCCCTCCACGCCGACAGCCGGAGCTCTGATCTGCTCGAGTCGCTGGGCAAGGTCCGCGCGCGCCGGAGCCAGTCGAGCCGGGGACAACCAGGCGTCGACACCGCTCCCGCGCCGAGCGCGGCCGGCGCGAACATGCCGCTGACGGGCGTCGAGCGCGAGATGCTGATGCGCGAGATCGACATGCTCGAGCACGACGTTGCCGAGTGCGTGCAGCAGTCGCGCCTGGTCGGCGAGCGGCTTCGTAGAGCACTCGAGGCCGGCGACTTCGAGGCGGCGACGCGTGAGAACAGCGCGCTGCGGCAGTCGCTTCTGCGCGTCGATCGCCTGCGGCAGCGGCTGGCGGAAACACGCATCCACCTCGAGTACACGACGCGCGGCGAAGACGAGCGGCGGAACTCCACGCCCGAACCGCACGCGCCGATCGACTCCGCGGCGCTGGATGCGGCCGACGAAGCGGCCAAGCGCGCAAGCGGGCTGCTGGTGTTCGCGAACGGCGAGCTTCTTGCGGGAGATCTGTTCGCACAGCCCGGCTGGTTCGCCTCGGTGTACGGCGACCTGCGCGAGTCGGCGCTCGCGACGTGGGAGCTCCTGTCCCACCGTGCGGCGCGCAGGGGCATCCCGATGCGCGACAACACGGCCGCACTGGCGCATGACACGGCTCGCCGCATCCTCGATGACACGTTCGCCGGGAGCTGGGTCGAGCGGCGCGCCGTGGCCCATGAGCGCGCGTTCCTGCTCGAGCACGCGGACATCGAGAGCGCGGTGGTGGGAACCAGCGACGGCACTCCCCTGCACCTCCTCGTCGGAACGCGCACGGCGCACACGCTCCTCCGTCGCTGACGGCAGCGGCACCCGATCGATCACAGGCCGACGGTCCCACCAGAGGTCGTTGGCAAGCCCCATGCGGGGATTGGATCGGGGGAAACGACACACTTGCGCAGCGGGTGATCGGCCCCGCGCGCGGTGCACGGCGGCGGGAGGCGTTCGCGCCTCCCGCCGTCTCATTTTCGCTTCACAAATCCACGCGTCACGGAACCCGGCCAGGCGCGCGGCGACCAGTGCCTTCGCGCTTGACGAGCGCATCGCCGAGGTCCGCGCGCGCAGCCTCGACGTGCGCCATGATCGCCGTCATCACCTCGGGGTGCTGCGCGCTCACGTCGGTCGATTCACGCGGATCCGCCTCGAGGTCATAGAGCGCGAGCGGCACGGCCTTCTCGACATACGCCGTCTCGCCTCCGTCGACGCCTCCAGGCTTGCCGTCGAGCGTGCGCGACGTGCGGGGAAGGCTGAGCTTCCACCGCCCCATGCGGACGCCCTCGAGGTGGTTCGTGTGGTAGTAGAACCAGAAGGCCTCGTGGGTTGGCTTCGCCCCCGCCTCGCAGGTCCAGATGGCGCGCGCGTCGCGCCCGTCGATCGGTCGATCGGCAGCGGGCGCGGGCGCCCCTGTGATCGCAGCCATCGTGGGCAGCAGGTCGATCGACATCCACGGCACATCGCTGACGGCGCCCGCTGGTACGCGACCTGGCCAGCGCACGAAACAGGGCTCGCGCACGCCGCCCTCGAACGTGGTGCCCTTTCCCTCGCGCAGGCCACCGCTGCTTCCGGCATCGGACCCGAACGAAAGCCAAGGCCCGTTGTCGCTCGTGAAGATCAGGATGGTGTTGTCGGCGGCGCCTGCTTCATCGAGGGCGCGAAGCACCTCGCCGACTGACCAGTCGATCTCGCGCATGACGGCGCCGTAGAGCTCGCGGCGCGTGGCCGGCGAGAACTCCGGGCTGACCGCGATCGGCGCATGCGGCTGCGGATGCGGGATGTAGGCAAAGAACGGCCGCCGCGCCGCGGCGCTCGCGCGGATGAAGCGCACGGCGCGCTCCGTGATTTTGCGGGTGAGGAGCCCCTGATCGTCGAGCGTCGAGACGTGTTCTGCGACCGTGAGCCCGTCCATGAGCGACAGCGGCGGGAAGTCGCGCTTGAAGCGCGGCGGCCACATGTCGTTCGAGTACGGGATCCCGTAGTACTCCTCGAAGCCGTGGCGCGTCGGATTGAAGGCGTCGAGATGGCCAAGGTGCCACTTGCCGAAGATGCCCGTGGAGTAACCGCGATCAGAGAGCAGCTCGGCGAGCGTCCGCTCCTCAGAGGCGATCCCGTGCTTCGCGTCGGGGAACAGGGCTCCGTGGATCCCGATCCGATTGGGATAGCAGCCGGTGAGGATGGCCGCGCGCGACGCGCTGCACACGGGCTGCGCGCTGTAGTAGTGGCGAAACACAGCGCCCTCGCTGGCGAGCCGCGCGAGATGAGGCATCGCGCGCGTGTACGCAGGCGGCTCGTGTCCCGCGAGCGCGAAACCGGGCGCGTCGCCCCAGCCCATGTCGTCGCAGTAGATGAGCACGAGGTTCGGAGGCTCGCTGGCCGCGCCGGGCTCTTTCGGCGCCACGGAGGCGCACCCGACATGGACGGCGACGAACACCGCGAGCGCGACGCGGACGAGCGCGGAAACCTGCGACATTTCCATCACCTTACCCGTGGATCGTCTTGCCTCGGGGCCGCCTTTGCAGATACTGCCAAGATGCAGCCGCCGACCGCATCGTCGAGTCGAGCCGACCGCCGCGACCTTCGTGACGGCGTGGCCGCGCTTTCCCTGGTTGCGATCGTGGCGGCTGGGCTGGCGATGTCGGCCGTGTCGAGCTCGGAGCGCGGCGCGCCGGCCGAGGAGGCGGGCACGTCCGCTACATCCACTGCGTCGTCCACTGCCTCGTCCACTGCACCGTCCACTCCGACCGCCACGGATACGACCAGCGCCGCGCCCTCCAAGGAACACACGGCCGCGGCCGACTCGGCCGGCTGGCGTCCGCTGCCCGAGAAGACGGCGCGCTTCGCGCGCCACTGGGCGTACCAGCCCATCGCGGATCCGCGCGCGCCTGCCAGCGCGAGCGACGGCGCGCACGCCAACTGGCCGCGCAACGACATCGACCGCTTCATCCTGGCTCGGCTTGAGAAGGAGGGCATGACGCCCGCGCCCGCCGCCGACCGCCGCACGCTCCTGCGGCGCGCGTACCTCGACCTGGTGGGCGTGCCGCCGACCGCGGCGGAGGTCGAGGACTTCGAGCGCGACCCGAGGCCCGACGCGTACGAGCGCAGGCTCGAGCAGCTGCTCGCCTCGCCGATGTATGGCGAACGCTGGGGCCGCCACTGGCTCGATGTGGCTCGCTACGCCGACTCGAACGGCGTCGATGAGAACATCGCCTACGCGAACGCCTACCACTACCGCGACTACGTGATCGACGCCTTCAACCGCGACCTTCCGTTCGATCAGTTCCTGATCGAGCAGATCGCGGGCGACCTTCTTCCCGAGGCTGCGCAGCCCACCGCCGAGGACGATCACCGGACGCGCAGCCGGCTGGCGGCGCTCGGGTTCCTGGCGCTCGGGCCCAAGATGCTCGCCGAGCCCGACAAGGAGAAGGAGCGCGTCGACGTGGTCGACGAGCAGATCGACGTGGTCACGAAGGCGTTCCTCGGGCAGACGATCGCCTGCGCGCGGTGCCATGACCACAAGTTCGACCCCGTGTCGGATGCCGACTACTTCGCGCTCTCGGGCGTGTTCCGCAGCGTGACGACCTTCGACAACATCGCGACCGTCGGGCGCGTGGCGCAGCGGCCGCTCGCGACCGCGGCCGAGGTCAAGCGCACCGAGGAGTGGCGGGCGCGTGCGAAGGAGCTCGACGAGGCGCGCCAGCGCGCCGAACAGGCGCGCGACGCAGCCGAGCGCACGCTGAACCGGGCGCGCTGGATGCGCGAGTTCGCGGATCCCTCGCTGTCGCCGCTCGCGCGCACGCTCGCGTCGGCCCGCCGCGACGCGCGGGTGGCGCTGCCTGAGCGGGACGCCTTTGCAGCGGCGCGCGGCGCGCGCGATGCACACGAGAAGCTCAAGCCGAAGGACCTGCCGCGCGTCCTCGTCGTCAAGGAGACGAAGGTCGACGAGACCCCCGTGCACGACCGCGGCGACCACATGCAGCCGCGCGGCGAGAAGGTCGCGCGCGCCGTGCCGGCCGTGCTCGAGCGCGTGCTTCCGGGGCCGGCGTT
>JBIIRG010000340.1:0-2895 GCA_044341665.1 Phycisphaerales bacterium | reverse complement strand
GGCGACGGTCATGCCGATCGCGCTCTCAATCTGCTCGGCGGTGGCGCCCATCATCGCGCCGTAGGTCGCGGCGCTCGCGATCGCGCCGTGCACGACATGGTCGATCTTGTAGGTCTTGAGCGAGAAGACCTCGGCGAGGCGGCCGCGGATCTCGTCGATGCAGACCATGCCGCGCAGCGCGTACGCGCCGTCACGGCCCTGCTGCTGCGCCGCGGCGACGGCGACGGGATAGAAGTCGTTGTGGCCGAACTCGCCGGCGGTGTGACCGAGCTGCGGGTTGAAGCCGAAGTTCGTGCCGTTCGAGTCCCACTCGCGCACGGCGTTCGAGTTGGCGACGATCGCCTTCTCGGCGGCGACCTTCTGCGTCGAGCCGAAGACGGTGGCGCCCTTCGCGGACGGGTAATCCGCCGCCTCGGCGCGCAGGATCACGGGCGCGTTCGTGTTGAGCGCGATCGCGCTGATGCCGCACAGCACCGAGTCGGTGTGGAACATCGTGGTGCGGTCGAGCACCGACGCGTCCGGGTTGCCGATCTTGCCCGACATGAAGTCGATGGCGAACTGGCCGATGCCGAGGGCCTGGTTCGTGTTGCGGGCAAGGACGGTCTGGTTCTGGAGCGCTGCTGCGTCGGTGGGGATGGCCATCGGTTTCGTCTCGGAGGTTCGGTCGCGAAGGGCGGAGATGGTAGCAGTCCTCCATCGCCGACCTCGTCTACCACTCCCCGATCGGTACCTGGCACATGCCGTGCACTACCGTGCACTGACTGGCACCAGCCGCGCACCAACACGGGCAGGCAAGAGATGCCACGCAAGTCCATATGTACAATCGGCTTACGCTTCCCATGCGGCGCATCGGCCAGTGTCGCTCAGGAGCCGTGGGGTGCACGACAGTGCACGGCATGTGCCAGGCACCGATTCAGAGGCGCTTGCGGCAGTACTCGGCGACAGCGCCCACCTGCGCGAAGCCGATCGCCATGGCGCTCGTCCACAGGATCGGCGCGAAGAACCAACCGAGGAACGGAACGAGGATCATCGGATAGACCGCGAGAAGCCCCCACGTGGCAAACGGCGGCAGGATCGCGTGTCGTCCGCTCACAAGGGCGTTCGACTCGCGACGCAGGCTGCCGAGCGTGCGCAGCGTGATGAAGTCCGAGCCGATCGCCGCGAGCGGGAGCGCGAAGTACGCGAGGTATGCCAGCGGCGAGACCACGCGCCCATCGAACGCCTCGACGACGACGCACAGCGCAGCGACCGCGAACGACGCGAGGCGCACCATCGCCGCGACGCGGAGCGCACGCGCACGACGCGCACCAAGGTCGCACATCGCGATGCGCCACGCCGCAACGGCCTGCGTGATGATCTGAAGTGGCATGAGCACGCAGAACGCGCCGAATGTCGCCGTCCAGATACGGTCGTTGCTCCCCGTCTCGTAGGTTGCAAAACCAAGCACGAACAGCGCCGGCACCGCGAGCAGCATCACGCACGGAATCCACGCCAGCCGCGACATGCGCGCGAGCCGATGCAGCGTGTCGGCCGTACACCAGCGCGGACCGGGCGCATCGATGACCCAGCCGCACTCAGGGCAAGTGTCGCCGACATGTCGACCACGAAGGTCGTAGCCGCATGCGCACGGGATCTGTCGAAGTGCCGAGGTCATCGCGTGCCTCCAAACCGGCGGCGCAAAACGAAGTGCGTGCCGAGAAAGGCCGCAGCCGAGCAGAGCAACGCGCATGGCGCGGCCAGCAGCATGCAGCCGGCGCTCAGAAGCATGAGCCCGACTTCATCGCCGCCCCCGATGAACAAGAAGCCGAGCGCGACATGCGCGAGCACCGCGATCACGATCGCGATCGCCGCCGATGCCGACGGCGTCGGGGAGATCTCCCGCCGCATCCGACCCGCCATCGCCGCCATCGCGGCGGCGAAGACGAGCATGAGGGAGAACGCGACGAGCCCCGCCGTGTCCCGCGCGCGGCCGATGTCGAGCATCGTCGCGATCGCCGCGGCCAGCGCGAGGAGCGGGATCACGCCGATCGCCATCACCACGCCTGGCCGACGCCGCCGCACCGCGGGCTGCGGACGGCCACGGTCGATCAGCACCGCGGCCACGAACGCGCATGCGATCGGTGGAACCGCGACCAACCAGAATGTCACGCGCGGGTGAAAGTCAGCGAGCCACGACACCAGCACGCCAGGAAGCACCGCGGGCACGACCGCCATGAAGAGCCACGCCCCGATGGCAAATCTCCTGCGCACCACCGCGTCGTTCCAGGCACCACCGAGGTCCATGGGCGGAACGGGCGCCCCGCACTCGGGACAACGCTCCCCCACCGCGCGGCCGGCAAGGTCGTAGCCGCAGGGAATGCAGCGATTCACGCCTGCTCCTGTGCGCGTACGCGGCGCGCGAAGAGCACCACCTCGGTGGCCATGAAGCAGGCGACCGCCATGAGCCCGATGAACCCGATGTACGGCGGATCACCGCGAAAGTCCTCAGTCGCCCACAAGCCCATCGTCAGGACCGCGATCACGGCCAGCGCCAAGATCCGTGGCCGAGGCACGCGGGCTACTGCCGAGCCCTCGCCGAGCCGATCGAGCTCACGCACGAAGAGCACGTCGCTGGCGGTGGTCAGGAGCATCAACGTGTACGGGACCCAGTGACCGCCGCTCCCGGACACCACCGAGATCACGCTGACGACGAGGAAGCACATCCGCCCGAGCAGCACGACTTCGGTCATCGTCCGACGCCGGACGCCAGACGACGAGCGCAGCAGGAGCAGCATGGCGATCGGTAGGACCAGCTGCGAGGCAAGGATCGTTCCGGTCATCACTTGCTCGAAGATGCGCGAGCGGAAAGACAACCCCGGAACCAACGCAGTCTCCGCGAGCAGCAACTGCGCCACG
>JBIIRG010000339.1:0-2904 GCA_044341665.1 Phycisphaerales bacterium | reverse complement strand
AAGCCCTGGGCAGACTTCGACGAGCCCGCCCGTCCGTGGAGCCTCGGGCCGTTCCATCCACCCGAGTCGACGATGCGCGCCGCGTTGCTTGAGCTCGCCGAGCGCGGCCGCGGCGTGGTGCGCGCGCTGCCGCTGTCGGCCTCGGAGCCGGAGCCCGTGGTCGAGCTTGCGCCGCCAGGGTTCGCGTCGGGAGGTTGGATTCACCTCCCCATCGTGGGTGTCCTGTCGGTCGCGCTCGTCCTCGGAGCCGTGATCTTCGGTTCGGACGCGTATCTTGAAAGTCGGCTCGCGGCTGCGGGCGCGGCGACTGAGAGCGCGCCGCGTCGCGTGCGGCGGGCCAGGGGCGCGCGCATCGGGCGTCGCGCGTTCGCCATGTTGGTCGACCTGCTGCCGGGACTGGCGGTGGTCTGGCTTGTGGTGCGCGGGTCGCCGTTCGAGCTGCTGCAGATCCCGGCGTTCCAGACCAACCTGGCTGCGGCGGTGCCGTCGCTGATCGTCTTTGCGGCGGGGTGGCTCTTCGCGAGCGTGGGCGATGTCGTGTTCGGGCGCTCCCTCGGAAAGCGCGTGGCGGGACTCCGGCTGATCGCGGCCCGTGGTGGCCGGCCGAGCGTGGGGCGTCGCATCGCCCGCGCCCTGGCATCGCTCGTGGTGGTGGCGAACCCGGTCGTGATGCTCCTCGTCTTGCTTCATCCGCGTGGCGATGGGCCGGCCGACATGCTGTCGGGCACGGCGGTCGTCGATGCCGAGGAGGCCGATGCCGACGATGCACTCGCGGCGTCGGGTGGCGAGAGCGATGGCGGCGGCACCGGCGCCTGACGGGCCATCCGCCCGCATGCAGGCAGAACCGACCGAGCGTTGAGCAGTTTCTGCCTTTTGAGGATTCTCTTCCTGCCTGCCGATGAACCGAGCAGGACGGCTCCCGCCAGGGGTGCCGCCCTCCGCCGTTGTCGCGCGGAGGCGGTGCAGGGTGGGGCATCCTCGAAGGACCCGACGCCAAGGAGTGGCGTCGCACGTGCGCAGGCACACTCGGAAGGATTCTGAGGCAGGCGATGGCCGAAACCACCACGACCGATTCGAACGCCGCACGCGCTGCCGGGAACTCCGGACTGCGCGCGCTTGTGCGCGATGCGTGGCAGGTGCCGCTGCTGGTGGTGGCCATGGCCGCCATGGCGGGTGCCTTCTGGTTCGTGAAGGCGAACCGTGCGCCGAACCAGTGGGACGAGACGCTGACGCAGGCGAACGAGCAGCTCGCCGCCCGCGAGTTTGGCGTGGCGAGGCAGATCCTCGAGGAGGTCATTGCGCCGCATCTGGACGCTGCGCCCGAGGGTTACGCACTGCGGGTGGACATTGCCCGCGCCGACCTCGCTGCGGCGGAGCTGCAGGCGGCGGCGCAGGCGCCGCGCGAGGCGTTCGAGCAGGCCGCGGCGCGCTACGAGGCGCTTCTGAAGAACGGTGTCGAGCTCGGCGAGCCGCAGATGGCGCGGTACAGCGCCATGCTGCTTGGCGCTGGGCGTGAGGCGGACGCGGTCACGGCGGCGGCTGGATCGGGCGACACCGAAGGGGCGCGGCGCCTGGCATCGCGGCTCGGTCGACGGCAGCTCGAGCAGGCCTATGGCGAGGCGATGGCCGACCCGCGCAAGGTCGACGCGTTCTTCGAGGCGTTCGAGGATTTCCGGGCGTCGGGTCAGCGCTCGGCCGAGGATCGGGCGTGGAGCGCCGGGCTCGCCGCGCGAGTTCGGTTGGCAACGGGGCATGAGGAGGCGGCGATCGAGCGACTGCTTGTCGAGCTGCCGCGGGCCGATGGAGCCGCAGCGCGCGGCGACCCGGTCTCGGCGGCGCAGTTTGCCGAGCTCTGGTACCTGCTCGGCGAGGCGTTCCGCAGGCAGGGCGTGCTGGGCGACGCCGAGCACACGCTCATCCAGGCTCGCCTCTTCGTGTCGCCGTCGGAGCCGCTCGCGGGCGAGATCGATCTCGCGCTCGGGCTGGCCAAGCTCGCGCTCGGACAGGCCGAGGAGTCGCATGAGATCCTCGACCGCGCGGTGCTGACCGAGCATCCTGCGCCGATCAAGTCGGCGCTCACCCTGGCGCGCGCCCGTGCCAGCGCCGCCCTCGACACGACCGAGGACGCGCTGCGCGACTTCGACGAATTGCTCGCGCTTGCCGAGAAGCGGCGGCTGGACGACGCGATCGTGGCCGACACGCAGCGCGCCCTCAACGAACTCGCGCGCACCGCGCTCGGCATCGACGACTTCGAGACGTCGATCGCCTACGCCGAGCGCTCGGCGATGCTCGACCGTCGCGGCGCTGCGGGCGCGCTTGCGCTGGCCACGCTGGCCGAGGGCGCGTCGCGCCACGCGCGGGCCATGCGCGACGCAGAGACCGGGTCTGCAGGCAGCATCTCCGCCATCGAGCCGGGTGCGCGGGCGCGCATCAACCGCATGTTCCGCCGCGCCGGCGAGGCGTACGCCGAGTACCTCGAGAGCGACGCCGCGAAGGAACTCCCCGGGACCGAGCGCGCCGAACTCCAGTTCGCGGCGGGCGACAGCTTCGACTGCGCGGGCGAGGCGGCGCTGGCGCTCGGGCACTTCGAGCAGTCCCTGGCGCTCCTTCCCGAGGGCGACAGCAAGCGCACCGAGCGGCTGCTCAGGATCGGCGACATTCACGCCGCCGCGCGTGCCTTCGACAAGGCCCGCGACGCCTACGAGGGCGTCTACCGCATCACGCAGAACGATCCGCGCGTGGCGATGCCGCTGTGCCGCGTGCTCGTCGACGCGGGCGACACCACGCGTGCCATCGCGGAGCTCGGGCGCATCCTCGATGGCCACGCAGGCCTTCGCCCCGACAGCGAGCAGTACCGCGAGGCGCTCGACCTCTACGCGCAGCTCGCGTTCGACCGCGGCGACT
>JBIIRG010000338.1:0-2906 GCA_044341665.1 Phycisphaerales bacterium | reverse complement strand
CCTTCTGGCGCTCGCGCAGCTCGCGCGCCTCGAGATCGAGGAGCTGGGCGCGCAGTTCGGCGTGGGCCGCCTTCAGCGCGTCGGCCTCGGCGGTGGGCTCCGTGAACTTCTCGAACGCCTTCTGCGCTGCGGCGACCTTGCGGCGCAGCTGCGCCACGCGGATCTCACCAGCCGCCATCTTGAAGCGGTACTCGCGGGTGGCCTCGTAGCCGGCGAGGAAGATGCCGTGCGCCTCCTCCTCGGACTCCGGCGTGGCCTGCTTCTTGAGCAGTGTTCCAAGCTTCTGGATCGTATCGGGCACGCTTGGATTGGCGGCGTGATCGGCGCGGGCGCGCTCGAGGATGCGCGCCTCGGTCTCCTCGCTCTGCACGATCGCGTTCTGTTCCTGCAGCTGCTGTTGCTTGGCAGCATCGCGGATGTTGGCGCGGAACCCGCCCGACTGGCCCGAATCAGCCTTGTCGTAGCCGCCCTGCTTGAGCGCGTGGCGCGCGGTCGTTTCCTTGAGGTCGGCGGCGAGCTGGGTGTCGCTCGGATCGGCCTTGAGCGCCTCCTCGACGCAGGTGAGCGCCTCGCCCGTCGCCTCGATTGCTGCAAGAAGGACCTTGGCCTTCATCCATGCCGCCTTGGACTGCTTCTTCTGGCGGCGGAGCACTTCGAGCGTCTTGGGGCCGATGAAGGATGCGTACTCCATCTGGCTGGCCTTGGCGATGGCCTCGAGCAGCCGGAACAGGTTGTCGGCGTTGAGGAGGTCGCGCATCCAGACGTATTCGGCGAGCGCGAACTTGTCGATCGGACTCGGGCCGTCGAGTTCCTTCATCTGGTCGCGCCCGGCGGGCTTGCCGCCCGCCTGGTTGAACTGGAGCGCGACCTGGTACATCGCCTTGTGCTGGTCGAGCGAACTCGGGTCGAAGCGGAAGCCCTTCGCGTACAGCATGAGGGCGTACTCGAAGTTGCCGGTCGCCGCGATGGTGCGGGCGTGCTCGAAGAACTTGCGGGCCTTGTCAGGCTGGGCGACGAAGCCGCCGGAAGCCGCCGCAGGGGTGGAGCTTGGCGCGGGCTCGGAACCGTCCGCAGGCTTCTTCTTGCCGAATGAAAAAAGACCCAAACCTGGCTCCTGCACTCGAGAGGCGATGGACCCCGGGCAAGCCCGAGGTGGGACTCCGCAGGGTACCTCCTCGGCTGGGTTTCGGTCAAACCCACCTGCGTCGCGGGTACTATTCGGGCAATGGCAGCAGAACGAGGCATCGTTTTCCATCCCAGCCCGGTTTTGCGGCAGAAGGCGCGGCCCGTGGCGCGGGTCGACGGCTTTGTGGCCGAGCTCGTGCGCGACATGCACCGCGTGGCCCGCGAGTACGACGGCATCGGCCTCGCGGCTCCACAGGTGGGCGAGAGCCTTCGGATCTTCGTGACGTGCGCGCTGTACGGCGAGCCGGAGCGGGTGTTCATCAACCCGCGGCTCGAGCTGTCGGGCGCGATCACGGGGGGCGACGAGGGATGCCTGAGCCTGCCTGAGATCCGCGCGGAGATCATGCGGCCTCCGCAGGCGAGGATCACGGCGCTCGACCTCGAGGGCAACGAGTTCACGATGGAGCGCGACGGCATCTGGGCGCGGGTGTGGCAGCACGAGTACGACCACCTCGAGGGCACGCTGATCATCGATCGCATGCGGCCGCTCGATCGGCTGGCGAATCGGCGGGCGATTCGCGATCTCGAGCGGGCTGTCGACGGTGGGCGGGGGCGCTGAGTGCGCATCGTCTTTCTCGGCTCGGGTGCGTTCGGGCTGCCGACGCTTGAGTGGCTGGTGGCGCATCACGAGGTCGTTGCCGTGGTGTCGCAGCCGGACAAGCCGGCGGGGCGTGGCAAGGTGCTTACGCCGACGCCGATCGCGGCGCGGGCCGCGGAGCTCGGGCTGCCCGTCGCGAAGCCGGCGGATGTGAACGAGGAAGGCATGCGTGCGTCGGTGCGCGGACAACGGGCCGATGCGTGGGTGGTGATTGCGTTCGGGCAGAAGCTGTCGCGCGAGCTGCTCGACGGCGTGTTTGCCGTGAATCTGCACGGGTCGCTGCTGCCTGCCTATCGCGGCGCGGCGCCCATCCAGCGCGCGGTGATGGACGGCTGCGCCGAGACCGGAGTGAGCGTGATCTCGCTTGCCGAACGCATGGACGCCGGGCTCGTGTACGCGACCGCATCGCGGCCGATCGGGGCGCGCGAGACGTCGGACGACGTGCACGACCAGCTGGCGTTGCTCGGGCCGGGCGTGATTGGCGAGGTGCTCGCGCGTCATGCGGCGGGCACGCTGGTGGGCGAGGTGCAGGATGAATCGCGGGCGACGCGGGCGCGCAAGCTCTCGAAGGCCGAGGCGACCATCGATCTGTCGGCCGTCAGCGCCGCCGTGGCGCGGGCGCGAATCAACGGGCTCAACTCGTGGCCCGGGTGCACGGTGCGGATCGGCGATGTCTCGGTGAAGCTGCTTCGCGTGGAGGAGTGTGGGGAGGCGTGCGGGGAGGAATGCGGGGCGACTGGCGGCGCTTCGCTCCTCGAGGCGGATGGCGTGGTGCGCGCCGCGGTGGGCGCGATTCGCGTGCTCGAGGTCCAGCCTGTCGGCGGAAAGGCGATGACGATCGGTGAGTTCCTGAACGGGCGACCGAGGCTCGTCGGGTGCGCCGTTCGACCGATCGCTCCCGAAGGTGTGTGAGCGTGCCAGAGTCGAGCGGCGCGCGGGCGAACGCCGATAGATCGGCGCGATGCCCATTGAGCAGTTGCTCTTCGATTTCGCCCAGCCGTTGCTGCGGGAGAAGCCCGCGGCTTCATCGTCGGCGGCACGGTCGCGACGGCGTGTGCAGCGGCCTGTGACGCCGCCGGCGCGTGGTGTGTCGAGGGCAGTGCTTCCGCAGGAGCCGCGGTCG
>JBIIRG010000109.1:0-9764 GCA_044341665.1 Phycisphaerales bacterium | reverse complement strand
CGAGCTGATCCCCGCGAAGAGCGCCGAGAAGGACGCCTACTTCTCGAAGGAACCCGTCGAGATCGTGCGGACGCTGTTCGCGCTGAAGGCCCGCGACCTCTACGGCGAGATCGACGTGCTCGGCGAGCCCGAGTCGCTCAACCTCTTCCGCCTGCGCGTCCACAACGCGTGGCTGATCGGAAACTGCGCCACCAGCAAGTGCCACGGCGGCGCCGACGGAGGCCGGTTCTTCCTGCACAGCCGCGACTGGAAGGACGAGAACGTCCGCTACACGAACCTGATGATCCTGCTGCGCACGCGCATCGACACGCTGCCGCTGATCGATCCCGAGAAGCCGACCGACAGCCTGATCTTCCAGTACGCGCTGCCCAAGACCGAGGCGCGCAGGCCGCACCCCGACGTGCGCGGGTGGTCACCTGTCCTGACGAGCGGGCGGCGCGGGCTGGCGGAGGACTTCGTGGACTGGGTGCGCTCCATGCGCATGCCGCGCGGGGAGTACCCCGTCGAGTACACGCCGCCGGCGCTCAAGTCGCCCGACCGGACCATCCCGAACGGCCCGGACCGCTGAGCGGAGGCCTGGCCGCGTGGCACCCGTCGGCGGCGGGAAAGCGTTCGATCGTCGCCCGACGCAAACCGTTTCGTTACACTGCCAAGCCCCCGCCGATCCGCGGTCTGGGGGAGTTTCCGTCCGTTCCATTCAGGACCGTTCCCATGGCGTCATCGCTTTCGTTCGTCTCCTCGCGCCCGCTCGCAACGCTCGTCGCCGGCTGCATCGCCTCGGTGCTGCTCGTCGCCTGCGAGGACCCTGCCATCGAGAAGCAGCGCCAGTTCGAGAAGCAGTTCAACGAGGTCACGGCGTCCTTTGCCGACACCCTCGGCGGGCGGCCCGACCTCCTCTCGAGCATGCCGACCGACGAGTCGATCGCGGCGCTGCGCGAGGTGGCCGACCGCGCCAAGTCGCTCTCGGGCGGCACGGCGGGCCAGATGAACGCAGCGCGTGCACTCGCGGCGAGCGTGTACCGCACTGCGGCGGCCATCGAGATCGCCCGCGCGAAGTCGATCGAGTCGTCGCTTGCGGTCGAGCGCGGGCTTGCGATCGGCTACAACGAGATCGCGGCGGACCTCGAGGCGATCGCCAGCGCGGCGGAGAACCTCGACCTCAGCGGCGCGCGCGGCGAGGCGACCGATGACCGCGACACCGCGGCGCGCGAGGCACGCAAGTCGCAGGAGGCGCTGCGCGGGCTCGAGGGCCCGGCGTCCGAACTGAACGCGCGCATCGCGCGCGGCACGGCGCGGCTCAACGAGCTCGGCCAGGAGGTGGCGGTGCTGCTCCGCAAGGCGCGCGAGCTCTCGCCGTCGGCGGGCCTCGAGTTCGTCGAGCAGGCCGCAGGCATCAAGGCCGAGGCGCGCGAGCTCTCGCTCAAGACCTCGAACGAGCAGATCGATGCGGCACGCCTGACGGGCGATGCCAACATCGAGGGCGCCACGCTCAAGAAGCACCAGGCGCTGCAGGCGGCCGCATCGGGCGCGCTCGAGCTCCTCGGCAACTTCGACGCCGACCTCGACAGCCAGGCTGCGAAGGCGCGCGAGACGGCTGCGGAAATGCGCCGCAGCGCCGAAGCGCTCCTCAAGTCGATCGCCGACACGCGCGGCGGCGCGCTCAAGGCCGCCTACGCTGCTGCGGAGGCCGACCTCGGCAACTGCGCGTCGGACGCCGACAGCGACTCGCTGCGCTGGACGATCGCCGTCGAGGAGCTGCGCATGCACAGCGCGCAGGTCGACGGACTCGTGTCGCAGGGCCGCATGCTGGCGGCCATGGGCGGCGCGGGCCTCGGAGACGTCAAGTCGACGGCGCAGACTGCGCTCGGCGCGCTCAAGGACAAGGCGACCGCCGCGAGCGAGATGTTCGCCAACATGGGCGAGGACCCGTCGGTGGCCGGTCTCAAGGCGTATGCCGACGGCGTGAAAAAGTTCGCGGAGTCGTCGGTCGACACGCTGATGGCGCCGCCGAAGCTCGTGGAGCCGAAGGCGACGGCAAGCGCTGGCAAGGCAGGCGGTTCGAAGTCGGGCGCGGCCTCAGGCCGCTCGATGTCGGGCGCCGCCGTCGAGGACATCGAGGCGTTCGTCGCGCGCATGAACGACGCCGATCCCGCGACCGCCGCGGAGATGATGCTGTCGGTGATGGACGACTCCACGCCGGGCGGCAAGGCGATGAAGAGCATCACCAGCGCGATGCTTCCGGTGATGGGCGACCTCATCAGGGCGCTCCACGAGAAGTGGGGAGCCGAGGGCGTCGCCGCGCTTCAGGGCGGTGGCATGGCTGGCGGCATGGGCGGCGGCATGATGGGCGGCGGCTCGCAGAAGCTCACCAAGAAGTCGATCGATGGCGACCGCGCGGTGTTCGCCACCGACGAGGGCGCGGAGGTCGTCTTCACCAAGACGGCATCGGGTTGGAAGACCGACATCACCGAGTCGATGGACCCCGAGCAGCTCGAGCAGATGCAGCAGGTCGCTCCGATGATGTCGATGATGATGGCGCCGATCGGCAAGGCCGCGAAGGCCGTCGCCGCGCGCATCCGCGCGGGTGAGTTCAGCTCGCCCGACGAGGTCCAGGCCGCGCTGCGCGAAGAAGCGATGAAGGGCATGGGCGGCGGATTCGGTGGCGGCGGCGGCGCTGGGCGCTGATCGCCCCTGCTTCCCGCACCACGAGAATCGTCCGCCTCCCCGCTGCTTCGGCGCCGTGGGCGACGACATGCCGATAGGCTTCGACACGCGCACCGTGCTGCGCGCGAGGAGATCCACGCATGCCGACCCCGCCGATCCCGCCCAACCTGCCTCCCCGCGCGCCCGAGCATGAGCGCTATGTGCCGCCCGCGCGCGCAGACGCGACCGCGATCGGCCGCCGAGCGCCATCGAACGGCTGGGTGATCATGGGGCGCATCAAGGCAGGCATGGTGGTGTTCACCGTGCTGCTGGCGATGGCGGCTTGCGTCGGCCTGCACCCCGTGCTCGCGAACATCGTCAAGGACCAGGGCGTCAAGGTCGAGGGGCTCGGTGCGGTGTACATGGCGTACCCGTGGCTCGGCATCCTGCTGGGCGTGCCGGCGCTCGCCTGCTGCGTGCCGCTCTTTCGCGGTCAATCGCGAACGATCCTGTGGATGTCGCTGGCGACGCTGCTCGCGCTCCTGCCGTTCGGGCTCCTCTTCATGGGGTTCCTCTCGGTCGTGGTGCCGCTCTACAGCGTGCCGGTGATCTAGCACGGAGCTCCGATGCGACGCATGCGCCACAGGGAATCCGCTGCATGAGCGCCGCCGAGCCGCCCGCCCACGACGCGACCGAGTTGCGCGACGCGATCGAAGCGCGGGCGCGTGAGCTGGGTTTCGCGCTGGTGGGCGTGACGCGCGCCGCGCCGAGCGCGCATCGCGAGGCGCTCGAGCGCTGGATCGCCGACGGAAGGCACGGCGAGATGCACTGGATCGCGGAGCGCGCCGCCGAGGCGTGCGACGTGCGCACGCTGCTGCGCGGGGCCCGGACGGTGATCTCGGTCGGCGACCGCTACCACGACGGGCGCCCCGACCGCGTGGACGGCTCGGGCGATGCTGCGCTGCGGGGGCGCATCGCGCGGTATGCGCGGGGCAAGGACTACCACGACATCATCCGCGACCGGCTGCGGCGACTCGGGCGGTTCATCCGCGAGCGCGTGCCGGGGTGCCAGACGCGGCTCACGGGCGACATCCATCCGATCCTCGAGCGCGAGCAGGCGGCGCGCGCGCTGCTCGGCGCGATCGGCAAGCACACGCTGTTGATCCGGCCAGGGCTCGGGAGCTACTACCTCCTTGGCGAGATCATCACCGACGCCGACGTCACGCCAAGTGACCGCGCGCCGCGTGGGTTGCCTGGCCATGCTTCGGGCCTGCATGCATCGGCATCGGGCGTCGACGTCGGCGTGGATTCCGACCTCGACTTCCGCCAGGACCCTCACGTCGACCCCTGCCGCGCCTGCACCCGCTGCATCGATGCATGTCCCACCAAGGCGATCACGCCGTGGTCGGTCGACGCGAGACGCTGCATCGCGTATCTCACGATCGAGCACCGCGGGCCGATCCCGCGCGAGTACTTCGGCGCCACCGGCGATTGGTGGTTCGGCTGCGACATCTGCCAGGAAGTCTGCCCGCACGCGCAGCCGTCGCGTGCGTCACGGCGCGCGGGCAGCAACCCGCAGTATGCACCGCGGCTCGAATCGGTCGACCTCCTCGAGGTCCTCGGATGGACCGAGCAGGACCGCGCGAGGCTGGTCGTCTCGAGCGCCCTCAAGCGCGCGAGCCTGGGCATGATGAAGCGCAACGCCCTGCTCGCGCTCGCTGGTCTTGCGCGGCGCACGCCGTCGATCGCACGCCGCGTGCTCGAACGCGCCCGAGGCATCGCCGCCGATCCGTCGGAGGACGCGATCGTGCGTGACGCAGCCGAGGCGGTCGTCACGGTCGTGGCGGCAATCGATCCGCACACGGCGTAGCGGGCGCGCTGCCCTCCGAGTCACGGATGCCGCTGGACGATGCGCGTCACTCCGCGCCCGGCAGCACCGAAGGCCGCTGCTCGCCGCCCTCGATCGCCTGCCGCACGTCGCGGCGATCGACCCAGCCGTCGCCGTTCAAGTCCGCGACCGCGAGCTCGCCGAGCCCGCGGCGACGCAGCTCCTTCACGCTCACCCGCTCGACGGGAGCCGCACCCGCGGCGCCCGTCGTGCATCCGTCGCCCACCTCGAAGAAGGCAAGGCTGATGAACGAGAAGTCGACCGTATCGATGCGCAGGTCGGCGTTGAAGTTCGCGATGGCGTTGGGCGCGCGGTACGAGCTCGCCGCGTTGCTGCGCGAGGCGACGAAGATGCTGAAGTCGTAGATGTCGACCGCGTCGGTGTCGTCGCAATCGCCCTGGCGAAGGACATGGGTGGTCACGAAGCGCCCGCCGCTTGCGATCGGCGCCATCGCGTCGCTCAGCGAGTGCTCGCGGCTCTTGGCGAGGATGCAATCCTGCACGGCGCGCGGCGGAATCTGCACGCCGGTCAGCGACACGGTGCTCCCCTGCTGCCCCGGGTTGCTCCGCGCAAACTCGACCTCGAGGATCCGCTCCCAGGCGGCGCCGCCGCCCGAGCCGGCGATGCGCACGTTGCGGGTGGTCGGTGCCTGCAGGAACCCGCCGAGCGTGACCGTGACATCGAGGAGCTGATACGGCCCGACGACGATGCTGCGCTCGGCGCGCGACACGTTGCCGCTCGCGTCGGTCGCGGTCCACACGAGGCGCGTCTCGCCCGTGGGGAAGACGCCGTCCGCGGGCCACGCATGCTCGGTGCCGCGCGGGGCCGGATAGATCACATCGAGCGAGACGGGCAGCGCGCCGCTGCAGAGGTCGTAGGCCGTCACGGTGGGCGCGGTCGCGATGAACGCACCGTCGTCGCGGCCGATGTCGACGGGAACCTCGGGAACCTCCGCGGGAACGCCGGTGAGCGTGGGCGGCAGCGTGTCGAGATCGGCGTTGTCGAGGTCCACCGCGACGGGCGTGACGACCGTGCCGTCGGCGCCGGGCGTCCGCGCCGCGAGGGCGTTGCCGAAGGCACCGAAGCTCGTGAAGCCGAGCAGCGACGCGCGGCCGCAGAGCGGCTCCTTCTTGAGGGCGAAGACGAGGTCGACGAGGCCGGCGGCAGCGCCCGACGGCTCGGACTCCGGTCCGACGCCGATCGCGTAGCGCAGCGTGCCGAGCCCGTTGTCGATCATGGTGGCGATCGGCATGTTCAGCGGACCGCCCTCGATCGGCTCGACGGCCACGAGCTCGAGCCACTCGGTGTCGAAGTGCATCGCAAGCTGGAGGCCCGTGTAGACCATGCCCGGGACGAGCGCCTCCGACGCCTGCACGCGCACCACGAAGGGCGCGTCGCTCGCGGCCGGCGCGAGCGGTGCGAGCGAGAGGACCACGCGCCCCTCGGCGCAGTCGGGGGTACCGTCGGTATCGCTGTCCGTCTCAGGCGAGCCGCAGCCGCAGAAGCCTGGCGTGCGCTTGGCCGCGTCGCTCGGACAGATGTCGCCCCGCTGCGGGATGCCGCACGGCGCGGGCGTGTTCGAGCCGAAGCCGTCGCCGTCGACGTCGACGTAGAGGAAGCGCGTGTCGTCACAGTCGGTGTTCGAGGCGAGGCAGGCGTCGGCCGCGAAGCCGTCGGCGTCGACGTCGATCGTGTCGCAGAAGGGATTCGTTCCGCCGTTGGCCGCGGCGAACGCGGCGATCGCCGACTGCACCGCGGCAAGCTGCTGCGTGCTCATCCCGGCCGTCTCGAAGCGGACGGTCGCGGAACCCGCGACGACCATCGAGGCGATCTCCGTGATGCGCAGCGCGGGAACGCCCGCACCGACCACCACGGCGCCCGTGATCGAGACGGGCGCGGCACCGGACACGGCCGCAGAGAGCTGCGCGTCGGTCATGCCGCTCGCAGCGACGGTGACCTCGCCCGCGGCGGCCTTCGCGACCAGCGCGGCGATCACGGTCGGAGAGAGCGTGTGGGTGACCACCAGGTTCTCGACATGCGACACGCAGCCGATGGCCGCGGCGACCTTGACGAGCTGCGCGTCGGCCATCTGCGCTGCGTCGATCGTGACGACAGCGCCGCCGACGAACGACTCGAGCGGCTGCACGCGGCTCAGGATGCCCTCGATCTGGTGCGCGAGGACATCGCGGCGGATCGTGAAGGTGCCGAGCATCGAGTTCGCCTTGATGCTCGCCGATCGGTCGCCGACCACGCAGAGCTTCGGTTGCGTCATGCCGGTGCCGTCGACGCAGGCCGCAGAGGCCGTCGCGAGGAATCCGTCGAGCTCGGCGGCGCTGAAGCCCGCATCGACCGCCGCCCGCGCGGGATCGCACGCGTAGGCGTCGTTCAGGTCGGTCCACTCGTCGCCGTCGTTGTCGGTCGCGCTTCCGGGTGCGAGCGGACAGCGGTCCGCCTCGATGGGCTGCCCGTCGCCGTCGGAATCGCTGCCCGCCATGGGCTCGCCCGCTGCGTCGAGGATGAACTGCGCGTAGGTCGTGAAGCTGCAGCCTGCGAAGGTGGTGGCCGTCGTCGTCGCGCTGAAGGGAATCGCGTCACCCTCGGCAGCGAGCAGCGCGTTGAACTCCGCAGCGGGCATCGCGAGCTCCGACCTGCGCCAACCGCAGTTGAAGCCGCCGCCTGGCTGGTCGGGGACCTCGACGGAGCGCGTGCCGATGCGGAAGGTGACGACCTGGTTCGGCTGCAGCAGCGGCGCGTCGACCCAGGCGCGCACGCGCACCGTGCTACCAGCCGCGGCCGGCGCCAGGAGGCGCTTGGCGAACAGGCCCTCGGCGGTTCCACCGAAGGCAAGCAGTTCGATCGGAGGCGTCGCGACCACGCGCGGCTGACGAGCGCCGACCTCGGCGGGACAGCCACCGAGCGCGGCATCGCCCGCGATGGACGGACAGCGGTCGAGGCCGTTGGGCACGAGGTCGCCGTCGTCGTCGCCGCAGGGATTCACGCCGCCGACGAGGTTGCACGCGGCGCCCGGCGCATGGTCGGCGAGCGCGTTCGCAAGCGCGACGGTGACGGGGATCCAGTCGCCGAGCGCGTTCGCGCCCGGGCAATCGGGATTCGAGAAGTCGGAGGCGATGAAGCCGATCGCGCCGTCGCCGACGCGCGCGAACGCAGCGCCCGCCGCATAGATGTCGCCGAAGAGCACCTCGTCGCCCTTCCATCCGCCAATGGCGTAGGTGGCGGGCTGCGCCTCGAGCGTTGGCACGAGCGCCGCGAATGGCTGCGGTACGGCCGCGGCGCGCGCAAATGCTGGTGCGTAGCTGCTGGCGAATGGCTCGCCGCGCGCGGCGGGCACGAGCGCGTTGAGCAGCCGGGCGTCGTGATCGGCGGCGTCGCCGAGGACGAGGATCCGCCCGCCTGATGCGATGGCCGCGCGGAGCGCTGCACGTTCGGCGGTGCCGAGCGCATCGACGAGCGCCATCCCCGACTGCTCGGGAACGACCACCGTCGTGCCGGCGGAAAGCGCGGCGATCAGCGCCTGAGCGGAGAACTGCGGCATGGCGCTTGCGGTGCCGGCGGGCACGTCGAGCTGCGCCACGAGGTCGGAGGTTCCGCAGCCACACTCCTTGGCGATGCAGGTGATCGCGGGATCGGTGAGCACGAGAAAACGCGGTCCGTCGCCGGGTGTGCCCCACGCCAGGCTCGCGCTCGACGCAGCGGCCACCGCAGCAGCCAACCCGTATAGTCGGGTGAGCAGCGCGTGACGAATGTACGACGGGCGTGCGTGGGGCATGGCGGGACCTCGACTTCCGCTTGCACCGCGGCACGCACCATGCGTACCACGGCCAAACGGCCGAACGTGCCAGCCGCCCTGCGTTGGTTCGGGAGAAGGTCGTCGTGTCGAGCCGGGTTCCGCGCGCAGAGGGCGGAAAGCGGACGAGCGACGGATCCTCTCCGGAACCGAATGCGACGACACCGCCCAAGGGCGGGCCGCCGCAAGCATGACTGTCACCCGAGTTCGCGCACGCGCCACGCCGTGCGCGCCAGATTTGCAAGAGTTGCGGGCGGGTGCGAGAAGTCGGACGCAAACCCGCGTCTTATGTGACCTTGCGCCTACCCGAGCAGCCGCGCCCAGCCGACGAGCGTGGCAACGGGCAGCTCGGACTCCACGCCCCGCGCGCCGCAGCACGCCTGAGCCGCCGCGAAGCCGCTCCGCGCCGCGCCCTCCATCGTGCTCGGCCAACCCGTGTCGGTCCACTCGCCTGCGAGAAAGAGGTTGGCGACGCCGCCCTTGAGGTCCCCCGCCTCGACGCGGGCGCGCGGGCGGATCGACTCGACACCGGGCTGGCTCGCAAACGTCGCGCGCTTCTCGAGAACGGGCCGCGACCACGCGATGTCGTCGTCGGTCACGCCGGGAATCGCCCACGCGAGCTCCGCCAGGACGCGCGCGCGGACCTCGGTCTCCGACAGTCCGATCCAGTCGTCGGCAGCGCTCACCACGGCCTCGATGCGCTGCGCGAAGTCGGCTCCCGCTGGCGCATCGTGCGCGAAGAGCCAGTGCACCGCGCGACCCGGCAGCGCGAGGTTCGGCACATCGAGCACGCGGCGGCGCATGGCGAGATGCACCCCAAGGATCGGCGAGAAGGCGAAGGACTCGAGGTTGGCCAGCCGCTTGTCCTGCGCGCGGAGCGTGTGGGAGCAGAGCCGCGCAAGCCGATCGGGCGGCACGGCGCAGATCACGGCCTGCGCGGGCACGACGCCATCGTCGCACACGACGCCCGTGATGCGCGTGCCGTCGAACGCGAGCGCCCTTGCGCTTGTGCGCAGGCGAAGCTCGCCGCCCGCGTTGCCAAGGATCGACGCGACGCCTTCGTAGAGCCGCGCGAGCGGGACGCGGGAGACACCGACCGCTCCGGCGAAGCGGTGCGCGAGCATGCCCTCGTCGAACACCTTGAGCGCGTGCGCAGCCTCGCAGCGCGCGCTCGGCAGGTTGCAGGTGCTCACGACGACGGGATCCCAGAAGAGCTCGACGACGCGCGGAGACTGGCGGGTTTCGGCGAGGAACTCGCCGAACGCGCGCCCCTGCCAGCGCAGGCGCCCGCGCGAACCCATGCGCAGGATCGCGAGGAACGCCCGTGCGATGGCGCGCTTCTCGGCAAACGAGAAGAGCCTCATGCGCAGGAAGCTCGGCGCGTAGTGAAGCGGCGCCGGGAGCACGGGCGCGATCGCGAGCGCGTCA
>JBIIRG010000337.1:0-2922 GCA_044341665.1 Phycisphaerales bacterium | reverse complement strand
TCACAGGCGCGCTCGAGCCCCATGCCGACCGAGCGCTTCGACCGATTGCGGTGCTCGATTGCCCGGAGGATTCGGCGCTCTTCCTCGGACGGCACTTCGGTCCGGCGCTTGCCGTGCGGATCGTCGATGCAGAGGACGAGGCGTTCGCGATGCACGCGCGCGGGGGCCAGTATCTCGCCACCAGCGTCTGGACGCGGCGGCCGTCGGCCGAGCTTGCGGCGCGTGTGCAGGCGTGCGGTTCGAGCCTCGTGCACTTCAACGCCGTGCTGCTGCCGTCGGCGCATCCGGGCGTGACCATCTCAGGCCACGGCGCGAGCGGCTGGGGCGCCTCGCGCGGGGCATCGGGGCTGCTTGCGCTCACGCGCGAGGTCGCGGTCACGCGCACGAGCCGGTTCCTGGCCGTCCCGCTCGATGAACCTCCGGCGAAGGTGCAGTCGTCGCTCTCGAAGTTCATCGCGTGGCCGCTGCGTGCGGCCGCACCGCGCCGGCCTTTGCCAGCATCGCAGTCAACGTCGCCACAGACCACATCAGGAACGCCGGTTCCCGCCGACATCCATGAGGCTCGGCAGCCAGAGTCACAGCGAACGGAAATCCACGCATGAAGCGCACCATCGTCGTCATCGGAGGAGGCCTCGCCGGCCTCGCTGCAGCCACCGAACTCACCACCCAGCTTCGCGGCGAGGGCGAGGTGATCATCGTCGAGAAGAACCGCCACCTCGGCGGCAAGATGAACGTGATCAGCGAGAGGGGATACCACTTCGACATGGGGCCCACGATCATCACCATGCCTGAGGTGGTGAGCGGCATCATCCGCCGCAGCGGCCGCAAGGTCGAGGACTACCTCAAGCTGATCCGCCTCGATCCGCAGTGGCGCTGCTTCTACGAGGACGGCACCGTGCTCGACCTGCGCGACGATCCGAAGCAGTTCGCCGCGGACCTCGACCGGCAGTTTCCCGAGGCGCGGCCGGGGCGCGGCTACCTCGAGTTCCTCGAGTACGCGCGGCGGATGTACCGCCTGAGCGAGAAGGTCTTCTTCTACAAGGATCTCGGCGGCATCGGCGACATGATGCGCAAGCCGCCCACCGATGCGGGCCTGCTGGGAGACGTGCTGCGCATGCGCATGCACTCGACGGTGGCGCGCACCTCGCACCGCACGGTCACCGAGCCGCACCTGGCGCAGCTCACCGAGCACTTCATGCAGTACATCGGGTCGAGCCCGTTCCTCGCGCCGGCGATCCTGTCGCTGATCGCGAGCGCGCAGGGCGACTACGGCTGCTGGTACACGATGGGCGGCACGCGCATGGTGGCGCGCGGACTCGAGCGGATCTTCACCGAGCAGGGCGGGCGCGTGGAGCGCGGCGTGGGTGCGAAGCGCATCGTCGTGGAGGCGGGGCGCGTGACCGGCGTCGAGCTCGAGGACGGCCGCACGATCGCGTGCGACACCGTGGTCTCGAACTGCGACGTGCAGCGCACCTACACCGATCTCGTCGGCACGCCCGCGGCGCACGCCGAGCAGCGGAAGATCGCGGCGAAGTACGAGCCGGCGTGCTCGGGCGTGGTCCTCTATCTCGGCCTCGACCGCCGCTACGAGCACCTGCGGCACAACTGCTTCATCTTCTCGGGCAACTCGCAGCAGGAGTTCGACGACATCTACCGGCGCGGCGAGCCGGCGAGCGATCCCACGCTCTACCTGTGCGTGCCGAGCGCGAGCGATCCCTCGCAGGCGCCCGAGGGCGGCGAGTCGCTCTACATCCTCGTGCACACGGCGTACCGCCGCGATCGGCATGACTGGGACACGCCCGGGGGCCTCGCTGACCAGTACCGCCGCGTGATCATCGACAAGCTCAAGCGGTTCGGCATGGAGGACATCGAGGAGCACATCGTGGTCGAGCGGAGGCTGACGCCCGCGGGCATCGACCGCATGTACAACGCGACCGGTGGCGCGATCTACGGGCTGGCATCGCACGGGCGGCTGCACGGCGGATTCAAGCCGCGCAACACGAGTCCCGTGGCGAAGGGCCTGTTTCTCGCGGGTGGCAGCGTGAATCCCGGCCCAGGCACGCCGATGGTGATGATGTCGGGCGTGACCGCAGCATGGAGTGCGTGCGAGAGCCTCGGCATCACGCCGGACCGGAGCTGCACGAGCGTCGGGGCAGGCTCGAGCGTGGGGTCGCCCGTGTTCGACTCGCTCCTCCAGGGTGAGTTCGGAGGAACGGCCGCGTGCGCGCAGCCCGCGATGGCGCGCTGATCCCGGCGACGCCGTCGCCGCGCGTGCGTGCGGTGTTTGCGTCGATGGTCGCCTCGATGATGCGGCGGCGGTTTCACGCCGTCAGGCTGGCGCGTGGGTCGCGCGAGCTTCTTGCAGCGGTCGACGGTGGCGCCGCGCCTGCGCTCGTGGTGATGAACCACTGCGCCTGGTGGGATCCGATCGTGGCGATCGTCGTGTGGCGGTCCTTCTTCGCAAGCCGCGCGCCGTATGGGCCGATCGATCGCGACGAGCTGCAGCGGTTCGCCATCTTCCGCAAGGTCGGGCTCTTTGGCGTGGATCCCGACGATCCCGCCACGCTCGACGAGATGCGCGCGTACCTCGCGGAGCTCGCGCGGCGTGATCCGCGGCTGGCGCTGGTGGTGACGCCACAGGGCGAGTTTGCCGACGTGCGCGAGCCGGTCGTGCCGCGGCCCGGTGCGGCGGCGGTGGCTGCGGCGCTGGCGCCCGATCGCGCCGTGGCGGTTGCGGTCGAGTACGGCTTCTGGGTGGACCAGAAGCCCGAGGTCTTCGTGCGCGCCGAGGCGATTTCGTGCGAATCGGGCGGCATGCTCGCGTGGCATCGACGGATCGGAAGCGCGATGCAGCGCAACCAGGACGCCCTTGCCGCGCTCGTGCGGGCGCGCGACGCTGCGGCGTTCGAGCCGCTTGCGCCC
>JBIIRG010000336.1:0-2923 GCA_044341665.1 Phycisphaerales bacterium | reverse complement strand
CGATCTCGCAGGCGAAATCGGGTACGTGGCGGAACTTCAGCGTGACCTTCGATCCGAACGCGACGGCGCTGCCCGCTGGCTGGGGCGGCTACGGCGCCGAAACGCCGAACGCAGAACCGATCCTCCCACCGGGCACGAACTTTCGCGATGTGCTCGCGGGGGTCGACGCGATGGCGTTCACCACCCTGCAGCCTGGCTTCGTGTTCGGCTTCACGGATTTCACGGTGCGGCTCGACAACATCCGTGTGACGCGCACCGTGGCGGCCGTTCCTGGCGATGTGAACGGCGACGGCGCGGTGAACGCACAGGACATCGCGGTGGTGCTCTCGTCGTGGGGGCCGTGCCCGCCGAAGGGCGCGTGCGCGGCGGATGTCGACGGCGATGGCGATGTCGACGCAGCGGATGTGGCGGCGGTGCTGTCGGGCTGGACGGGCTAAGCGCGCGTGCGCACGCGCGCCGTCATGCACGACGCCCTACACGGCTTCGCGGTACACCTACCGCATGCCCGAGACCGCCGACACCACGCACGCCACCCCCGCGATCCCTCCCCAGAAGCAGATGACGGGCATGCTCGGCCATCCCGTTGCCGAGAACCCGATCGACCGCATGTTCGACGCGGTGTACGCGCACCACGGCCTGCACTGGCAGTTCTGGAAGAACGACATCGCCAGCGAGGCCGACCTCGCGCTCGCCGTCAAGGCGCTGCGGCCGCTCGGCTACCGCGGCATGGCGGTCACCGTGCCGTGGAAGGTCGCCGTCATGCCCCTGCTCGACGAGGTCGACGACGACGTGCGCGCGATCGGCGCCGCGAACTACATGACCATCAAGGATGGCCGCCTGATCGGACACAACAACGACGGCAAGGGCGTGGTGAAGGCGATTGCGAAGGTCGCACCGCTGAAGGGTCAGCGCGTGGTGATGCTCGGCGCAGGCGGCGCGGGGCGCGCGATGGCGGTCGAGATCGCGTGGGCGGGTGCAGCGCACCTGACGCTCGTCACGCGGCGCGAGGAACAGGGCCGCGAGGTGGCCGAGCGCGTGCGCGCCGCGTCGGGCGTGCCGTGCGAGTGGCTCCAGTGGAGCTCGCCCGTGCGTCTGCCCGCGAGCACCACGATGCTGATGAACGCCACGCACCTCGGCTGCGCGCCGCACCTCGAGCCCGTGCCCGTCGACTGGAGCACCGTCGACCGGTCGTGCCTCGCCGTCGACGTGATCACGAACCCGCGGATCACGCCGTTTCTCGAGGCCGCGCGCGCACACGGCTGCCCGGTCGTCGACGGCGTCGAGATGCTCGTGCAGCTCGCGATGCAGATCTTCGAGCAGTGGACGGGGATCACGCCGGAAGAGCGCGTGTTCCAGCGCTCGGTCGCCGCGGCGCTCGGCGAGGGCGCGTAGGCGTCGCTGGGGAATGCGGCGATTTGAACGGGAAAGCGAGCCGTTTCGCAGGGCGAAGGCGGGCGCTATAGTGTCGCGTCCCACGCGGGTGTAGCTCAGTTGGTAGAGCGTCAGCTTCCCAAGCTGAATGTCGCGGGTTCGAGTCCCGTCTCCCGCTTCGAGTGTGCATGAAGAGCGCTCGTCTGTTCGGCCATGAGGCCCGATCGACGAGCGCTTCTCGCTTACGCGCTCGGCCACGACTCGCCGTCGAAAAAAGACCGCCTCGGCTTGCGGCCGAGGCGGCGAAGTGAGGAGAGATGCGAAGCCCCTGCAGAGTCCCAAACGGCTTACGCACATTTCTCTACCTGCGCGGACACGGTGCCATCCACCACGCCGCCTGCTGAAGTTCGGCGCGAGCCGCGCAACCGACATCGGCGCTGGGCGCCTCCGTCTTCGTCCGGGGTCGCGCGGCGCGCGTTCCGATTCGGCATGGGCCCGATGACAGGCGACGCCGAGAGGAAGGTCGCATGGGGGCGCAGGGCGCGCCCCGATGAAGAAACAGCCACAAGCGCGGCCACGACACTGCGTTCGTGGCCGACGCTTGCGGCCGCTGAAGGAGTCTCGAGAAAGGAGCCCCGATCGGGTTCAGGCCGTGTTGGCGCGACCGCTCGTCGCCGCGGATTGCAGCGGGTGACGGGACGGCATGCGACACGGAGGTGGTGAAGACACCGTGAGCCATCGCCAAGGAACTTGGACGCGATCGGGGCATAGGTACATGCGCGTTGCCAACCGTCAGGACGACTTCCGACTGGGATGCGCGGCGGTGTTGGAGGACGACTCCGCCACCTTCAAAACGGGAGGACGCCGCGCGACGCTGACACAGCTCACGGCAATCCCGCAGGAAATCGCCGGATGCCGCGAGCCTCCGACGCCCACAACACGCGATACGCGTGGGGCGTGGCAACGGCGCATGGTCGCCGGCGAACGCGCACGCGCCCGCGCTCCACACGGCGCGTGCGACCGATCGCATGCGGCAACGACAAACCGACCCGCCCTGTTGGGGCGGGTCGGTCGTCGTTCAGTTCATTGCGAGTCGTTGCGGCCTTACCAGTCGATCCCAGGCGCCTCGCCCGGCGACGGCTGGTTGCCGCCGCCCTGCATGTACATCTGGATGTCGCGCAGGTCGACCCAGCCGTCGCGGTTCAGGTCCGCCACCGCGAGGTGGCCGTTGCCCGAGCGCTTCAGCTCCTTCACCGACACGCGGTCGCGCGGCTGCGGCGCGTCCGCACCCGGCGTGCAGGTCTCGCCCGAGGCGAAGAAGTTCAGCGCGATGTAGCCGAAGTCCGCGTTTCCGATCACGCTGTCGCCGTTGAAGTTCGACACCGCGTTCGTCGCCTTGCCCACGCCGCGCGCCGACACGAAGATCGCGTAGTCGAAGATCTCGACCATGTCGTCGTCGTTGTTGTCGCCCTGGCGCAGCGACGCAGACGCCGCGTACCGCACGCCCGACACCGTCGCAGACACCGCGTCGGTGACCGAGTGCGTCGTGCCC
>JBIIRG010000335.1:0-2924 GCA_044341665.1 Phycisphaerales bacterium | reverse complement strand
CACTCGCCAGTGCGGCGACGTCGACGATGAAGAGCGCGAGGCTGACCTCTACGAGCAAGCGGTCGAACGGCCTGAAGGCGCCGAGCTCGGCCGAGTTCTGGCGCGCGACCGCATACGTCCACACCACGCCGAGTGCGATGGTCGTCGCGACGGCGGCGTGCCGCAGGAACCGCAGCGGCGAGCGCACACGCGACAGACCGAGCGCGGATCCGATGCCGCATGCGAGGCCGATGGTGGCGGCCGCGGTCGCGTATGCCCACAGGATGCTCGTCGGCTCGGGCATGCCGCCCGCGGCGCGCGCCACGTGTTGGTCGATCATGGCGATCGACGCGAGGACGACCCACCCGGCCGATGCGACAAGCCCGCTCCGCCCCGCAATCCGGTCGACGGCGGTGGCCGCCGCGAGCGGCGCGAACCGATCGGTCGACGCCGCACGCAGCCCGATCGCGGAGGTCGCTGCCAACACCACTCCGCCCAGCACGATGTACCCGAGGATGAGCTGCGTCTCGAGGCCAGCCATGCGCCTTGGCAGCGTGAGCAACGCGAGCATCGGCGTCGCGACGCTTGCGAGCGCGCCCCACATGGCGATGACCTCGGCGCGCGCCAGCGCGCGGTCGGCGTTCCGACGGCTGCGCAGGGCGGGCACCGCCACCAGAAGCGCCGGCACCCCCACCCAGAACCACGCGAAGATCGGCCACTCGACGGGGACGCCGGGCAGGAGCGAGAGGTTCCATATCGCGGCCGCTGTGACCGCGAAGGAACCGGCGAGGTATCCGAGCACGGCGCGGTTGAGGATGTCGAGCCGCCCCGTCGACTCGCCGGGCGTAAACGGCACCATCAGGAGTGCGGCGAACGCGGCCGTCACGGCCGTGCCCAGCAATCGCCAGTTGATGCTGGAGTCGGCGAAGATCGCGGTCACGCCGAGCACGGCCGACATCGCGAGCGCGATGAGGAGGATTCGGAAGAGGAGTCGCCTAGTCATGCTGTCATGCCTCCCCGCGCGGGGCGCGGACGTTACGGCTTCTTCGGCGCATCGCCCTCGCAGCAGGCTCCGTCGCGGGCGCGCTCGGCCGACTCGAGCATCGCGCACAGGACATCGACCGAGCCGCGCTTCTCGAGAAAGTCGGCGAAGCGCTTGAGCGCGACAGGACTTGCCAGCGTCTGCGCAAGCGGCGAGAAGAAGTGGATCGCCGCCGCCCCGAGGCCATTCATCGGTCGCGACATCTCGAGGAAGGTGACTGCGGGTCCCGTCATGCGGCGGCGCGCGATCTCCGCAGCCAGCTTCTCGAGCAGCGCGCGCTCCTCGGGCGAAGGCTCGCACGGCTTGCCGTCGTCGAGGGCAAAGGCGTTGCGGAGGAACTCGCGCATGGGGGAAGGCTACACTTCGCGCCATGTCGCTGCTCGCCGCACTGGTCCTTCTGGTCACGCCGCCCGCGCCTGAGGCGGGCCGACCCACGCAGGCCACGGCCAGCGAACCCCGAACCGACACGGACCGCACGAAGGGGATGGTCTGGATCCCCGGCGGCGAGTTCCGCATGGGATCGACCGACCCGCTGGCGCGTGCCGACGAGCAGCCCGTGCACCGCGTGCGCGTGCGTGGGTTCTGGATGGATGCGACCGAGGTGACGAACGCGCAGTTCCGCACCTTTGTCGAGGCCACGGGCTACAAGACCGTCGCCGAGCGCCCCATCGACTGGGAAGAGCTGAAGAAGCAGGTTCCCGAAGGCACGCCCAAGCCCCCCGACGAGATGCTCGTGCCGGGCTCGCTCGTGTTCACGCAGCCCCGCGCCGACGATCCCGCCGCCGACTTCACCTCGTGGTGGAGCTGGACGCCCGGTGCGTGCTGGCGGCATCCGCAGGGTCCGGCGAGCTCGATCGAGGGTCGCGACGACCATCCCGTCGTGCACATCGCCCACGAGGACGCGCGCGCCTACTGCGCCTGGGCCGGCAAGCGCCTTGCCACCGAGGCGGAGTGGGAGTTCGCGGCGCGTGGCGGGCTCGATGGCAAGGTGAACGTGTGGGGCGACGAGCCCGTCGATCCCGGTGCCGGCAACGCGTGGCGCTGCAACATCTGGCAGGGCGAGTTCCCGCGCACGAACCTGGCGTTCGATGGCTCGGTCCGCACGGCGCCCGCGCGCACGTACCCGCCGAATGGCTACGGCCTGTACGACATGGCGGGCAACGTCTGGGAGTGGTGCGCCGACCTCTACGACGCCCGCGCCTACGCCGAGCGCGTGAAGGGTCTCGAGCCCGGCGCCGCGGTGGTCGATCCGAAGGGCCCCGCGACGAGCCGCGATCCGCGCAACGCGCACGCGCCCGAGTCGCGCGTCCACCGCGGCGGGTCGTTCCTCTGCAACGACAGCTACTGCGCGAGCTACCGCCCCAGCGCCCGCATGGCGGCGCCGCCCGACACCGCGCTCGAGCATCTCGGGTTCCGCTGCGTGATGGATGCTCCCGCGCCGCGGACCGCCCCCGCGCCCGCATCCGCGCCCGACGGACCGAGCCGCTAGGCTGCTCGGCATGAGTTCGCCCGTCCCCTCATCGAAGCCCGCCATCGACATCTCGAAGCTGCGCTACATCCTCGCGACCGACTGCGGGTCGACGACGACGAAGGCGATCCTGGTCGAGAAGGTCGGCGACTCCTGGCGCCAGACGCAGCGCGCCGAGGCACCGACCACCGTCGAGGAGCCGTTCGCGAACGTGACGATCGGCGTCTCGAACGCGCTCACCGAGATCGGCGAGCTCGCGGGGCGGCGCTTCATCGCCGACGACGGCACGATCATCCGCCGCAAGGGCGAGGCCGACCCCGACGGCTGCGACATCTACATCTCGACCTCGTCGGCCGGCGGCGGCCTGCAGATGGTGGTCGCGGGCGTGGTCGCGCAGATGACCGCCGCGAGCGCCAAGCGCGCCGCCCTCGGCGC
>JBIIRG010000108.1:0-9871 GCA_044341665.1 Phycisphaerales bacterium | reverse complement strand
TGCGGCGGAGGTCCGTCTGTAGCGGGCGGCGGGCGAGCGCGGGGAATCGTCCTCGCGCATCGGCGACGGCCATCGCCTGAAGACGGCAATTCCTGCGCGAAACACCGACAATCGTGCGCCGAGTCGACGGTTGCGCTGAAGCGCTCAGCCGCCCTGCCGGCGCTCACGCCACTTGGTCACGGCCTCGGGCTCGCGCGGATAGATCGGCGACAACGCCATCGGGTCGACGGTGGCGCCGCGCGAGAACGCAAGCTGCGCCAGCATCGCCAGCGCGCATGGATCGGCGGCGATCGGCCGCTGGTGCACGGCGCAGCGTCGGGCGACCTCCGCAAGCGCTGGGTCGAGATGCTCGTCCGAGAGCAGCGCTCCGCCCGATGCCGCGACGGCACTCGCCTTGGCATGGAAGCCTGCGGCGTCGAGCACCTCGCCCTGCTCCTCGGCAAAGAGCGCGTCGTCGCCGCGGCGCACCCGCGCGCACCACGCGCTGCCCGCCTTCGATGCGAGCGCCACCAGCCACGGCCCCTTGCCGCCCCGCGCAGCGTCGGAACCCGCGAAGACGAGCGCCGAACCGAGCGCGACAACGGGCACCTCGCGCGCCAGGGCAAACGCCTTCGCGAACGCGAGCGACACCCGCAAGCCCGTGAAGCCGCCTGGCCCGACGGCCACCGCGACGCCCTCGAGTTGCCACGGCTCGACGGCCGACTCGGCGCAAAGCTCGCGAAGCGCGTCCCAGAACGGCTCGCGCTCGCCTGATCGAGTTCCCTCCGCCGTCGGATCGATCGCCCGCATCGACACGATGGGGCCCCGCGCCACGACCAGCATCGAGGTCCGCTGCGAGCAGTCGATCGCCAGGATCGTGCGCCTCATGCGAGCCGCTCTCCGTCGCCGGCCGCCGTTCGACCAGGCCCGTCAGGCATGTCGGAAAGCAGCGCCGACACAGGTACCGCCGTCGCCGCCAGTTCAGCCGCCTCGGGCGCGGGCGCAGCGAGGTCGAGATCGATCACCCGGCCCGCCGCGTGGCCCGTGTTCAGCACCACCATGTTCGGTGGTCGGACGAGCACGCCCTCGGGCGCCGGCTCGTGACCCACGATGAACACGCGCGCGCCCCACTCGCGCCCGAAGGCCGCCAGCTGCCCGGGCTCGTGTGCGCGTCCCCACGTGAGCAGGTGCGCCGCGCCGAACGGCGGGTCGAAGTCCTCGTCCACCAGCGCGCGCTCGAACACGCGCAGATCGAAGTGCCGCGCCGATGGCCCGCTCGGCAGCGAGTGCGTCACCATCGCGCCATTCGCACACACCACGCCCAACGGCATGGCCATGACGAAGCGGCTCACCGCAGCGGCCGCCGCCGCCGACTCGTCGCCGTACGCCTCCGCCAACCCAGCGTCGAACGCCATCGTGCAGTTCACGCCGCCCTTGGTGATGCCGTGGCCGCGGCACTGCGCGATCTCGTGATTGGCCAGGATCGGGTGCACCTGCGCGGGGTACTCCAGCACGAGCTCCGCCACCCGCGCCAGCAGGCGATGGCTCATGTCGACCGGCGCGTCGGCGTAGAAATCCGAGAATCCCAGCCGCTGCACGCCCTCGCCGTGGAGGAACTCCTGCAGCACAAGGTGATGGTCGGGCGACGCACCGAGCCGCGCCGCCCGCACCGCCGCCTCGAAGTGCAGCGTGTTGTCGTGCACGTCGCCTGTCACGAGCAGCCGGCCGCGCACGGGAAGACGCACCGCCGACGCCACCCGCACGGGCGATGCACGCAACGCCGCAGCCGCGCGGTCAAGCAGCGCCGCGAACGCCGCGGCATCGTGCCGCCAGGCGCCGGGGCCCGTGCCCGCGCCCGCGCTGTCGTGTGCGCCGCTCACCACGTCGTTGCGTGCAGCGCGAACGGCACGCGCCCCTTTCCGGTGGCGGTCTCGATCTCGATCTCGCCCTCGAACATGCCACCGTGGGTGGCGTTGACCTCGATGGTCACGACCGCGGCGTTCGGCAGGTCGCGCTTGCCCACGTACTTGACCTCGAGCCCCGGGATCAGTGAGCGCACGGCCGTCACCGCGCTCCAGTCGGGGCGCTCGACCGCGCCCTTCTTGGCGGGGTTGTAGTGCTCGAGGTCGAGCTCGACCGTCTTCGGCGTGCCGTTGTGCACGGAGCCCGCGCTCACAAGGCTCTCCTTGACGATCCAGAAGCGCTGCATGCGCCCCATGTCGTGCTTGGATCCCGTGCACTCGTCGCGTACCCGCAGCGGGACCACGGGGCAGTCCGCACGGTCGGTCCACACGAACCACCAGAGCGGCATCTCCTCGCACGAGCGCCCCGCGAGGCTCCACGCGAGGACGTACTCGGCGCGCGGCTGGTCCTTCGCTGGATCGAAGCCCACGAACACGGGCGGCTTTCCGCCCGACTGACGCACGGTGAACGGCTTGCCGTCGGCGGAGCGCAGCTTGACGGTGCCGCTGGTGACCTCCTTGAGCGCGTCGACGTACGGCGGCTCGGCCAGCACCTTGAGCCGGATGTCGCCCTTGATCTTGGCCTGCGCGGGCGGCGCGCTGTCGAACGTGATGAAGACGACCGCCTCCTTCACGCCCGGCGCCTGCGGTGCGGCGAGCGACGCCGTGAGCTCGAGCGTCGCGCCAGGGGCGATCGTGCGACCGGCGATGTCGGCGATCGCGGTGCACGTGCAGCTCGGCTGCACCTTGGTCACGGTCACGGGCGCCTTGCCGCTGTTGATGATGGTGAACTTGGCGGGTGTCGTCGACCCCGGCTCGACCACACCGAGGTCGACCACGGGTGGCGCGATGACGATCGGGGTCGCCTGCGGCGCCTGGACTGCTTGGGAAGCCTGAGCTGCTTGGGAAGCCCGGCCTGCTTGGGAAGCCCGGGCTGACTGCTGCGGGAACCCCATCGCCACGGCGAAGGGCGCGAGAAGGGAGAGAAGGCCGACGGCGGCGATGAGTCGCATGGGGTGTTCCGTTGTGGACAGGGTCGGACGGCGGATGGATCCGGTGATTGAGGTGACGGGATTCAGACGACGGCGCGTCTCGGCTGCACGCGTTCTGCCACTTCACGACAAACGGCGAGGACCGTTGCGGTCCCATGCCCGGAGTCGGGGCGGGCGAGGATCGACTCCACCTCGTGCAGCGTAGCGGATGCAAACGCACGGTCGCGGGTGATGACTCCCCGCTTCACGCCCCCGCGTCGAGCCCGCGCGCGACGCCGGCAGCGGCGGCCGCTCCGAGCGCACCGCCCAAAACGCAGCGCGGGCGAGCCATGTCTGCATGGCCCGCCCGCGCTGGATTCACTCGATGATGTCGGCAGACTTACTGCTGACCCCACGCGTTCAGCAGCGCCGCGAGGTCGGCAGCGTCCACGCCGCCGTCGTCGTTGATGTCGCCCGAGCCGATGCCACCCCAGTTGTTGAGGAGCACCGCCAGGTCGGCGGCATCGACGGTTCCGTCGCAGTTGAGGTCCGAAGCGACGCACGGCGGCGTGCACGGCGTGTTGCCGGTGGTCGGAACGATCTTGAAGATCGCACCCGTACCCGCGGTGCTGCCCTGGTCGCAGATGTAGATCTCGCCGTTGGCGTCCTCGCCGAACGAGGAGATCTGGTTGACCACGAAGCCGTCGAGCGACGGCGTGATCTGCGTGTTGCGGACGGTGAACTCGGTCTGCACGCCCGTATCGCGGTTGTAGCGGAGGCTCCAGACGTTGTTGGTCACGTAGTCGGCGTAGAAGTAGGTGCCCTGCAGGCCGGGAATCGCGCAGCCACGGTAGACATAGCCACCGGTGATCGAGAAGCCGCCACCCGTGCCCGTCACGTGCCCGTAGGTGCGGAACGGCATGGTGAGCGTGCCCGCGTTGCAGGTGCAGCCCGTCAGGCCGGTGCAGTTGAGACCCTCCATGCAGCGCCAGCCGTAGTTGCGGCCTGCGCCGGCTCCGGCCTTCTGGAAGTTGATCTCCTCGATGGCGTTCTGGCCGACGTCGGCAATGAAGAGGTCGCCGTTGTCGCGGTCGAACGAGCAGCGCCACGGATTGCGGAGGCCGTACGCCCAGATCTCGTCGTCGGCGGTCGTCGCGCCGCCGAGGAACGGGTTGCCCTTGGGCACCGTGTAGTACGGCGCAGCGCCGCCCACGGTGGGCTTGATGCGGTGCATCTTGCCCAGGCGCGTGGTCAGGCTCTGGCCTGCGCCGTTCGGATCGTTCGCGGAGCCACCGTCGCCGACGCCCATGTAGAGGTTGCCATCGGGACCGAAGCCGATCCATCCGCCGTTGTGATTGGAGAAGGGATCAGCCCACGACATCATGGTGACGCCGGTCGCGTTCGCGACGTTCGGGTTGGCGGCCGAGCGCGTGTAGCGGGCGAGCACGTTGGTGCCCGTGGCCGTGTGATAGACGTAGAACTGGCCGTTGGTCGCGTAGTCGGGGTCGAAGGCGAGGCCAAGCAGGCCGCGCTCGTCGCTCTCGCTCGTGCCGCCCGCCACCGTGATGGAGAGGAACGGCGTCGGCAGCAGCGTGTTGGTGTTGAGGTCGAAGATGCGGATGGCGCCGGTCTTCTGCGTGATGAAGAGACGCGAGGTATCGCCAGGCGCGTGGGTCACATAGGTCGGGAACGTCAGGCCCGTGGCGATGCGCACGGTGCGGACGTTGACCGTCTGCGCCTCGACCGAAGTCGTGAGAGACAAGGCGGCGCTGGCGGCAATGGAAGCGACGGCGAGAGCGAACTTCTTCAGCATGTGGAACTCACGGTGCAGACAGGTTGGCTGAGGGAACGGATGCCCCGACAGGAAATCGGGCACCGCACAACGGCGGTCGAGCCCGAGTATTCGGAAAATAGGGCACGAAGGAGGCAATTCCACGCCAAGTTCGGCGGGAATCGACGAAAGCACACCAAGTTGGCGGGCGAGGGCGCGCGCGGTCCTGTAAACCGCGACTGAGCCGTCTACCGAGAAGCCTCAGGCGCGCGGCTCGTCGCCCGCGCGAGCGCCGCATCCAACTCCTCGGCCACACGGGAGTAACGCGCGAGCGTCTCGAGCACGCGACGCTCGGCGTCGGGATTTCCTGCGGTCGCATCTTCGATCGCCTCGCGCAGGAGCGGCCAGCCCGAGGTTCCGTAGCCGGAGTACCGATCGGTCGCTGCGTAGAGGTTGCGGAACCAGGGGCGACCGTCGAGTCCGGGCGCGTGCATCCATGCCGAGAGAAGCTCGCGCGCCTCGACCCCCGCGCCGTCCACGCGCGACGCGGCGTCGGCGAGCCCCTCGAAGCGCCGCGCGAGGCCGTCGAGCGCCGTGAGCATCGCAGGACTCAGCCCGCGCGCCTTCGCCAGCGCCCCGAGCTCGCGCGCCTGTCGGAGCGAATCGGCGACGAGATCCGACGCCGACACATGCGACCGATCGCTGTCGGCGAGCTCCGCCGCCACGGCAGCCGCGATCCCCGCGACCAGCACGCCCGACGCGTAGTCGTCGCCCACGTTCGCGCGGTACCACGCAAGCGTGTCGTAGTTCGAGTGATAGCTCACGCCCTCCGAGCCGCCCGCGGAGAGCGCCATCGACGGCACGCCCGCGTGACACCAGAACGCGACATGATCGCTGCCGCCGCCGAGGTCGCCGAACGACGGGCGGCCGTCCTTCTTCGCCCATGCGTCGAGCGCCGTGCCTTCGCCGCGCGGACCCGCCGCAGCGCCGATCGCACGCGCCACCGAGGCGCGCAGCGTGGGCGACACGTTCGCGCCCGGCCTCAGGCCCATCGCCGACATGTCGAGGTTGAGGTACGCCACCGTGCGCCGCGCGACGTCGTCCGCACCGCGCTCCACGAACTCCGTCGAGCCAAAGATGCCGTACTCCTCGGCACCCCACATGCAGAAGACGAGCGTGCGGTCGGCGCGCACGCCCTGCCGCGCGAGGCCGGTGAAGATGCGGGCCGCCTCGAGGGTGCACATGGTGCCCGCGAGCGGATCGGCGGCGCCGGCACACCACGCGTCATGATGCGAACCGAGCACGACCTCTTCATCGGGCCGCGAGCGACCGCGAAGGCGCGCGACCACGTTCGCCGTACGCGCGACGGCGCGCGTCTGACGGACTTCGAGAAGGATCCGAAGGTCGGCATCGTCGAGCGCATACGGGGCGTCGATGCCGCCTCGCCAGTCGGTCGGGCTTGCGCGACCCTTCATGCGCGTGATGATGCGCGTCGCATGGTCCCACCCGATCGGATGCACGGGAATGCGCGGCAGCGCGAGCGCCTCGGGATCGAGCCGCACGGCGTCCTTCGTCGCCTCGCGCCCGGGCGTGAGCGGATCGCCGCTGTATCCAAGCGTCAGGATCGAGCCACGCTGCACCGACAGCGGGTGCGCCCAGCCGCCATCGGGCCACGTCTTGCCGTGCACGGGACCGCTGTCTGCCGGATCGGTGAAGATCACGAGTCCGACGCAGCCCGCTTCCTCGGCGAACTTGGCCTTGTAGCCGCGGTAGTTGCGGCCGTAGCGCGCGAGCGCGATCTTGCCGCGCGGGTCGACGCCCAGCTCGGCGAGGCGCGCGAAATCCTCGCGCCGCCCGTAGTTCACATAGACGACGCCCGCCTCGACGCGGCCTGACCCACTCCACGCGTTCCACGCGATGTCGAGGTCGGGGTGCACGGTGTCGGGATCGCGCTCAAGCCACGGCTCGGTGACCGAGAGGTCCGCCGTGGGAAAGGCACCCGACGCGCTCTTGATGGCGACGGTGGCCGACACGGGCCGCGCCAGCAGCGGGAAGAACTCCTGCACCTCCACCTCGAATCCTGCGAGCGGCTGGCCATCCGTCCCCTGCCCCATCTCGCGTAAGAGCTGCGCAAGCCGCTCGATCGTGCGGGCATCGCCGGGCGTGCCCGCCACGTGCGGCTCGCTCGCGAGCAGCTCGTGCACCGCACGCATCCGCGCGGCGTCGGGCATGCGCGAGACCACGGCGGGTGCCGGCTCGGTGTCGCGAGTCGAAGGCGCGGCCATGAGGCCGAGGACGCACAATGGGATGCAGTGGAGAATCATGGTTCGGCGCAGGGGTCGTGCTCGGGCGGGGCGGGTCGATCGGTCGGTCAGTCGATTCAATGCTCGAGATAGTCAAGGTCGCGATGGAACGTCTCGTCGAGCGCGATGGCCGCGATCATGCCGATGGCCACGCAGCAGATGCCAAGCACCCAGGTGGCGGTCACGACGTCGAATCCGGGCGCATCGGGCGTGCCCTTCATCGCCAGCCAGATCGAGGTGATGGGCACCGCCGTCGCGCGCACGAAGTTGGGCGCGCTCGTCGCAGCCGTCGCCCGCAGGTTGGTGCCGAACTGCTCGCTCGCGGTCGTCACGAAGATCGCCCAGTAGCCCGTAGCCGCGCCCACGAGGCACATCATCCAGTAGAACTCCTGCGCGCCGCGCGGCGCGATGGCAAAGAAGAGCGCGATCGCCGCCGCAAGTCCCGCGAGGAATCCCATGATCGTGCGCGTGCGGCTCTGGATCACCTGCGAGATGGCGCCGCTGGCGACATCGCCGATCACCACGCCGAGATAGGCCCAGAAGATCACATCGGCGGGGCTGATCGGCTCCGCGATGCCCATCGCCTTGCCGATCTCGGGCGCGAACACGAACATCACGCCGCCCACGAACCAGATGGGCATCGCGCTCAGGACGACCAGCGCAAAGCGCAGGAATCGCCGCGGCGGCCAAAGAAGCTGCAGCGGATTCCCGCGATGCACGGAGTGCGCCATGCGGGTCTGCTCGAACAGGCCGCTTTCCGTCACGCCCACGCGCAGCGCGAGAAGCGCAAGGCCCATCACGCCGCCCAGAAGGTAGCACCACTGCCAGTCGAGCACCTTGGCCACCAGCCCCGCGGCCACGGCGCCCGACAGTCCGACGACCGCGACGATGGTGGTGCCGATGCCGCGCTTCTTGGTCGGGAGCAGTTCTGCGACGAGCGTGATGCCCGCGCCGAGCTCGCCGGCCAGGCCGAAGCCCGCCACGAAGCGCAGCACCTCGTACTGCCACACGTCGGTCACGAACGCGTTGAGGATGTTCGCGACCGAGTAGAGGAGGATCGAGCCGAAGAGCGTCTTGATGCGCCCCATCCGGTCGCCGAGCATGCCGAACGCCACGCCGCCGAGCAGCATGCCGATGAGCTGGATGTCGAGGAGCTGCTTGCCGATCCGCGTGAGCTCGGCGGGATCCGTCACGCCCAACGCCTTGAGGCTCGGGATCCGCAGGATCGAGAAGAGCACGAGGTCGAAGAGATCGACGAAGTAGCCGAGCGCGGCGACCGCGATCGCCAGGACGGTTCGCCGATCAAGGGAAGCCTCGGCGGCGCCCGCGGCGGGCTTCGATGGGTCCATGCGCATCAGCGCATCGTAGTGGACGGCACACCGGGGCCCAACGGCGAGGATCGGGAAGGAGCTGACTGAGAAGGAGAGGACTCCGGCGAGGACTGCAGATCCTAGCTGCGCGCCGCGCGGCTGAACTGCGCCGGCTCGGCCGACGAACCGACCGCCAGGACCGATGCGACGCCGCCACCCGACTGCCCATCCGCTCCGTCCGACCCAGCACCGCGCCGACGCTGCCAGCGCCGCAGCGCGTGCAGGGTCACGACGACGGGCAACAGCAGCGCGCAGCTTCGACCCGACCAGCGGAGCGCCGTCGCCGCGTGGACGACGTACATCTGCTGACCGAAGAGCCGATCGTAACCCGCCTGCGACACGCGCTGGCGCGGGAACGTGCCGGCGAACACGGCCAGACCGTTGAAGAGGATTCGCGAGAACCTCGCGGAGCCTATCGGGACATAGACCGACTCGATGAAGTCGAAGTACCGCCGGGTATCGCGGGGATCGGTCACGGCGATGACCGAGTTGTCGAGGAAGGTGCCGTAGTAGTCCGACTGTCCGTCGCAGCGGCGATTGAGCGGCAGGAAGTCGATGGTGAACGGCTTGGCGGTGCGCAGCTCGGCGAGATCGATCGGCTGCTCATCGAGCATGAGCAGCGAGCCCTCGAGCACGTCGACGAGACCAACGCGCACATCCCCGAGATGCTCGTACTTGGTGCGGATGAGCGTGTGTCCCTTGCCGAGGAGGAAGCCATCGACCGACATGAAGTCGATGCGCGTGAACGGGATCCCCGCGCGGTCGAGGAAGTACGTCATGCCACGCGTCTTGTTGGCACAGTTGCCGAGTCCGCGCAGCATGGTCAGCTCGTAGATGCGCGAGGGCAGCACCTCGAAGATCGCCTCGGTGGACGAGTACGGGATCGAGCCGATGACCCGCGCGACATCAAGCGTGGACGACTGCGACTCCCAGTCCACGACGGGATCCTCGGCGACAACGATCGCCGATGCTCGCTGGAACGCGATCGGGGACGTGGCGATGAAGGTCGAGGCAATCGACACCGCCACCAACAGCGCGCTCAGGAACGCGATGTCAACGATGCGGATGATGCGAGAGAGCCTCGGCATGACGGTCGGAGTGGTCCGCGGACGATCGGTCGGCGGTCCCCGTTTCTATCGGTCTTGATCGGAGCGAACTCGCGGCACACTCGACCATCGGCACAGGAATCACTTCGGATTCGCTGGATACTTGACTGCAGAGTCGAGCGCGGCTGCAGGAACACGTACTGAGTTCGCACGGCCGCTGCCTCTGGGGGCGGTGCCGGTGTGGGAATGGGATCGACATCGCACGGAGTGCGAGAAAACGCTCAAGTCTCGGACCTGAATGGACGAGGCGCCTTTGGGGACGGTTTCGCTATACTCCGCGCCCCTTCTGGACAGGTGTCCGAGCGGTTGAAGGAGCAGCATTGGAAATGCTGTATACGGGGTAACCTGTATCGGGAGTTCGAATCTCCCCCTGTCCGCTTCGAACCGCGGCGTGGCACGCGACCTTCGGT
>JBIIRG010000010.1:0-28533 GCA_044341665.1 Phycisphaerales bacterium | reverse complement strand
CATGCCTGTCCTGTCTGTCACTTGCCTGTCCGCTGTGCTGCCTGTGCTACCGCCACTCATGCCGCGGATACCGCCGCCGCAGCTCGTTGCGCATCTCCGGATAGAGCACGCGCCAGAAGTTGGCGAGGTCCTGCGTCACCTGCAGCGGGCGGTAGTTCGGGCCGAGGATCTCGACGACCAGCGACACGCGCCCCCCGGCGACCTTCGGAGTCTCCTCGAGGCCGTAGAAGTCCTGGATCTTCGCGCGGCCCCTCGGCGGCGCGTCGGGCGCGTACTCGATCTTCATCCTGAATCCACGCGGCATCGCGATCGCGGCGGGCGCCATCCGCTCCACGAACTGGATGTCCTCCCAGGAAAGCGCGCCGCGCACGGCATCGATCGCAGACCTCGCCTCGACCTCCCGCGCGCGGACACATCCCGAGCAGAGTTCGGTGCGGACGACGTCGAGGTCCTCCTCCGTGTAGGTGATGAGCCCGCGCTCCGGGAACCACTGCGCGACGCATCGGACGCGTGCGATCCACGGCTCGCAGTGCTCCTCCCATCCCTCGAGGCGGATGTCCGCCGACTTGATCCGTGCGACGAGCTCACGCTCGACTTCGGGCGAGGGTTCCGCCGGGCGTGCCCTGCGCGCGATCACCGTGTCGAGGAAGAGCTCCTCCGCTGCGACTTCCACGGCGCGAGTCTCCTTGTTCCAGCCCGCCAGCAGTCGACGCGAGAATGCCGACGGGAGCGCCTGCTCGACGGCGTCGCGCGAGACCGGGTGAGCGACCGGGATCGACACGAGCCGATCGTGATCGGGGCCCGACTCGCGCACCTCGAGCGCGATGATGAAGCCCGGCTCGTGCACGAGCGACTCCTTGGCGAGCTCGACCTTGCGCCGGCCCGCGAGCGCGCAGTGCGGGCGCTCGCGCTCGAGCTTGAAGCCGATGCGATCGATGAATCCCGCGACGAGGGCCGCGTCGAGCGCTGAACCCGAGGCGTCGCCACCCGTCTCCTTCACGCTCCGTGCCAGCTGGTCTGCGACGAGCACGGCCTCACGGATCGCGAGCCTGTCCGCCTCGCGCGGCAGTGCGCGTCTCTCGGCCGCGCCGATCAGGCGATCGCGCACGACGCCGTCGCTTCGGGCGTCCCCATCCTCGAGCAGTGAGAGCAGCGCCTGTGGCGCGATGCCCTCCGCAGGGTCGCGGTCGGAGAGGGCGGCCGCAATGCGCGCGACGCGACGCGCGCACCCGAGCCGCGCCGCCTCGACGAGCGCGCGCGCGAGCCGCGGATGCGCGGGAACCCGCGCCATCGCCAGCCCGGTCTGCGTGAGTCCACGACTCGGGCTCGATGAATCGACGGCGTCGAGCCGGGCAAGTGTCCTCAGCGCCTCCTCGATCCGCGTCGCATCGGGCGCGTCAAGCCAGGGGAACCGCGCGAAATCCGCGACGCCGAGCGACATCGTCTCGAGCATGGCGCTCGCCAGATCGATGCGCGCGACTTCCGCAGCCGTGTGCGCGTCGCGCCGCTCGTGCTCCGCGCCCGACCAGAGCCTGATCGCGCGGCCTGGCGCCGTTCGCCCTGCGCGCCCGGCGCGCTGCTCGGCGCTCGCCTTCGAGATCGGCTCGACGCGCAGCGTGTCGAGTCCGCGAAGGGGGTCGTAGCGGTGGATGCGCGCAAGTCCCGAGTCGATCACCGTTCGAACGCCGTCGATCGTCAGGCTCGTCTCCGCCACGTTCGTCGAGACGATGATGCGCCGGCGCTTCGCAGGGTCGACCGGCGCGACGGCGCGGTCCTGCTCTTCCGGAGGCAGTGCGCCGTGGAGCGGCAGGACGTCGGCCTGCACGCCCGTACGCGCAAGCGCAACCCGCGCCTTCTCGCACGTCTTCATGATCTCGTACGCGCCGGGCATGAACACGAGGATGTGCCCCGGGTCATCGGCGCGCCCCGTCGCGAATGCATCGAGCACGCGCTCGATCGCCGCGCCCGCGAGATCCCACGGCGCCTCGCGCGACGGCTTCGCGAGGTGCTCGACGGTCACGGGAAACGAGCGGCCCTCGGCGACGACGCTGCTGCAGCCGAGGAACCCCTCGAGGCGCTGCGCCTCGAGCGTCGCACTCGTGACGATCATCCGCAGGTCCGCCCGCCGCGACTCCTGTGCGAGCTTCACGAGCCCGAGCGCGACGTCGACGGCGACGGAACGCTCGTGGAACTCGTCGAGGATCACCGCTCCGACGCGCGGGAGCGTCGGATCGCGCTGCATCTGTCGGACAAACAGACCATCGGTGACGAAGCGGATCCGCGTGCGCTCGCTCACCCGCCGGTCATGACGCGTCTCGAAGCCGACCACGCCGCCGCACTCGTCGCCCAGCTCGTGCGCCACGCGCATCGCGAGCGTTCGCGCAGCGAGCCTCCGCGGCTCGAGCACGACGATGTCGCCGCGCACGCCAGGTGCATCGAGCAGGAACTTCGGCAGCTGCGTCGACTTGCCGGACCCGGTGGGCGCGACCACCACGAGCCGATTCGCATCGCGAACCGCCGAGCGGATCGCGTCGCGCACACGCTGGATCGGGAGCTCCTCGGGGGTCGGCGGCCGGGCCATCAGATCGCGCTCTCGTGCCAGGAGTCGCCGCCGCGCCTGCGATGCCGCGGTCCGCCGCGCGTGCCGTCGCCGGACACGCGCTCCTCGTCATCGGTTGCGAACCGCGGGAGTTCGGGCGCAACCACGCGTTGCCCGATGTGCGCCTCCCAGACGATCTGCACCGCCTCGTCGAGGCTGTCCGTCACCTGGAAGATGTCGAAATCGCCTGGACTCACCGTCTGGAACTCGTCGCGCAGCGTCTTCTTCATCCAGTCGACGAGCGGACCCCAGAACGCGCTGCCGACGAGGACGACCGGAAACGGGACGATCTTGAGGGTCTGGATGAGCGTCAGCGCCTCGAACAGCTCGTCCATCGTGCCGAATCCGCCGGGAAAGATGATGAATCCGCGCGAGTACTTGACGAACATCACCTTGCGAACGAAGAAGTAGCGGAACTCGATGTCGACGGTCTGGAACGGATTCGGCCGCTGCTCCATCGGAAGCACGATGTTGAGGCCGACGCTCGTACCGCCCGCCTCCTTCGCGCCTTTGTTCGCGGCCTCCATGATGCCCGGGCCGCCTCCGGTGATGACCGTGAAGCCCTTCTCCGCGAGCATCCGTCCGCATGCCTCGGCCTGCTTGTACGAAGGATGGTCGGGCTTGAGTCGGGCCGAACCGAAGACCGACACGCCAGGCGGGCACTTCGACATCGTCTCGACGCCGTCGACGAACTCACTGAGGATTCGGAGTGCCCGCCAACTCTCGAGCGCGAGTGCCTGCTTGCGTTCCATCGGTTCCATGCGGGGAGCGTACAGGCGCGAAGGCGATGGAGGGGCAGGGCGGTTCAGGGTGCAAGTCAGTCGCAAATGCCTGCGGCAGCTGGATTTGCGATCATCGATTTGAATCGAGCCCTTGATTTCGCTAGACTCATCGACCTATGGCAAAGGACTCATCCGCGCGCCGCTCAGTGCGCAGCGCTCCCGTTTCGTCGAGCAAGGCGAAGCCGTCGACCGCCCCGGTCAAGCTCACCTCGAAGCCCGCCGCGAAGCACGTCGTGAAGGACGTTTCCGCCGGCACGCCGTCGAGGCTGCCAAAGGTCCCGCTCGCGAAGGATGTGGCGCGGGAGAAGGCCGAGAAAAAGGCAGCTGCGAAGGGCGGCACCCGTGCGGTGGAGTCGGGGGCGCCGCCTGCGGCCCCCGTGGTGCCGGTTGCGCCCGTGGCTGCATCCAAGTCGGCCACCCCAGCGGCGGCAGCCCCCGCGAAGTCGGCCGCTCGCGCCAAGAGCACGGCTGCCTCGGCTGCGAGCGGAGCCTCGGTCGTCGTCGAGACCGTGCCGAGCCCCGCGACCCCAGCCCCCTCGTCGCACCGTTCCGAGGCCACGCTGAAGGCGATCGCGGCGGCCTCGCCGCGCCAGACCACGCCTCAGCCGCCTGCCCGACAGCTCGGCCTGCGTGCGACTCGTCCTGAGGAGGTCGCAAACGTCCGCCCGCTCGAGATGCGCTCGGGCCGTTCGACCGAGGCGCGTTCGCCCAAGAGCTCGACCGACATCAACGGCTACAACGCGGCCGTGCGATACCTCATGGAGCGCACGGACTTCGAGCGCATGCGCTCGGTCCGCTACAACGAGCAGACCTTCAAGCTCGAGCGCATGCAGCAGCTGCTTGCGAAGCTCGGCAACCCGCACGAGCAGATCCGGACGGTGCATGTCGCCGGAACCAACGGCAAGGGCTCGACGGTGGCGATGATCGCCTCGATGCTGCAGGCCTGCGGCTACACGGTCGGCGTCTACACGAGCCCGCACCTCGTCGAGCTCCGCGACCGGATCGTGATCAACGGACAGTCGATCGACCGCGCGGTCTTCGCGGACGCCGTGAAGACCGTCGCGAAGGCAGCGGAGAAGGCCGGCGTCGACCCCACCTTCTTCGAGGTCGTCACCGCGGTCTGCTTCAAGTTCTTCGCGGAACAGGCGGTCGACATCGCCGTGATCGAGGTCGGCCTCGGCGGACGCCTCGACTCGACGAACGTCATTCGTCCCGAGGCGTGCGTGATCACCTCGATCGACTTCGACCACATGAAGCTGCTCGGGAACACCCTCGAGGAGATCGCGCGGGAGAAGGCGGGCATCTTCAAGAAGGACGTCCCTGCGTTCATCTTCGAGAGCGAGCCGTCGGTCCAGCAGGCGATCGCGGAGGTGGCTGAACGCACGGGCGCGCCGCTGCGCGTCGTGAACAAGGACATCGACTACTCGGCGCGGTTCTGCGTGACGGAGGACCTCGGGCCGCACACGCGTGTCTGCCTCTACTCGAAGAACTCGCGGCTCGAGCATCTTCCCGTGCCGCTGCCCGGCGAGCATCAGGCGTCGAACTGCGGCCTCGCGCTTGCGGTGGTCGACCACCTCAAGACCGTCGGATTCGACTGCCCCGAGGACAAGATCACGGCGGGTCTCGCGGCGACGAAGGTGCCGGGACGCATGCAGCTCGTGTGGGATCGTCCCCGCGTGCTGGTCGACGGTGCGCACAATCCGGCCGCGGTCGGCGCGCTGATGCGCTGCGTCGGTGCGCATGTGCCGTATGACTCGATGATCTGCGTGTTCGGCTGCTGCAGCGACAAGGATGTCCCTGGCCTGATCGACAAGGTCAACCTGGGTGCCGACAAGGTGATCTTCACCCGTGCCTCCGGCAATCCAAGGGCGGCCGATCCGGAGGATCTCCAGAAGCTCTTCAACGAGCGGTCGGGCAAGATGAGCCAGGTCGCCAAGTCGCTGCCCGAGGCGCTCGAGATGGCGACGCGCGCCGTCAGCAGGGAGGACCTCGTCTGCGTGACGGGTTCGTTCTACCTCGTCGGCGAGACGCTGAAGCACCTGCAGCACTTCGACCGCGCCAAGGGCGGGAAGATCTCCGCCGAGATCCCCGAGTAACCCGCAGCGACACGACCGCCGACTCTGCGCGAGCCAGAGCGCCCGCAGGGCTGTCCCATGGACAACGTGGGCTATGCAGGACGGGCCATGCAGGACAGGCATCAGCCGAGATAGGACAGGCATGTCGTGACCTCGTTCGCGCGGACAGGACAGGCACGCCAGATCCCCGCGCGGTCGGTCCCGAGCGCAGATAGGACAGGCACGCCTGGCCCCTGCACGGTCGGGCTGCCGCGCACCGCACGCTCCGCCCTCCGACCCCCAACCCGCACGCTCGTATGCATTTCGGAGCCCTCCTCCGCAATCCGTACAATCCACCACCCATGTCCGCGCAGTCCACACAAGAGGCGAACGAGCTCCAGCACCGCTACACCGCCGCGTATGCGAACGCGGTCGAGGAGAAATGGCAGCGTTCGCTCGCCTGGCCCGACGGCAAGGGCTACGGCCACCGCCAGCCGAATCCCGGTGACGCCGACTTCGACGCGTCGAAGCCCAAGTTCTACTGCCTTGACATGTTCCCCTACCCGTCGGGCGCGGGCCTTCATGTCGGCCACCCGGAGGGCTACACGGCCACCGACATCATCTGTCGCTACAAGAAGCTGAACGGCTTCAACGTGCTGCACCCGATGGGCTGGGACGCCTTCGGCCTGCCCGCGGAGCAGTACGCGATCCAGACGGGCGTGCACCCAGAGGTCACCACCAAGAAGGCGATCGACAACTTCCGTCGGCAGCTCCAGCGCTTCGGCTTCATGTACGACTGGTCGCGCGAGTTCGCGACCATCGATACCGACTACTACAAGTGGACGCAGTGGATCTGGCTGCAGGCGTACTCGTCGTGGTTCGATCCGAGTGTGCGCAAGGCGCGGCCGATCGCCGAGCTCGAGGCGAAGTTCGCGCGCGAGGACGCCGCGATCGCCGTCGCTGGCGGAGCGACCAAGAAGTGGTCCGCGTGCACGAAGCGCGAGCGCCAGGCGCACCTCGACACCTTCCGCCTTGCCTATCTCGGCGAGCAGACGGTGAACTGGTGCCCGAAGCTCGGGACCGTGCTTGCGAACGAGGAAGTCATCGACGGCCGCAGCGAGCGCGGCGGATTCCCCGTGCTGCGCATGCCGCTCAAGCAGTGGATGTTCCGCATCACCGCGTACGCTGACCGCCTGCTCGAGGACCTCGCGCTCGTCGACTGGCCCGAGATGACGCGCACGCTGCAGACCGAGTGGATCGGCCGCAGCGAGGGTGCGGAGATCCGCTTCACCGTCGAAGGCGAGACCGAGCCGCTCACTGTCTTCACCACGCGGCCCGACACGCTGTTCGGTGCGACCTACATGGTCGTCGCGCCCGAGCACGCGCTGGTCGCGCGCGCGGTGGCACGCGGAAACGCCGAGCTCGCGAAGTACGTCGCGTGGGCGAAGAACCGCTCCGACATTGACCGCCAGGCGTCGAAGGAGAAGACGGGCTGTGCGACCGGCCTCTTCGCGATCAACCCCGCGACGGGTGCGCGCATCCCCGTGTGGACCGCCGACTACGTCCTCATGGGCTACGGCACAGGCGCGATCATGGCTGTGCCCGCGCACGACGAGCGCGACTTCGAGTTCGCGAAGGCGTTCAATCTGCCGATCGTGCAGGTCGTCGAGATCGACGGCATGCCGTTCACGGGCGACGCCGCGACCGCAGGCGAAGGCCGTGCCGTGAACAGCGCGAACGCGAAGACCGTCTCGATCGACGGCCTCGCGACCGCCGACGCGAAGAAGGCCGTCATCGCATGGCTCGAGAAGCAGGGGATCGGCGCGCTCCGCGTGAACTACCGTCTGCGCGACTGGCTCTTCTCGCGCCAGCGCTACTGGGGCGAGCCGTTCCCGATCGTCTACGACGCCGACGGCAACCACTATCCCGTCTCCGCGTCGCACCTGCCGCTCGTCCTCCCGCCGCTTGCCGACTACTCGCCGATCGAGAGCGACACGCCGCAGCCGCCGCTCGCGAAGGCGCGCGAGTGGACGCGCACGACCGCGGGCGCCGCGGGCGTCGACCCCGCGCTGCTTGCACCCGACACGCCCGTCGTGCGCGAGACGAACACCATGCCCGGCTGGGCGGGAAGCTGCTGGTACTACCTGCGCTACTGCTCGCCGAAGGACGCCGCGAACTTCGTCACGCCCGAGGCCGAGCGCTACTGGATGCTGTCGCACCGCGCCAAGAGTGGAATGGCGAGCGGAACAGCAGGCGCTCCCGCGCACTACGATCCCGCGACCTGCCATGCGGGCGGCGTCGACCTCTACGTCGGCGGCAGCGAGCACGCGGTGCTTCACTGCCTCTACGCGCGGTTCTGGCACAAGATGCTCTTCGACTTCGGCGTCGTCTCGACGCCTGAGCCGTTCGGCAAGCTCTTCCACCAGGGCCTCATCACGAGCTTCTCCTTCCAGCGCGCCGACAAGTCGCTCGTTCCGACCGACCAGGTCGAGTTCCGGTGCGCAGACGGCTCGACGCTCGCGCTCGACGCGGTCACCGATGCGAGCGTCGGCGAGTTCATCGAGATCGCGACCGGAGGGCGGCTCTCGCGCGTGATCGCCAAGATGTCGAAGTCGCTGAAGAATGTCGTCAATCCCGACGACGTCATCGCCGAGTACGGCGCCGACACCTTCCGCCTGTACGAGATGTACATGGGTCCGCTCGAGGCGTCGAAGCCGTGGAACACGCGCGATATCGTCGGCGTGTTCCGCTTCCTGCAGCGCGCCTGGCGCCTTGCGGTCGACGAGCGCACGGGCGAGGTCCTCGCCGCCGCCGCGCCCGATGCGAAGATCGAGAAGCTCCTTCACCGCACGATCCACAAGGTCGGCGAGGACATCGAGAAGCTCTCGTTCAACACCGCGATCGCCGCGATGATCGAGCTCGTCAACGCGGCGACGCGCCCGCAGTCGATGGCCGATCCGACGCAGGGAGGCATGACGCGCGACCAGCTCGAGCGCTTCGCCCGGATCCTCTGGCCGTTCGCGCCGCACTTCGCAGACGAGCTCGGTGCGCGCCTCGGCGTGGTCTCGATGAAGACGGGCGGATTCTTCGGCAGCTCGTGGCCGACGCACGACCCCGCGATGCTCGTCGACGACGAGATCGAGATGCCCGTCCAGATCCAGGGCAAGATCAAGGCGCGCCTCATGGTGCCCGCCAAGGCCGATGCGGCGGCGGTCGAGGCGCTCGCGCTAGCCCACGCCGATGTGGTCGCGGCGATCGCGGGGCGTCCCGTGAAGAAGGTCGTCGTCGTGCCCGGGCGGATGGTCAACGTCGTCGTGTGAGCCGCAAGGGCGATGCCGCTCGCCTCGTAGGCCGCTCTCGCGCACATCCCCGACCGCCCCTCGCGACAGGTCCGCGCGAGCAGGCCGGCGCGCCCGCGAGCCCTCCCTTGCCTGCGCCCGCCGTGCAAGCTTCCGCGACGTTGGATCGCCGCAGGGATTCATCCGCACCGACTCCGAGTTGCCCTGCGTGCCCGCGGTACGCTTCGCCCATGCCGAGCGACGCGCGCATCGAAGGGAACGTCCGCTGGCTCGCCGCGTGCGCGCTCGTGGTGCTGTGGCTCGCGGGCTGTGCGCCGACGCCGACGCGGCTCGACCGAATCGCGCCGCCCGTCCGATTCGCGATGCTGCGCGAGACCGCGGCCTGGTGCGCGGACTTCGACCCGTCGTGGTGGAGCGCCATCGACGCACGCTACGCGCGCTACGACCGTGCACTCGACGACGTCATCGCCGCGCGGTGGACGCCCTTCGCGGAGCAGGTCGCGCTGGCGCGTCAGCAAGGCCGGCTTCCCGATGCGCGCACGGCGCGCCAGCAGTGGGCTCGCCATCGCGAGATCTCGGGCGAGGTCGGTGCAATGGAGCGCGCGCTTGTCGTCGACATCGACGAGGCGCTTCCTCCGCAGGCCGACGGATTCGTCGCGCTTCTCTCCGCGCGACTCGAGTTCGCGCGCGCATCGGCGATGTTCTGCGAGCCGGGGCAGGTCCTTCCTGCGCCGCTCGAGGTGCTCGCGCTCAACGGTCGCGCTCCGCTCTCGCCGGACGAGCTCGATGCGGTCGTCGCCGCGTACCGCGCGCTCACGGCCACCGCGTCCGACATCGCATCTGCGCATGCCGATGACTTCGTGCGCTATTGCGACGAGAAGCGGGCCTTCGACGCTGCGTGGGCGGCCGCGCTCGCAGCGGCGTCCGATGCCGCTGCGGCACGCGAGGCACAGCAACGCTGCGAGAAGGATTTCGAGCAGAGCACGCAGGCCCTCGTCGAGCGGCTGCGCACGGCGCTCCTCGCGCAGGGGACACGCACGGCCGAGGCGCTGCCGGATGGCGAGCGCCGATCCGACTACGTCTCGCGCCTCGATGCGTATCTGCACGAGGGCGTGCGCAGCCTGCCGTCGCTGCGCGCGGTGTGGCAGATCGGCCGACTGCTGCTCGCGCGCGAGGAGGGAGTGACCGCGGCGCAGGTCGCGTGGTTCGACGAGCAGTACCGCGAGCTGCTTGCGCGCGATGCGGCGCTGCGTCCGCGGCTTCGGGCTCCCTCCCTCGAGACAAGGCGCGACGCCTATCGGGAGCTCGTGCAGCTCGTCGTTCCCATGCGTACTGCGCTTGCCGACGTGTTCGGCAGGCACTCCGACATCGCGGACCGCATCGATCTCGCCACCTTTGCCGTGACCGCGGGCGACGCGACACCCGCGCAGGCAGCCGACGCGATCGCGAGGGATCTTGCCGAGCGCGAGGCGGGGAACGCCGAGCCGGGTGCGGCAGCCGCGATGCCGCCCGCGCTCTTTCCCGGGCGAGACAACGGCATGCAGCTTCTGCTCGGCGCGCCGCTCCGTGAGAGCGTGCTTGCTGCCTGCATGACGCGCGTGCGGCTGCCCGCAGAGGAGGCACGCCGGCTCGCGCCGCGAATCGCGGCGATCCGCGAGGAACTCGCGGCGCAGACCGAGATGGTCCCGCGGGAGATCGGCGAGGAGATTCGCGCCCTCGATCGCGGCGGCGATGTCGATGCGGCGATGAACGAGTTGTCGCGCTTCATGGGATCGCTGCGGGGCAAGGTCGAGCGGGTGCGCGCGCTCGACCGCTCGGCGAACGAGCGGATCCTGGCGGAGATCGCGCGCGCCGCGCGCGTGCCGCCCGACGACGAGCGTCTTGCGATCACGCGGCTTGAACTCGCGCTGCTGTCAGAGATCGGAACGGATCGCCCGATGGGAGAAGCCGAGGGTCTCGGCGGGCTCGTCTCCGTCGCGGTCGTGAATCCGTTCGAGGTCGTCCGCAGCATGGGTGCCGACGAGGCGCAGCGTGCGCTCGCGGAATCCGTGGTCGTAGCGCGCGGGCCCGAGCTCATGGCTGCGCAGCGCGAGGCCCGCGCCGCGCTCGAGCAGAACATCCGCGGACTGCTGGCCGCGCTCGTCCGCGGCGATGCGGCACGCCGAGGCACGGGGGCCGCGGATGAACAGCCCTGGCGCCCGACGCTTGCCGGCCGAGCCGCGGCCGAGATCCGGCTCGCCATCGCGGAGGACCTTCGCGCATCGATCGGCCCGTTTGCGGCCGACTCCTACCTCGCGCGCCTCCGTGAGATCGCGGAGCCGGCCCTGGAGCCTGGCCGAGCGCCCGCGTTCGTGCGCCTGGATCGCTTTGCGGCGGGCGTCGGGCTCGACGCGCGTGCGCGCGCAGACGGTGCGGATACGCGCACCGTCGTCGCCGAACTGCTCGATCAGGCCGATGAACGCCGAAGTGCGGCGCTCGCCGCCACCCTCCGCTGGCGCGCTTCGTGGCTTGCGGTCGAGCCGCTGGAATCGCCCGCGCACTGGCGCGAACTCGCGCGCTCGGCGCCGCTCGGGTGGATTGCGCTCTCCCGCGCAGCAGACGCCGACGAGCGCGCCTTCGCCGCATGCGACGCGCTGCTCTCCGACGACGCCGCTTCCGCCGATGGTGCGCGCGCCGCGCGCGAGTTCACGCTCGTCCTTCCCATGCGGCTCCGTCCTCACCTCGAGTGATGCTTGAAGTAGCATGGCGGTCATGGCGCGCGAGCACATGCCCATCCAGATCGGACTTCCCGCGGAGCCCGCGTGGGAGACCGCAGAGCCCGCGCCGATCTCGTACCTCGCGTTCGTGACCGGAGAGGAGCTCCCCGACCCGGGCGATGCCTTCGTGGCGGCCGGCGAGTCGTTCGGCGTCGCACCGCAGGACGTCGAGCCGCTGCCCCTCGCCGACGAGGCCGTGGCGTGGGCGTTTGCGTTCTCGGTGCCGTCGCGCGCGGCGCGCGTGATGGTCTGGTGCGAGCGCGCGATCGAGGGTGCGTCGCCTGACGGCCGCGCGAGCGATGCGCGCTGGGTGATCTTCGTCGAGACGCTGCTCGAGGCGCCGCGCGCCGTGCAGGACGCCGTCGCACTGGTCTCGACCGTGGCGCGCGCAGGCGGCGCCCGCACGAAGCTCGTGTTCGACCCTGGCCTCGGCGTCGCGTGGTCGCGCGCGGAGCTCGAGCAGCTCTTTCTCGATGCGGAGTCGGGAGCGCTCGTCGACGAGCGGCATCTCTACCGCGTCGAGCTCGTCGCCCGCGATCGGGAGCGCGGTCCGTTCTGGATCGCCACGGTCGGGCTCGCCCGCGTGGGTCGGCCCGAGCTCGAGATGCTCGAGGTCCCCGCGGAGCACCTCCGTGCCGCGCTGGAGCTCGTGGATGCGCTCGCCGCGCGTTTCGTCGACGAGACGCCGCCGCACGCGGGTGTTCCCTTCGAAGCGGGCCCGGACGTGCGTCTCGCGCTCGTGCCGGCGCACGAGGCGATCGAGGCGCTGGCGCCGACCGCACCTGGCCATGCTGCGGAGCGTCGCGGACTTCCCGCAGGCCCCCGCGCCGCGATCTGCGCGGCAGGAAAGCGCGGCGCGTTCCGTCAGGTCTGGGTCGCTCCGCTCGACGAGCTCGCGCGCCTCTCGCGGGCCGAGCGCGGCCTCTATCTGGCACCGCGCGTGAGCGCCGTGCGCGAGCGCCTGGCACAGCGCACCTGGGGTGCGTTCGCGCAGGCGCATGCGCGCCACGCGGCGCGCGCAGGCGTCGCCTTCCTCGTCAAGATCGCCGTCGGCGAGCGCGAGGGCGAGCGGGAGCATGTCTGGCTCAGCGCCGAGCAGGCGACGGTCGACGGCGGGCTCGGGATCCTCTCCCGCGATGGCGGTGCGCCCGTGGCGCAGGCCTTCTCGCGCACGGACATCGGCGACTGGCGCATCGTCGGGCTCGGCGGGCAGGCGCCCGAAGTCGGTCCCGAAAGCGCGGCACTTCTCGGCTGATGGCGCGGCGCGCTTCCCGCACGCCATGTGCGCTGCAACAATGCCCGCGTGCCGTCCCCGAGCAGCAGCCCCAAGCGCAGCACGCGTCTCCTGAAGGCAGGGGTCGTCTACATCGCTGCGATCCTCGCGGTCGGCCTGGCTGCAGGCGGCCGTCCCAACAACCTCCTCGTGTGGACGTTCAGCTTCCTGCTCGCGGGCCTGCTGGTGTCGGGCATCGTGTCGGGGTTCATGATGATGGTCGTGCGCGCCGTGCGCATCGAGCCGCGTCGCGGACAGGTCGGCGAGCCGCTGCTCATTCGCTACGAGATCGCCAACCGATCGCGCTGGCTGCCCGCATATGACCTTCGCGCCGACGAGCGCATCGCAGGCGACGGACTTGCGCTCGCGGGACCTGCGTGGGTGATGCACGTGGGGCCGCGCGAGCGGCTTCATGCGGAGGCGGTGTACCGCCCGATGCGGCGGGGGCCGGTGCGGCTGGATTCGTTCGAGGTGTCGACGGCGTTCCCGTTCGGACTGATGCGGAAGACGCTTCGCTTCATGCAGGCGGGCGAAGTGCTCATCCATCCCGAGATCCGGCCGCTGCGCGCCGAGATCCTTGCGCGAGTCACCTCGGGCGGAGCGGGTGGACACCGGCTTTCCGCGCAGCCGGGGGGCTTTGACGACTTCTTCGGCGTACGCGAGTACCGTCCGGGCGACAGCGTGCGCAGCATCGCGTGGAAGCGCCTCGCCGGCACCGGCAGCCTGGTGACGATCGAGCGCAGCCGTTCGGTGCCGCCGCGCGTGCGCGTGCTCATCGACCTGCGCACGCCGACGTCGGAGCTGCGCGTGACCGACGGCGAGGATGCACGCGCGCTCGAGGAGCGCGCCATCGTGCTCGCCGCGAGCTTCCTCGCCCTCGCCGACCGCATGGGCTACGAGTACGCGCTCTGCGTGGCGGGCTTCGACATCCCGCCGGTGACGCTGCGAAAGGGCCATTTTCATCGCGAGAAGCTGCTGTCGCTGCTCGCGGCGATCGACCTCGACGCCTCGCGCGGCAAGGGCAACGGCCTCGGCACGAGCGAGGAGCGCGCGACCGTGATCGTCGTGCATCCCGACCGCACGAACCTCGACGTCGCGCCCGCCGACGCGTGGCACTTCCGCGCGCGGGAGATGGAAGCGCTCCTGCAGCGCGCCTCCGAAGGGGCGGGCGCCGCATGAAGCTGCTGCGCCAGTACCGCTTCATGAGCTTCGTCCTCGTGCTTCTGGCGCTCGTGGCCTTCGCGATCGCGGAGCTCGACTTCACCATGCTCTTCACGGGCGTGGTGCTCGCGGTGCTCAGCTGGTACGTGACCGAGGGACCGCGCGGCCGCACGCTTCCGCCGTGGGCCACGAACGTGCTCACGCTCGGAGCCCTCGGCTTTGCGGCGCTCGACTTTCTGGCGAGCGGTGGTCTCGCCGATGCGATGGAGACGCTCGGCCGCTTCCTGCTCTGGCTGCTGATCATCAAGCTCTTCTCGCGACGCGGCCCGCGCGACGACCGGCAGCGGCTCTCGATCGCGACGATGCTTGTCCTCGTCGGCTGCCTCGAGAGCGTGACGCTCGCGTTCGGCCTGCTCGTGTTCGCCTACGGCGCAGCGGCCGCGTGGACCGCGATGCTCTACCGGCTCTCGCAGGGCGCCGACGAGGCGCGCACGGCCCGCGCCGCAGCGCCCGGCTTCGCGCCGCCGCTCGAGCTTGCCTACGGTCGCCGCGCCGCGCCGCAGTTCCGCGGCCTTGCGAGCGTTGCGGTGCTCATGCTCTTCGCGGGAAGCGCACTCGGCTTCTTCTTCTTCCCGCGCTTCGGCAAGGTCCGCCTCAACCAGCTCGTGGGCGAGTCGGTCACGGGATTCAACGACGAGATCGACCTGCGCCGGGGCGACCGGATCAGCGAGAGCCGCCGAGAGATCTTTACCGTGCAGTGGATCGATCCCACGGGCGAGCCCGTGCGGTCGGCGCGCCCGCTGCTCCTGCGCGGCGCGGTGCTCGACCGCTACGACGCTGCGCAGGAGCGATGGATGGCGCGGCGCAGCGGAGCGGGGACGAGCACGTTCCGCACGCCGCTCGACGGCTCGGATGCGAGCCTGCTGCGGAATCCCGCGGAGAATGCGCGGCCACCGCACCGCGCGCGCTTCGAGATGCGCTCCGTCGCGAGCGAGGAGCTCTTTTCGATCTATGCGCCCGTCGGGATCGCGACGAGCGTGCCGCGCACGATCTCGATCGACCCGCGGACGCTGCTCCTGCGCGACGCGTCGCTCGAGCGGCTTGGCCGTCCATGGTCGTATGAGCTGCTCGTGCAGCCTGTGCCCGATGCAGCGACGCTCGAGGACCTCGCGCTCGGTCGCCGCGAGCGGGAGGGCCGCAACTCGGGCTTCCCGGTGCCCGAGGTGGCGGTGATCGCGCGCGAGATCCTGGCCGACGCCTCGCGCAGCATGAACGTGCCGCCGGACCCGGGGCCCGACGCATCGCCCCTCGAGCGCTGGACGCACGGCCGCGAGGTCGCGCGCGCGATCGCGAGCTGGATGCGCTCGCGCTTCACCTACACGACCGATCTCTCGATGCTCGCGCGCGTGCCGGACGAGGATCCGATCGTGAGCTTCCTCACGCGGCATCGTGCGGGCCACTGCGAGTACTTCGCGAGCGGTCTCTGCGCCGTCCTCCGCAGCCTCGGCATCGAGTCGCGCATCGTCACGGGCTTCATCGCGATGGAGTACGACGAGAGCGGCCGCTACTACGTGGTGCGGGAGTCGAACGCGCACGCATGGGTCGAGGTGCGGACCGGCGAGTTCGCGTGGACGGCCGTGGACGCCACGCCCGAGGACAGCCTCGTCGAGATCCAGGAGCGCAACCGCTCGGTCGCCGACCGTTTCCGCTGGATCTACAGCCGGCTCGAGTTCCTCTGGAACTCGAACGTGGTCGCGTACGACTCGTCGTCGCAGCAGGAGTTCGCGAGCCGCGTCCGCTCGGGATGGCGCGACGCGATCACCGAACGGCTCGAGTCGGTCACGCGCCGCATGCAGGACGTGGCCGCGGAACTGAGCCTCGGGCAGGCTGGCGGCGTGTGGTTCACCACCGTCGGCGTCTGCGTGGGCGCGGCCGGCCTTGCGGCGCTGATCGTGCTCGTTCGCCGGCGCAGGCTGCGCGCGGCGCTGCACGTCGAGCGGCTCGACGCGCGCGAACAACGCCGGCTGGCGCGACACGCGGCGTTCTACGTCGACGCGATGCGCATGCTCTCGCGCGCGGGCTACGAGAAGCCGGATCACCTCTCGCCGCAGGCCTTCGCGGACACGCTCGAGCGCGAGCAGCCCGAGCTCGGCGTCGCGCTCCGGCCGATCGTGGCGGCGTTCTACAGGGTCCGATACGGCGGCCACGCGCCCGACGAGGGCGAGGCAAACGCCCACCTTTCGCTCGTTCTTGGGTTGCGGAAGGCGCTCGATCCGAATTCGCGCGCGCGGCGTGCCGATTGAAGGTGCAGCGTTCCAACGGCGGTGTTCCGTTCTGTCCCGCCGGGAAACGCGGTTCCTGCAGCCAATCCTGCACCACGCGTGCGGAGGTGAGCCATGCCAGCATCGAGATCACGGACCAACGAGTGGCGCCGTTCGCTTGAACAGCTCCGCGCGCGCGAAGGCGCCATGGAGATCGCCGTGGCGCACGATCACCCGGGCGGCGACGAGGCGATCCTCAACGCAAGCGATCTCGTGTGGCGCGTGCGCGTCCTGGACCTCGCCTCCGACGAGGTCGCCGTCGATCTTCCGTACGCGCTCGGGCGCGCAATCGAGCTGCCGGTGGGGACCGAGGTCGTCGCAGCGATCGCGATCGGCCAGAACCGCTGGATGTTCCGCGCCAAGGTCAAGGGCGCTTGGACGCCGCGGGCGCCGTTCCCGCGGACGCACCGCGGAATACGCCTGTCCCTTCCCGACCACGTCGAGCGCTGCCTGCGGCGTTCGACCCGCGTGGACGTCGCATCGATCACGCTTCCGAAGGTCGAGATGTGGCCGCTGCTCGAGCCGCGCTCGGCGATGCCCGCCGAGCGGGCGAGCGAACTTGCCTTCCGCGCGTCGCTTCGGGGCGAGCCAGTGCAGCCCGTGAGCGAGGAGCTCCTTCCGACGGTCGGTCCCGGCCTCAAGGCCTCGCTGGTGAACCTCGGCGGAGGTGGCCTCGGCGTGCTCGTCGAGGCGAGCGACGCGTCGGCGCTCTCGCGCCACCGCATGTTCTGGCTGCGATTCACGCTCGGCGGCGTGATGCCTGTCCCGATCTGCGCCACTGCGCGCGTGGTCCACACGCACATGGACAGCTCGCACCGGATCTACGCGGGCATTTCCTTCGACTTCGACTTCAACCCCGCGCATCAGCGCGTCGTCGCCGAGCAGATCGTGCAGGCCATCAACCGCCTGACCTCCGCACAACGGCGCGCCGCGTAGCACGCCGCCCCACGCACGACGCTTCCGTCGCGCGTGACGGGACAGGCATGTGCGGGCCGCGCGCGCAAAGGACAGGCAAGCGCAATCGCACGTCACGAGCAAAAACACACGCGGGGCGCCTTTCCGCAGGCGCCCCGCGTGCTTTGTGCTGTGTGACGGTTTCTCAGCTCGTCTCAGCGGCGACGACGTCCCGCGAGCCCAGCGAGGCCGAGGAGCGCGATCGCGCCCGGAGCCGGCACCGTGGTGTACGCGAGGAAGTTGCCCGAGGTCGAGGCGGTGCCCCAACCCGGGGTCGCAGCGTCGCTGCGCGAGAGGTGATCGACGCCGGGGTCGTTTCCACCGCCCGAGGTCGCCACGTCGAAGTAGATCGTCTGGCCAGCCGAAAGGCCGAGCGAGGCGAGCGACATCGTGAAGCTCACGGTGTTGCCGGAGACCGAGTTGGTGAGCGTGCCGGTCTGGTTCCAGGCACCCGTCCACGACCAGAACTGGGCATTGTCCGACGGAGCATCGACCCACGAGCCGATGTAATAGTCGATGTTGCTCGTGAGGTTGACCGGGCGAGCCCAGCCGTTCGAGGTCGTGCCGGCGCCAGTCGTGTTGAAGTACATCATGTACTTCGTCCAGTTCTGGAACCCGCGCGTCGTGACGGCGATCGTGAGGTTCACGCCGTCATCCGACATGTTCACGCCAGTGATGTCGAGGTTGTCGAAGCCGTTGTCGAACAGGTCGAGCGAGGCGTCGGTGTAGCTGTCAGCCGAGGCTGCCGAGGCAACCGAGGCTGCGATCGCGCACACGATCAGAGAGCGCTTCATCTTTCACTCCTGGGAAGTTGGACCTGCGCGAGAGGGACAGGCGCAGCCGTGCGAGGCACGGAAGGGACAGAAAGACGGACAGGGATCCGTCGGACTAGTTGGAATATGCCACCCAGACGACACCAAGCAAACGGGAAACCGACGGTTCCTTGACGGTCGTCCGAGATTCCGCACCGCGGAGGGGGCGCGGCGAGCCGCACCGACCGCGCCTGCATTCGTTATCTGGACGTATCAGCGACCAGTTGTGCGATCGCGCGCGCCTTGGCGTGGGTCTCGGCCACCTCCGCCGACGGATCGCTGTCGGCCACGATGCCGCAGCCCGCGTGGTAGACGAGCGGACGCGCGCCCCGCGCGCCCGACGCCGCCCCGATCTGCGCCGTGCGGATCGCCACATTGAGCCCCGCATGCCCGGAACGCGCGATGAACCCGATCGCCCCGCAGTAGAACCCGCGGCCGTGCGGCTCGAGCTCCTCGATGATCTGCATGGCACGGATCTTGGGCGCCCCCGTCACCGAGCCGGGCGGAAACGTCGCAGCCAGCAGGTCGCGCCACGTGACGCCGTCCCGCAGCCGCGCCGAGATCTCCGCGACACCATGGTGGACCGTCCGGTGTGTCTCGAGCACGCGCGGCTCTGTCACCCGCACCGATCCGATCTCGGCCACCCGCCCGAGGTCGTTGCGCATGAGATCCACGATCATCGCGAGCTCCGCGCGGTCCTTGTCGCTCTCGTCGAGCTCGCGCGCATCGACCGACGACGGCCGCGTGCCCTTGATCGGCCGCGTGACCACCGTCCCGTCGGGATGGACCCGCAGGAACAGCTCCGGGCTCATCGAGACCAGCGTCCCGCCCCCCGGGAGGTCGAGCGAAGCGCCGAACCACGCGCGGTTCTCCGCCACGGCCGCGTGGGCGAAGCTGCGCAGGTCGCCCGTGAATTCCGCAGAAAAACGCCGCGCCACGTTCGCCTGGAACGCATCGCCCGCGCGGATGTACTCGACCACGCGCGCCACGCTCGCGGCGTACTCGCCGTCGGTCGTATCAGGTGCGAACCCATCGATCCGCCACGCCCGCTCGGGTGGCGCCGCTTCACGGACGACCGACGCATCGGCAAGCGGCGGCGGGCTTCCCACCGCGTGCAGCGATCCATCGGAATGGTCGAGGCACCACGCGTCGTCGCAGCGGAGGAGCACCGCGTGCGGCGCCACCCGATGCGCCGACCGCGCACCGGGCTCGAAGCAGCCGCCGAGCCCGTACCCGAGCGCCACGATCCAGCCGCCGTCGAAGGGCGGCGTGCGCGCCCCGGTCGCCGCGCGGCTCGCCGCAGGCCGCGGCGTTTCGGCCAGCGCCGCATCGAGCGCGGCCAAGCCCACGACGCCGTCCTCGCCGTCGCCGTGGCCTTCGATCACCACCGCGCGCGACGGCCTCGCCAGGATCGACCACGCGTTCTGCGCGCGCTCCTCGCCCCCCGACACGAGCGCCGCGAGCGGCACCTCGCGCGGCCAGCGCAGGAGGAGCTCCGCCGCACGCAACGACGGCGCGCGGGGATCTGTGGCATCGGGCGCTTCAGGCAACGGCATGGCGGCGATGGTACGGCGCGCGCCGACGGGATGCGCGATTTCCCTGCGAATCCGCGGGCTTCACGCCGTCGCGCAACTTGTACACTCCTCGATTCACCGCGGCGGGAAGACGCCGCGCACGCACACAACGAATAGGCACCACCCCATCATGGCGAGCAAGAAGAAGAACGCGAAGGGCGGCGGCAAGAAGGCCGCGACCAAGCCCGCGAAGAAGTCGTCCACCAAGTCGTCGAAGAAGTCCGCCGCCAAGTCGATCGGCAAGATGGTCTTCTACTTCGGCGAGACGAAGTGCGAGGGCAACGCCGGCCAGAAGATGCTCCTCGGCGGCAAGGGCGCGAACCTCGCCGACATGGTCTCGATCGGCCTGCCCGTTCCGCCCGGATTCACCATCACCACCGACACCTGCGCCGCGTACTACGACTGCGGCGGCAAGCTGCCGAAGGGCCTGATGGACGATGTGCAGAAGAACATCAAGATGCTCGAGAAGGAGCTCGGCAAGAAGTTCGGCTCCGACTCGAACCCGCTGCTCGTCAGCGTGCGCTCCGGCGCCGCCGTCTCGATGCCCGGCATGATGGACACCGTCCTCAACCTCGGCCTCACCGACAAGGCCGTCGAGGGCCTCGCGAAGGGCACGGGCAACCCGCGCTTCGCCTACGACGCGTACCGCCGCCTGATCAACATGTTCGGCGACGTCGTCATGGGCGTCGACCACCACAAGTTCGAGCACGCGTTCAGCGCGATCAAGACCAAGTACGGCGTCAAGGAAGACACCGAGGTCCCGACCGAAGGCCTCATCGAGCTCGTCGCCGAGTACAAGAAGGTCTACAAGGACCAGGTCGGCGCCGACTTCCCGCAGAACCCGCTGCTGCAGCTCGAGCACGCCATCAAGGCCGTGTTCAGCTCGTGGAACGGCGACCGCGCGATCGAGTACCGCCGCATCCAGGAGATCAAGGGCCTCAACGGCACCGCGGTCAACGTCCAGGCGATGGCCTACGGCAACATGGGCGAGAACTCCGGCACCGGCGTCGCCTTCACCCGCGACAACACCACCGGTGAGAACGTCTTCTACGGCGAGTTCCTCGTGAACGCGCAGGGCGAGGACGTCGTCGCCGGCATCCGCACCCCCGAGCCGATCGCGATGATGGAGAAGCGCTTCCCGAAGGCCTACGCGCACCTGATGAAGGTCCGCGCCAAGCTCGAGAAGCACTACAAGGACATGCAGGACATCGAGTTCACCGTCGAGAACGGCAAGCTCTTCATGCTGCAGACCCGCACCGGCAAGCGCACCGCGCAGGCCGCCGTCCGCATCGCCGTCGAGATGGTCAAGGAGAAGCTGATCGACGAGAAGACCGCGATCAAGCGCATCCCCGCGGGCGACCTGACGCAGCTCCTGCTGCCGTTCTTCTCGCCGAAGGACAAGGCCGGCGCCGAGAGCGTCACCCGCGGCATCGGCGCGTCGCCCGGAGCCGCCACCGGCACGCTCGCGTTCACCGCGGCCGAGGCCGTCGAGCGCGCGCACAAGGGCGAGAAGGTCCTTCTCGTTCGCAAGGAGACAAGCCCCGAGGACGTCGCCGGCATGCACAGCGCCGTCGGCATCCTCACCTCGACCGGCGGCAAGACGAGCCACGCGGCCGTCGTCGCCGTCGGCTGGGGCAAGTGCTGCGTCGTCGGCGCGGGCGAGCTCTCGATCGACGAGAAGGCCGGCAAGCTCCACGTGAAGGGCCGCACGTTCGGCCGCGACGACGTGCTGTCGATCGACGGCGCGACCGGCGAGGTCATGGTCGGCGCCGTCAAGGCGACCGTCCCCGAGAAGATCTCGGGCGACTTCGCCAAGGTCATGGAGTGGTCGTCGAAGCACGCCGACATGAAGGTGCGCACCAACGCCGACAGCCCCGAGGACGCGCGCCGCGCGCGTGAGTTCGGCGCGGTCGGCATCGGCCTCTGCCGCACCGAGCACATGTTCTTCGGCGGCGACCGCACGGCCGCGATCCGCGAGATGATCCTCTCCGAGACCACCGAGTCGCGCGAGAAGGCGCTCGCGAAGCTGCTGCCGTTCCAGCGCACCGACTTCATCGGCATCTTCACGGCGATGGACGGGCTGCCCGTCACGGTGCGCCTGCTCGATCCGCCGCTCCACGAGTTCGTTCCGCACGACGAGAAGCAGCAGGCCGAGCTCGCGCGCGAGATGGGCCTGTCGCTCGAGCAGGTCAAGCGCCGCGTCGCGCAGCTCCACGAGGCGAACCCGATGCTCGGACACCGCGGTTGCCGCCTGGCGATCACGTACCCCGAGATCCTCAAGATGCAGATCCGCGCCATCGTCGAGGCCGCGATCGAGTGCCGCAGCAAGAAGATCGACGCGCGTCCCGAGATCATGCACCCGCTCGTCGGCACCAAGAAGGAGCTCGTCCTCCTCCGCAAGCTGACCGAGGAGACGATCGCGCAGGTCTTCGCCGAGAAGGGCGTGAAGAAGGCCTTCGAGATCCCGATCGGCACCATGATCGAGATCCCGCGCGCCGCGGTCACCGCCGACGAGATCGGCGAGGTCGCCGACTTCTTCAGCTACGGCACCAACGACCTCACGCAGATGACCTTCGGCTACAGCCGCGACGACATCGGTTCGTTCCTCCCGGCGTACATCGAGAAGGGCATGCTCGAGAAGGATCCGTTCCAGTCGATCGACACCGTCGGCGTCGGCGGCCTCGTGAAGATGGCCTGCGAGAAGGGCCGCGCGGTCGCGAAGGCGCAGAAGAAGGCGTTCAAGCTCGGCGTCTGCGGCGAGCACGGCGGCGACCCGGCGTCGATCGCGTTCTTCCAGAAGTGCGGGCTGGACTATGTGAGCTGCTCGCCGTTCCGCGTGCCGGTGGCACGGCTGGCGGCGGCGCAGGCGGCGCTTCGTTAGAGCGGTCGCGGCTGCGGCCGCTCCCTCTGGTGCTAGGGCGCCGTGTTGGAGCGGCGGCTGCTGCGGCAGCCGCCTTTGGTGCTAGGACACGAATGATCAGCGCCCGCGGTGTGAGCCGCGGGCGCTGTCGTTTTGCGTCGCGTCGTTCGCGTGTCCGAGGCTTCGTGCGGCGGCGGTTCCCGGGCGACGGCGCCCGATGCCCCGACTTTCGGCAATTCGCAGCGAAAATCCGAGACCCTCGCTACCCGCTCGGTATGTTCGGGACCGCGAGCGCTCACTCGATGCCGGGGATTCCCACGCCGACTCGGTCAGCGGGGGCAGGTCTCGCCTTTGGGCGCCAAATCGATCCATGCATCACTTAGATACTTGACATCGGTGTCAAGCAAGACGAGAGTGTCAATTGAGGAAGAAGGGGGATAGAATGCCTGCATTGCCTGGTTTCACCCGCGACGGAGTCCTTCCGCCCGGCGACTACGCGATGACCCTGGATGAACTCCAAGACTCGATCCTCGTGCTCGGACCGGGGCTCCCGCGAGACCATCCCGGCTGGGACGCCGCCTGGCGGCATGCTCTGGTCGACAACCTGCGCGTCATGGTGGACCAGCTCCGCCAGGTCGGGATCGAGGAGATCTTCATCGACGGCTCGTTCGTCGAGGACAAGGACCATCCGAACGACATCGACGGCTACTTCGCCTGCGACCCTCTTCGGTTTGCGACCGGCCAGCTTGAGCACGACCTCAACCGAGTCGATCCCGCAAAGAGCTGGACCTGGGACCACAAGGCCCGAAGGGCGTACCGCGGCTACCCGAAGCGCCAGCTGCCCATGTGGCATGCGTACCGCGTCGAGCTCTATCCGCACTACGCAGGGCTTCTCGCAGGCGTCGATGCGCACGGACACGCGCTCGAGTTCCCCGCATGGTTCCGCCAGCGGCGTTCGAACGGCCTTCCCAAGGGCATCATCAAGATCATCCGTTGACCAAGGAGCACGCGCCATGATCCGCAGCGAATCCGAGTACCAGCAGGCGGTCGCGCGCCTCGAGGCCGAGCGCAAGCGATTCGCCGAGCACGCGAAGTCGTGGAAGAAGCAGGGCTTCACGGCCGCGCAGGTCGCGAAGCTCCGCGAGCCTCTCGAGTCGTTCCATCTCCAGCTCGCCGAGGAGGTCGAGAGCTACGAGCGGCTCAAGCGCGGGCAGTTCGGCGAGTTCGAGAACCTGCAGGGCCTCGGACAGGTCCTGATCGGGCTGCGCATCGCCCGCGGCATGACGCAGCGCGAGCTCGCGCGCCGCATGGACGCCGACGAGACCGCGGTCTCGCGCGACGAGCGGAACGAGTACCACGGGATCACGGTCGAGCGTGCGAAGAAGGTGCTCGACGCGCTTGGGGTGCGGTTGGTGACGAGGGTGGAGGTCGAGCCGCTCGGGGTGGGGGAGGTCGCGCGGCGAGTGCAGCCGAGGAAGGGCAAGGCGGGAGGAGCGAGCGGGGCCCGAGGCAAGACAGGTCGGACAGGGCATAACCGCGGATAGTCTTGTAAGGCCGAGGACGGTCCATCAAGCCGGCCGGGGACACGGCGCGGGCTGCGGCTTCTACAAATTACTCAGGACACTGATTGATTTTACTCAGGACGCTGAGTAATTTGTAGGCATGCCCGACATCGTCCGTGCCGAAGCAGAGCTCCTCCGCGACCGGTTGGCCGAGCCGCGGCGCCACATGCAGGTCGTGGTCGGTCCGCGCCAGGTGGGAAAGACCACGCTCGTGCGCTGGGCGCTCGGTGAGAGCGGGCTACCCACCCATTACGCAACGGCCGACGACCCGGGCAGCCTGACGGAAGGCTGGCTCCGCCAGCAGTGGGAGATCGGCCGCGCCCGGTCCGCGGGCAACCGCCGCAAGGGCGCTGTGCTCGCGATCGACGAGATCCAGAAGCTCCCCAACTGGTCCGAGCAGGTCAAGCGGCTCTGGGATGAAGACACGGCGGCGCGCGCCGGCCTGCGCGTGGTCGTCCTCGGCTCCTCGCCTCTGCTCCTCCAGAAGGGGCTGACCGAGAGCCTCGCGGGGCGGTTCGAGGCGATCCGCGTCACGCACTGGTCGTTCGACGAGATGCGTCGCGCGTTCAAGTTCGACCTCGACAAGTACCTCGTGTTCGGCGGGTATCCCGGCGCGGCGGCGCTCGCGCGCGATCAGGCGCGCTGGGCCGCCTACGTGCGCGAATCGCTCATCGAGACGACCATCAACCTCGATGTCCTGCAGATGTCGCGCGTCGACAAGCCGGCGCTCCTCCGCAGGCTCTTCGAGTTCGCCTGCGCACACTCGGGGCAGCAACTGTCCTACCAGAAGATGCTCGGGCAGCTCCAGGACGCAGGGAACACCGTCACGCTCGCGCACTATCTGCGGCTACTCGAGGCAGCGGGCATGGTGCGCGGGATCGAGAAGTACGCGGGCGACATGATCCGCCAGCGCGCGTCGAGCCCGAAGTTCCAGGTGCTCAACACGGCGCTCATGACGGCAACTTCGGGTGACGGGCCGCGGAAGTTCCTCGACTCACCGGACCTCAAGGGGCGGCTGGTCGAGAGCGCGGTCGGCGCCCATCTTGCCAATGCAGCCGCGGCGGGGCGATGCCGGCTCTTCTACTGGCGCGAGCGAAACCTCGAGGTCGACTTCGTGGTCGAGCGCGCGGGCGAGGTGCTCGCGATCGAGGTGAAGAGCGGACGGCGCCGTGACGGGTTGTCTGGGGTGGGTGCGTTTCTCAAGGCGTATCCGAAGGCGAGGGCGCTGCTGGTGGGCGCGGATGGACTTCCGGTGGAGGAGTTCTTGTTGAGGGGGGTTGAGGAGTGGTTTGGGTGAGGGCGGACGGCGCCACGCCCCTCCGGCCAGCGCGGTATAGCTTGGGGTGATACGAAAGCTGTTAGGGCTTGGGATCGCCAAGCAGCGCGCTCGTCGAATCGGGAAAAGGGCCGCTTCGAACTCTGGCCGAGCATTGCTCGAGCGCGCGGGAGTATGTCTGGGGGATACAACTTGAATGCGGCCGGCTACCGTCGCAGCCCCGACCATGACCTCCGCCGACTATCACGCAGATCGCCTCGTGTTGTACGGGCCCGGCACCGCGGTGCCGGGGACGCAATCACGCTGTCTTCAGGAAGATGTGCTCGCGGTGGTACGAGAGGAAGTCCCGACTAGGCCGGTCAGCAGCGACCGCGGGCAGGGCGACTTCCATGCCGCTCGCAAGGTGAATCTGAGTTCGTCCCGACGAAAGTAGTCTTCCATCGAGTTGCGGCGACGTCTCGACGACAATTCGGTCGCGTCGTGACACGAGCGTGAACAATCCACTGTCGAACAGGCGATGCAGAGTAGGTGTCATCGCGATGCCGTTGCAAACAAGGTCTGGTCCACTGTGCGCCACTGGTTTGAGATGGGCGGCGTCAAGCACGCCGTGGAGGCGGGAAGCAGGGTTTGGACCAATCCCGAGATCGGTGATGGAGCAACGGAAGCTGTAGTTTCGGAGTACGCGATCGCGGAACCTGGCATCGCGTTCGATCTGTTCAATGGTCCTTCGAACACGCTCGCGCGCATCGATTGCGGCGTTCGGAATGTCGTAGACGCGCGTCCGGGTGTACGTCGCACTACCGAGGGCGAGAATCTCGACAGCATTCCCCTCGGGAATCGCCCTGACGGCACGCCCCTGAACCGCCCTCCCGTAATCCCGTGGGGCGACCTCTCGAAGGCGATGCTCGACAGGTACGCCATTGAGCGCGAACGGAACCGGTTTGTCGAACGACGTGAGTCCGGAGTCAAACTCGATGGTGTAGTCACCACTCACAGGATTCCGTAGCGGTACCCGGTTGAGACGGGTCCATGCGACGTAAGCCATTCTTCCGCCTGCACGCTTCGGTTCATAGACAAGAGCGATAGCCGAGCCGCCAGCCATAGCCTCTTCGAATTGACGAAGATAGCGCGCTGGAAACTCGTAGTGGGTCGTCGAGTCCCCCCATCCGCTTTCTTCACGCATCTCAAGAATCAGGTAGCTCATGCATGCAGAGCTTAGCGGCGAGTGTCCGTCCGCGCCGTTCTACTTTGAACCCTTTCGCGGGCATTCAATGATTCTCGCCGGTCGAGGACGCCTGTTTGGCTCGAGTTTCAATGGACTTCGAAGCAAGCTGGCGCGATGGGAAACGAACCCGCCCCTTATCGACGATTCCGCATCGCAAACGGCCTTCCGATCGAGGGGTTGTACGACCGCGTCGTCGACGCGCGACTCCAGGCTCTCCTCGACGCTGCCCGTCGCGCTGGCATCGATGTCGGCGTGCGGGAACTCAAGGGTCGCGATGGCCGGTTGCTCGCGCGGGAGCTCGCGGCTGCCGTCATCGAGGCGATCGAGGCCAAGCTCGGATCTGACCAGGCGGCGACCGATGCCGATATCGCGCTGGTGAACCGCCTCCTGCGAGAGCTCCAGCAGAGCTCTGGGGATGACGAGTCCGCAGCGACGCAGGTGCTTCCGTATGTGCTCGAGCGCATCGGTCCGCGTGCCGACCTCAGTCCGCCGGACCTCTCCGACCACGGCCTGCTCACCGGGCGTGAGGGAACGGAGAGCCTGCTCGTCCAGCTCAAGCGCGAGCTTGCGACCTGCAATCGCGTCGACTGGCTCGTGTCGTTCATCAAGCTCGCGGCTGTGCGCATGCTGCAGCCCGAGATCGAGGCGTTCCTGGCGCGCGGCGGGGCGATGCGCGTGGTTACGACCGCGTACATGGGCGCAACCGATCCCAAGGCGCTCGAGGAACTCGCTGCCATCTCATGTGCGCACGGATCGCGGCTAGAGATCCGATTCTCCCGCGAGTCCGACGCCACGCGCCTGCACGCAAAGGCCTACATCCACCGGCGAGACAGCGGATTCGGAAGCGCCTACATCGGCTCGGCGAATCTCTCGCGCCCGGCGCTGACCGAAGGGCTCGAGTGGACGGTGCGCCTTTCGCAGGCCGCGTCGCCTGGACTCTGGTCGAAGATCGAGGAGACCTTCGATCAGTGGTGGGGTGATCCCGATTTCGTCGAGTACGGACTGACGGCAGGCCACCCGACGCATGCGCAGTTCCGCGAGCTCATCGCGCGCGAGAAGGGCGCGTTCGCGCAAGGGGCGGGCGACCAAGCGTCGTCGCTGCCGATCTTCGACCTGCAGCCGAAGCCGTTCCAGCAGGCGATCCTCGATCGCATCGCCGTGGAACGCGCGGAGCTCGGCCGTTCGCGACACCTCGTGGTGGCCGCGACTGGCATCGGCAAGACCATGATCGCGGCGTTCGACTACCGGGACTTCGCGGCGAAGCATGCCAGCGCCGCGGGCCGGGCGCCGCGCATGCTCTACGTCGCGCACTCCGAACGCATCCTGAAGCAGGCGCGCCTGAGCTTCGCCCAAGTCGTGCGTGACCTCAACTTCGGAGGGCTGCTCGTCGGTGGGCAAGACGATCGCCCGTGCGATGCGCTCTTCGCGTCGATTCAGTCGTGGAACTCGCGGATCGGGACCGCGACCCTGCCGGCGGACCACTTCGATTACGTCGTGGTCGACGAGGTGCATCACGGCGAGGCGCCGAGCTGGCGAAAGCTGCTTGAGTGGATCAGGCCGCGCTCCCTGCTTGGTCTCACCGCGACGCCCGAGCGCGCGGACGGCCTCGACATCACGCGGCATTTCGAGGACCGCATCACGGCAGAAGTGCGGCTGCCCGATGCGATCACGCGGCGCCTTCTGGTCCCGTTCCGCTACTTCGGCGTGACGGACAGCATCGATCTTCGTGACGTGGACTGGACGCCGCGTGGATACAAGATGGATGACGTTCAGCGGCGGTACCTGGATGCCGGGCCGGGTTGGATCGAGAACGTTCGGCGCGCGATCTTCAACTACGTGTCCGAGCCGCTTCGCATACGCGCCATTGGATTCTGCAGTGGGGTGGACCATGCGCACGCCATGGCTGACGAATTCGAGCGGCTGAGGGCCGACGCAGAAGCGCGCGGGCAGCGGGCGTTGCGCGCCGAGGCACTCGATGGCTCCGACTCGCTCGAACATCGCGAGGAAGTCATCGGCAGACTGCGG
>JBIIRG010000107.1:0-10032 GCA_044341665.1 Phycisphaerales bacterium | reverse complement strand
CGGAACCGCATCCTCACCGCCCCGCGTGGCGCGCTCGGCATCCGCATGGAGAACGCCGCCGAGCGCGACGGCGGCGTGCGCGTGACGGGACTCGTGCCGGGGATGCCCGCTGAGAAGGTGCTCAAGCCGGGCGACATCATCCGGCAGGTCAACGACACCGTGCTGCGCAACACGCTCGACCTCGTGAACGCGGTGCAGTCGCTGCCGCCGGGCGTCGAGATCCGCGTGGTGGTCAAGCGCGTGCGCGCGGATGCGCTGGCCGAGAAGGGCCCCGCCAAGCCGCCCGTCAAGCCACCTGTGAAGGGTGGCGCGCCCGCCGACCCGCCGCTTGATGCACCACCTGGCCCGCCCGCCGACATCCACGAGGAGATCGCGACATCGATGCGCCTCGGCTCCACCGAGGAGCTGCAGGAGAAGGGCGAGCCGCTTGCAGGCGGGAACATCCGCGGCATCGGCGGCGTGATCGTGGGCGGTCAGATGGTGGGTGCCGGCATGATCACCTTCGAGCGCGTGGCGACGGCGCAGGCCGCTGCCAAGCGTTTCCTTCCGCAGGCGACGCAGGTGGTGTTTCCCGGCCGCGAGCGCGCGGAGGCCGAGCGTCAGCCCGCGACGGTCGATTCGGTGCGCTCGCTCCTGATGGGGCTGCAGCTCTCCGACGGCGACCCCGAGCTCGTGCGCATCCTGCGCGCGCGCCTCGACGGCATCGCAGAGCAACTTGGCCGCACGGGCGACCCGGACATGAAGGCAAAGCTCCAGCGCGCCCTCGATACGCTCGAGGAAGAGATCCGCGCCGCGATGTAGGCGGACTCCGCCGCCTCGCTCACGACAGCGGATTGCGGAAGTGCTCGTTCTGGATCGGCACGACCACCTCGAGCACGTGCTGCAGCACCTCGGAGGGGGAGCCCATCGCGTTCACCTCGCGCACGATCGACTTCGGGTAGAAGTCGAGCACGGGCCGAGTCTCGCGCTCGTACACCTCGAACCGCTTGCGGATCACCTTCTCGTCGGCGTCGTCGATGCGGTTCTCCTTGAGCGCACGGCGGCGCATGCGCGTCACCATCGCCTCGACATCGGGGCACACGAGGTGGAGCACCGTGAGGACCTCGAGGTACTGCTCGAGATGCTTCGCCTGGTTCACGTTGCGCGGGATGCCGTCGAGCACCAGCAGGTCGACGTTCGGCTTGTAGATCGAGAGCACGGTCTGCGCGTGCATGTTCTGGCGCCACATCTCGATGGTGAGCTCGTCGGGAACGAGCTCGCCGCGCGAGGAGTACTCCATGAACTTCCGGCCGAGGTCGGACGCCATGTCGAGCGAGCGGAAGACGTCGCCGCACGCGAGGTGGTAGAAGCCCGGGACCTTGCCGAGGATCTTGCCCTGCGTGCCCTTGCCGGCGCCGGGGGCGCCGAAGAGCAGGATGGTCTTGTAGCGACGAGTGCTGCCGTTCGACATGGAATTTGCCTCCGCGTGCCCGCGCCACGGGCGGGAGCGGAGGGTAGATCGGCATCGGGGAGGCGGGGGTTGAGCGGGGTCGAAAAACCCAAAAACCAGCGGCGCGACGTCGCCCGACCGTGCGGTCGATCGCCGCGCGGCGCGGTCCGGGCAGGCGGCGGCGGTACACTCGCCCCCATGCAGTGTCCCGCGAGGCGGTTTCCAATCAAGCGCTGGGTGATGGGCGAGGGATCGGCCGCGGTACACCACGGGGCGGGCTCCATCCTCGACCGGCTCCTCGACGTCCGCGGCATCGAGCGCGGTGCGGCGCGCGATGCGTTCCTGCGGCCCGTGCTCGGTCACCTGCAGCACCCGAAGGCGATGCACGGGATGCGCGCCGCAGCCGACGTGATCTGCGCCGCGGTGCGTGCGCGCAAGCGCATCGCGATCTACGGCGACTACGACGTCGACGGCGTCATGGCGACCGCGATCCTGTGGCACATGCTGCGGACCGTCGCGCCCGCGCTCGAGGTGCGCACCTATGTGCCGCACCGCATCGACGAGGGATACGGCCTCAACGCCGAGGCCCTGCGCATGCTGCGCGCCGAGGGCATCGAGCTCGTCATCACCGTCGACTGCGGCGTCTCTGCGATCGCCGAGGCCACGCTTGCGCGCGAACTCGGCCTCGAGCTCGTGATCACCGACCACCACGAGCTCAAGCCGTCGGGCGAGGTGCCCGTGGCGGCGGCGGTCGTGCATCCGCGGCTTCCCGGCGAGCAGCGCTTCGGCGAGCTCTGCGGCGCGGGCGTCGCGTGGAAGCTCGCGTGGATGATCGGCGAGGTCTGGTGCGGCTCGTCGCGGCAGCCCGACGTCTTCCGCTCGCGCCTGGTCGAGCTCGCGCCGCTCGCGGCCATGGGAACGATCGCCGACGTGGTGCCGCTCATCGGCGAGAACCGCGTGCTCGTGGCGCGCGGGCTTCCCGAGATCGGCCGCACGCGCATCCCCGGCATGGACGCGCTCCTCTCGGCATCGCGCGTCGAGCCGAAGGAGGTCGACACCGAGCAGATCATGTTCCGCGTCGCCCCGCGCATCAACGCCAGCGGCCGCATGGGCCACGCGAAGGACGCGATCGAGCTCTTCACCACCGCCGGCACTGCGCGCGCGCGGGAGATCGTCGACATGCTCGGGAGCCTGAACGACCGGCGCAAGAAGGACGAGCGCGCCATCTTCGACGAGGCGCGCGGCAAGCTGCGCGAGCTCAACGCCGACGCCAAGCCGCGCGGCATCGTGCTGCACGACGAGCAGTGGAACCTCGGCATCGTGGGCATCGTGTGCTCGAAGCTCGTCGACCTCCATGCGTGCCCGGTCGTGCTCATCACCCGCAACGGCGAGGGCTACAAGGGCAGCGGGCGCAGCGTGCGCGGCATCGAGCTCCACCGCGTGCTCGCGTCGTGCGCCGAGCACCTGAGCGGTTTCGGCGGCCACGCGATGGCCGCGGGCGTCCATCTGACGGACGTCGCGCAGATCGAGGCGTTTCGCCGCCGTTTCATCGAGGAATGCGATCGGCTGCTGCCGCCCGAGGACGAGCAGAAGCCCGTGCTTGAGATCGACTGCGCCTGCCGGCTCGACGAGATCTCCTCGTCGGCGGTGGTGACCGAACTCGAGTCGCTCGCCCCCTTTGGGCGCGACAACCGCAAGCCGATGTTCCTGATCGAGGGCGTCGAGGTCACGCAGACGCGCGTGTTCGGCAAGACGAGCGCCACCGTGCCGTCGCCGCCGCACCTCGAGCTCGTGGTCAAGCAGCGGGCGGGCGCGCGCGATGCCTTCCTGCGCATCCAGTGGTGGGGCGCTGCGGAGCATGCGGCGGGCTTCACGAGGGGATCGATCGTCGACCTCGTGGTCGAGGTCGGTCTCAGCGCCTACTCGCGCATGGCCGAGGTCGAGGCGCGGCTCGTCGACATCCGCGAGTCGGTCGCAGCCCATCAGGAGGCGCTCGCGTGAGCACCGAGTTCCCGACGACGCACGCCACCTGGATCGCGGCGCAGCTCGCCCGAGGCGCCGAAGGGCGGGCCGAGGTGTCGGACCACATCATGCGCCGCTACGCCGGACCGCTGCGCGCCTACATCGGCGCGTCGTCGCTGCGCGCGGTCGACGACGCCGACGCGCTCGTGAACGGCTTCTTCGTCACGCGCCTCGCACGTGAGGACTACGTGGCGAAGTGGCGCGAGAGCGCGCTGCCGCTGCGGCGATGGCTGGTGAACGGCCTCCTCCTGCACGCGCGCGAGCGGATCCGCGAGCAGCGCAAGTCCGCGGGCGCTGCGCCGTCGTGCGACGGCTGCGGCTGCGGCACTCCGTGCGAGGTCGGGCTCGAGCCAAGCGCCTTCGAGCGCTTCGAGCGCGCGTGGAGCAGGGCGCTCCTCGGCGATGCGTGCTCGCTCGCCCAGCGCGAGCTCGTCGCCGAGGGCGACGGCGACGCATGGGAGGTCTTCCGCCGCCATTTCCTCGATGGAATCGAGTACGCCGACATCGGCACGCAGCTGCGCATCAGCGCCGCCGAGGCCCGCACACGCGCGCGCCGCGCGAGCTACCGCTTCGAGCGCGCGCTGCGCCAGCTCCTTGAGGACGAAGGCGTCGCCCGCGACGACCTCGACGAGGAGATCGCGTGGCTGATGGAGGTGTCGGGGAGGTAGGGTTGCGCCGTCCGCACGGCCTCCGTCATGCGGCGTGCCAAACGAAGGCGTTCCGCCGAAAATCACCCATCGGCGCGCGCGAGGACCTGGTCGAAGGACGGCAGGAGGTCCGTGCGTTCCGCGAGCGTGGAAAGCTCCAGCAGTTCCGTTCGGACGAGCCTTCGATCGAGCCGTGATCCCTGTCGAACGGCGATGCCGCGGACATCCTCAAGGTCCCGTGGGCGTCCCGCGAAGACCTTCATCACGACGAGATCCTCCGCAGATGCGGTGCGCACCGTGACGCAATTGGGGATGCCGGCTGCGTCCAGCGCGGCTTGCACCTTCGCGGCGACGATCGCAAGTTCCTTCATCGCCACTCCTCCTCGGATGGAACGGGGCGAGCGAGCCCCACGCAGCGATCGAGCTCGGCGCGCAGTCGCGGGGCGTCGGAACGCTTCGCCTCGGTTGCTTCCTGCACGAGGAGCGCCCCATCGAACACGGCGATCGTGTCGCGCGGAGATTCGTCGCGTGTGGCGGCGAGCTCGAGGTCACGGATACGGGCAACCTCGCGATGGCCCGCAGCCTGCTCGCGCAGGATCGTGCGGAGCTCTTCGATGGACGGTGGGTTGTTCGGCGGATTCGTCATCGTTTCTGGTCCACGGCGCCCTGCGTCCTACGCCGTCCGCTTCGCCTTCGAGGCCGCGCGCGGCTTTGCACTGAGGGTGACATCGACACCAAGGCGGCCGAGCAGCACGATGAGCGAGTCCGTGCTGAAGCGGTCGATGCGGTTGCCCATGAGGTGGCTCACGCGCGGCTGCGAGACACCGAGTTCCACGGCGGCTCGGCGTTGCGTCCACTTCCGCTCGCGGATCAGGTCCTGCAGGTAGCGCATGACCGTCGATCGGACGTTCATCATCATCGCCTCGGCCATGGTCGGCTCGAGGTCGAACCACACGCTATGCACGTAGTCAGCGGGGTCCGTCGACACCGTGATGGCCTTCCGCGCGGGCGCGGACGAGCGCTTGGTAGCGCGTGCGGCCGAGCTCGATGTCGCGGCGCGCGGTTGCCTGGGACTTCTTTTCGAAGGCGTGGAGGATGTAGATCGCTTCATGGAACCTCGCGACGAAGAAGACGCGAAACGCCCGCTTGCCCTGAACGCGCACCTCGCCTGTGCCCGCGCCGACCGTCGGCATCGGCTTCCAGTCCGGCGGCATGCGGCCTGCTTGAAGGTCGCCGATGTCCTTGCCGGCCTTCTGGCGCGCCTCGGGTGGAAAGGCAGCGAGGTCGGCGAGAGACGTGCCCAGGAACACCGCGCGCTTCGGCGATTCTGGCTCGGGGATGATACTCATAGGTATATCAGCCGCCAACAGGAAGGGGCGGAGGGCGGCGATGATCGCGCGGCGCGACCGTGATTCGAGCGTGGCCGGATCCGATTGACGGAACTGCAGGCGATTGCGGCACGGTCGTCGGCCGGACGCTCCTGCGAGAAGTCCGCTAGAACACCCGCCCGTGACGATTTCCCGCGAACAGGCCATGCGGCTCCGAAGCGCCCTGCGCGACGCGCGCGCGGGCGAGTTCCCGCGGTTCCGCAGGTCGGCGGCGATTGCGGCATTTCTTGCGTCGCTTTCGTCCGCCGCCGCGATGATCGGTCTATCTCTCGGCGCGGGCGATTCTCCCGGCGCAGAGGAGAATCAGATGAAGCCTGGTGCGATGGCGACGGCGTCCGTGATCTCGGTGGTCTCATCCCTTGCAGCGACCCAGAATGCTCCCGCGCAAGCGGTGGAGTGGAAGGTGAGCGATGGTGGGAATGGTCACTGGTATGAATCGGTTCGACCTGGTTTCGAAATCACCTGGTCAGACGCGCGCGCATTTGCTCACCACCACGGCGGGTACCTCGCTTCCGTCACGTCGCTCATGGAAGACGACTTCGTCTGGGAGATCGCCTCTGACCCGCAGAACTGGAACAACTCGCCTGGCCCATGGCTCGGCGGCAGGCAACTACCCGGAGCTACCGAGCCGGCTGGCGGGTGGACATGGGATAGCGGTGAACCGTTCGTTTGGCTTGCAGGCCAGGCTGGCCCGTACAACGGATGTGGAACTCTGAATGCAGATTCGCTCCACTACTTCTCGCCAGAGGGCGTGGTTCCACGGCGCATTTGGAACGACTTTCCGGGCGACCAGCTGTGCGGTCCCTATCCGTTCCCGCGTGCCTTCATTATGGAATGGTCCGCCGACTGCAATAGCGACGGGATCGTCGATTTCGGCCAGATCCAGCGTGGCGAACTCGTCGATTCCAACCACAACAACATCCCCGACTCCTGCGAATTGCGCGCGTGCCCGAGCGACATCACGCGTAACGGTGTCGTCGATGGTGTCGATCTCGCACTGATCCTCGCGACTTGGGGTACCGATGGCGTACAAGGGTCCGTCAACGCAGATGTCAACCGCGACGGCATGGTGGATGGCGCCGATCTGGCGCTACTACTTGGGAGCTGGGGCCTGTGCCAATAGGTCGCGAGAGCGCGATCACACGACGACTTCAGCGCCGACCCCGATCTCCTTCGGGAGCTCCGCATCCGCCAGATCCTCCGCCTCCAGCGCCGTTTCCGCGAGGATCTCGATCTTCGCATCGACATCGCCGTTCGCCCTGCGCGGCACGCGCACGCCGAACTTCTCGAGCCACGCGCCATTCCGGTTCGACTGGATCTGATGGCTCGATGCCGGGCTGTCGTCGCCCGACGCGTTCTTGATCGGCGCGAACTCCTCGATGCGCGCGGTCTCCATGACCAGGCTCTTCGCGGCGAGCGCGAGCGCGTCGAACACGAACGCCTCGAACTTGATCGCGTTCGGCTCGGACGGCTCGACCGTCTTCGACTGCGTGTCGCACCAGTAGGGAACCTTCTTCTTCGCGCGGTGGAAGGGCAGCGCGAAGTCGCCGCCCGTCAGGCGGTCGAGGAACTCGACCGAGATCACGTGGATCGCGATCGAGCCGGCGTTGAAGCGAAGCTTGCCCGCGCCATCGACCGCGGCCGTGAGCTCCGCGGGCATGTCGCTGTACTCGACCACGCCCGTCTTGCCCGCGATGTCGCAGAAGACGCCGACCTTCTCGGCCGCGTCGCGCTTGGCGACCATCTTGCTCGACATCTCGCCGGAGGAGTGCGCGGACCGCGCGTGCAGGCCGAGGAACACGGGGTCGACGATCCGCACGAGCGGGTTGTCGACCTGGAAGTACGAGAGGTGCGCCACGCCGCGCGCCTTCATGTCCTCGAGCGCGCCGCTGGCGTGCAGGGCGCGCAGCGCGCCGCCGTGGCCGTCGGGGTTCACCGCGAGCGCGCCCGGCGTCTCGAGCATGAGCTTGCCGTCGAAGGTGACCGACGGCATCGTGCCCTGCGGGAAGAGGAAGGTGTCGGCGGGGTTGCGGCCGAACCAGTTGTTGTCGCGGAAGAACGCATGCGTGTCGGCATCGTTCAGCGGGCTCGTCATGATGTACCAGGGGACCGCGCAGCCGTAGCGCTTCTCGGCGGCCGCGATCTGCTCGGCGAACACGCGGAAGAGCGGCTTGCCGGTGACGCAGCTGGCGGGATAGGTGCCCTTCGGTCCGCGCCAGCCGAGGCGCGTGCCCTGGCCGCCGGCGACGGTGAAGGCCGCGACCTTGCCTGCGCGGAGGAGCGCCTCGCCGTGGGCGCGCGCGTCGGTGGTGGGTGCGCCGAGCGCGACGTACGGGGCGGGCGCGAGCCGCGCGGGGTCGACCTTGCCGTCGTCGCCGGCCTTGCCCGCGATCAGGCGCGCCATGAGCGCGAGGTCGACCTCGGCGAGCTGCGCGAGGAACGCATCGCGGGCGCGCGGGGCGAGCGACTCGAGATGGCGCAGGACATGGCCCTGGCCGCTGGCGCGGAAGGCCTCGGTGATCCGGGGCGCGGTGTCGGCGGAAAGCATGGATTTCCTCGGCAATCTCGCTGGGGGTCACTGCGTGGGCGGCAGCGGCTTCGACCAGCCTTCGGGACGGTGGCGCACGATCAGGCCCGCGTGGAGGTAGATCACCTGCTCGCAGATGTTGGTGCAGTGGTCGGCGATCCGCTCGACCGACTTGGTGATGGTCAGGAGGCGGAAGGCGTAGTCGACCGGCAGCGTGCCCGCGGCGACCTGCTCCTGCGCGGTCTTCATGAGCTGCGTCTTGAGCATGGCGACGGTGTCGTCGAAGAGGAGCACCTGCTGCGCAAGGCTCGGGTTTCCTGCGGCGAGCGCCCGGTTCGAGTCGCGCAGCATGCCGATCACCGAGTTCGCCATCACGCGGAACACGTCGGGGATGCGCGCGGGCAGCGGCACGTCGCCGCCCACGGCCTCGGCGATGTCGACGGCGCAGTCGGCGATCCGCTCGAGCTCGTTGTTGACCTTGACGATCGTCAGGACCGAGCGGATCGACTTCTCGTCGGTCATGCCCATGGCGAGCAGGGGGATGGAGGCGCGCTCGATCTCGACGTCGACGCGGTCGATCTCCTCGTCGGCCGCGATCACGGTGCGCGCCTTGGCGCGGTCGCCGTCGAAGTAGCACTCGACCGCCTTCAGGGTGATGTCGAGGACGCGGTCGCCCTGGCCGACGATGTCGTTGCGGAGATGCGCGAGGCGGTCGTTGAAGGTCTGCACGGCGCGCGAGTATACAACTCGCGCGTATGCTGACGGGCTCGGAGGATTTCGCTCTCGATGCCCGATCTCTGCGTGAACATCGATCATGTCGCCACCGTCCGCCAGGCGCGGCGCACCTATGAGCCGGACCCCGTGCTCGCGGCCATCGAGGCCGAGGCGGGGGGAGCCGACGGCATCACCGTTCACCTGCGCGAGGACCGGCGGCACATCCAGGACGCCGACCTGCCGCGGCTGAAGGAGGTCGTGCGCACGCGCCTGAACCTCGAGATGGCCGCGACCGACGAGATGATCGGGATCGCGCTCGGGCTTCGGCCGCAACTGGCGATGTTCGTTCCCGAGAAGCGGCAGGAGGTGACCACCGAGGGCGGGCTCGACGTCGCGTCGCAGGAGGGGCGCGTGCGCGACGCGGTCGCGCGCCTGAAGGACGGCGGCATCGCCGTGAGCGCCTTCATCGACGCCGACCTGCGGCAGATCGAGGCGGCGGCGCGGGCGGGCTTCGACTACTGCGAGATCCACACGGGACCGTACGCGCACGCGTTCCACGATCATCCGGGCGGGGTCGGCCATGCAGCGACGGCCGCCGAGCTCGAGAAGGTGCGGGTGGCGGCGCGGGCGATCGCCTCGGCCGGCATGCGGGCGAATGCGGGGCACGCGCTGCACACGACGAACGTCGCGGCCATCGCGGGGATCCCCGGGCTGCACGAGCTCCACATCGGTCACGCCATCGTGTCGCGCGCCGTCTTCATCGGATTGCGCGCCGCGGTCGCGGAGATGAAGGCAGCGATCGCCGCCGCGCGATAACATCGCCCGCCATGATCCAGTTCCGAGGTTGCTACACCGCGATCGTCACGCCCTTCACCGCCGATGGCATCGCGGTCGACGAGGCGCGGCTGGCCGAGCAGATCGCCTTCCAGGCCGAGGGCGGCGTGAGCGGCATCGTTGCCTGCGGGACGACCGGCGAGTCGCCCACGCTCGAGGACGACGAGCATCGCCTGGTGGTCGAGACGGCGGTCGAGATCGGCCGCAAGCGCGGCCTGCAGGTGATCGCGGGTGCGGGCTCGAACTCCACGCGCCACGCCGTCGAGCTGCAGAAGCTCGCGTTCGACCTGGGTGCCGACGCGGGCCTGCAGGTGTCGCCCTACTACAACAAGCCCTCGCAGGAAGGCCTCTACCGCCACTTCATGACCGTGGCCGACAGCTGCCCGCTGCCCGTGATGCTCTACAACATCCCCGGTCGTTGCGGCGTGGCGATCAATCCCGACACCGACCGGGGAAGTTGTAGAGCATCAC
>JBIIRG010000106.1:0-10048 GCA_044341665.1 Phycisphaerales bacterium | reverse complement strand
GGGTCATACGCGTCGTTCGATCATCCGAAGGATGCCGAAATTCTCACTTGCCGATCGGAGCGCCGCCGCCACCACCGCCGCCGCCGGCCGTGTTGCCGTCACCGCCCGCGCCGCCAACGGCGCCCTGCACGGTGGTCGTGCCGAAACCGAGGTTCTGCACGATGGAAAGCTCGCCCGTGAAGGTCACGTAGCGCTTGGTGCCCACGGCCGACGCGCGCGGACGCACCGGCGCGAACGGGTAGCCGTCGATCTGGCGGTGGATGAAGTCCGGCGCGCGGATGATGAGCACGCCCTGGTAGTAGCGCATCGTGGCCCAGTCGCCGCCGGCGTCCTTCCAGGCGTCGGGCTCGCACTGCTCCATGATGATGTCCATGAGCTGATCGGCCTTCTCTTCCTCGCTGGGGCGCTCGGGATCCTCGCCGGGGTCGCCGATCAGGCCACCACCGCCGCCACCACCCGAACCACCACCGCCGCCGCCGAAGCCGCCGCCGCCGCCACCGAAGCCGCCGCCTCCGCCGCCCATGCCTCCGCCACCACCGCCCATGCCGCCGCCTCCGCCGCCACCCTGGCCGCCTTGCTGCAGCGCAGAGCCGAGGTTGAAGTCAGGAGCGTTGTCGAACATCGGTGGTTCGAACAGCAGGTCGCGGATCGGATACATGCGCAGCTCGCGCGCCGCAGGAACGGCCAGGCGATCCTTGGTGCCGGCCTCGATGAAGCCCTCGCGGATCTGCCAGGTGCAGGCCGACTCGGTGCCGCAGATCTCGAGCAGGCGCTCCACCGCGGTGATCGCGGGCACCTTCTCGAGGTTGAGGTTGATCTCGAGCTCGGGGTCGATGCCGTCGGAGCCACCCTCACCCGCAAAGCGAACGATGAACGGGACGCCGAGCTGCTTTCCGATGAACTCGAACGCGGTCTTCGCGGGCGTGTTCTCGAAGTTCGCGGTGACGTCGGTGTAGAGCAGGGCGCCCAGCAGGCGGCCGCGGCTCATGTCGTTGCGCGCGGCCTCCTGGCGCTGCTCGGCAACGGCGCGCACGCGCTCGGACAGACCCTGGGCGCTCGCCGTCGTGGTGAACGACGTGGCAGCGACCGAGGCGACGAGAAGCGATCCGACGAAGTTGGCGACGTGCAACGAGTTCCGTGACATGAGGAGTCTCCGTTCGAGGCGGCGCAGGGGATCGGCGAACGCCGACCCGTGGCCATCGGTCCAAGCCGATCGAATATACGGCGCGATTTGCGTTGGATTTGCGCGGCTGCCGCGATTTCTCCGATTTCGGACCTTGCGGACGGGCATGGTGCCTCAGCGCTCGGGCGTCGCCGGCGGCAGCGGGGCGTCCCGAGAGACGTCCCGAGCGACATCCCGCGGGACGAGCGGAAGCCCCGTCTCAAGCGCGCTGAGCACGGCAAGCAAGCCGAGTGCGGTCGGCTCGGGCGGGCAGTCGTCCGAGGCAAGCGACCCGCGGACGAGTCCGCGAATCTGCTCAGGGCGGCGGAACCCGCCCACCCACGGATCCGACGCCGTCAGTTGGGCGGTGAAGCGGACGAACCCGTGAAGCATGGTTCCGAGCCCATCGGGCGCACCGTCCGAGCCACCCGGGAAGGCGAGACCGAACGCCGCCGCATGCAGCAGGCAATCCGCCTCCACCCGCGAGCGAGGGCCCGTGGGTGGCAGCAGCCCTCCGACGAGGTCCGCGGGAACATCGCGACTGAGCTCTGGATCGGCGCCGACTTGCTGCGGCATGAGCTGGAGCGCGACCGTCGTCAGGAGCCTGCGGAGCTCGGCGCGTGAGGCATCGTCGAGCCGTTCACTCGACGCAAGGAGCGCAAGCGGGAGGGACGCCTGCAGCACGCCCGCGGGCTTGGCATCGAGCGTGCCGACCAGCGATCGGGTCACGCGGGCCGCCCTCGTCGCCGCGTCGGCGTCGTCGAGGATCGCAAGCGCCGCGGCCGCCGTGAGTGCCGCCTGAGGTGCATTCGGTGCTCCGCTCGCCGTGTCGACGCGTGTGAGCGCGAGCCTCATGCGCTCCGCGAGCGCGGCCCGTGCGGCCGCCGACACCGGCGTGCTGCCGTTCGCGCCGAGGCGTGCGAGCGCGATCGCGCAGACCGCATCGACGAAGTCGCCGCGATCCGCGTCGGGCCGTTCGAGCAGCGTCCCGACGAGCCCAGACGCCGCGCTTCGCGCCGAATCGCGGAGCGCCTCGGGCAGCACCTCGGACCGCGCCGCGTGCGCCAGTGCCAGCGCCGCGGTCGCCGTCTGTCGGGTATCGGCAAACGGCGGGTCGTAGGCGTCGGCCGTCGGGTTGAGCGTTCCGAGCAGTCGCACGCCCGCGCTCGCGGCGCCTGACTCCTCGGCCGCAACGACCTGCGCCGCCAGCCGCGCGGCGAGCTGCATTGCAAGAACGCGCGCCGCCGCGGGCGTGACCTCGGCGGGGGCGATCGTGCGCCCCGCGCGCGTCACGGGCAGGGGCGCGTCCTCCGGCGCATCCTGGCGCAGTCGCACCGACGCAAAGCGTGCGACCGACACGCGATCCTCGGTGGCGTACTGGTTGAGGTCCTTGGCGGGAAGCCCTGCGTCGATCAGGAGCGCCGTCACCGTGCGATCGGGCCGCGCGGCGATGTCGGCGGCGCAGAGCCGCGACGGGAACGCCCGCACGATCGACTCGCCGCGGCGCACCGCGAGCCCGTCGCGCCCAGGCACGACGCGCGCCGCGGCCTCGGCGATCGTCCGCCCGAGGAGGGGACGCGCCGCGCCCGCGAGCTCGAGCTCGAGCGACAACCGAACGGTCACGCGGTCGCCCACCAGTTCGCGCACGTTGCGGATCGTCTCGTCGCCGAGGGCGCGCGCAACGGCGCGTCCGACCGCGCGTCGGAGCATCAGGGGGTCGGCGACGCCTCCCTCGCCGGCGTCCTCGCCGTAGCCGACGACCCGCCCCGCATGCCGCAGGATCACGCACACGGCGGCGGTGTCGGCGAGCTCGAGCTGTGCGGCCTGTTCCGACTGCGCAGGCAGCGCGTCGGCATCGAGCCATGCCCTGGCGCGCAGGAAGGCCGCCAGCGCCACCGCCTCGCTCGGGCAGTCGCGCTCGGATCCGGCGGACTGCGTTGCAGCGGCGTACAACTCCGTTGCAGCGGCGCAACACGGCATGGATCCCGCGTGCAACACCCCGTACAGGGCCACCACCGCAACGAGCACGGGAGCCCGCCAAGCGCCGCAAAACAGGCGCGAATCGCCCGCTGGCACGGGGGTTGCCAATGTTCTTCCGTCCACGGCGACCCCGCCGAACACGGACAACAACTGAAGAACGGAACTCGCCATGTTGCTGACCACCATCCTCGCACCCGTCGACAACCGCCGCAAGATCGTTCTTCTGGCCGTCCTCGCCTTCATCGCCCTCTGCTGAGCTGACCACTCGCAGGAGCGCGAACGACAGAGTGTAGTGCTGAAAGACATGACGCCCCTGACCAGGGCACGACAGGAAGAGATCAAGACAGGACCAGGCAAGACGCGGCACAGGCCGCGTCTTGTGCTTTTTCGCGGCTCGGGCGCGGTCCGCGTGATCGACCTCGCGTCGGCGCTCGCCAATGAAACGGGCCGCGGCGTGTGCCGCGGCCCGTGGTGCCTTGTCGTTGATCTCGTCGTTGATCTCGTCGTCGGACGTCGTCGCCCCGGATCAGAACTCGAAGCGGTCCGAGCCCATCGCGCCGTGGCTGTCGAGGCCGCCACGCGCCGGCTTGCCGCCGCGCGAGGGACGCTCGAACTCGTCGGCGGGGCGGTCGCCCGTCGCCGTCCACTGCGCGCGCTTGAGCGAGAGACCGATCTTGCGATCGTCGGTGTCGACACGCAGGATCTTGACCTCGACCTCCTGGCCGACCTTGACCACGTCCTGCGGGTTCTCGACCTTCGAGTCGCTGAGCTCGCTGATGTGGAGCAGGCCCTCGAGGCCCTCCTCGAGCTCGACGAACACGCCGAAGTTCGTGATCTTGGTGATCTTGCCCTTCACGATCATGCCCGGGCGGTAGGCCGACGGGATGCCCTCGACCCACGGATCCTCGGTGAGCTGCTTCACGCCGAGGCCGACGCGCTGCTTCTCCTGGTCGACGTCGATGACGACGCACTTGACCACGTCGCCCTTCTTGTAGAGCTCGTTCGGGTGGGCGACCTTCTTCGTCCAGCTGATGTCGCTGACGTGGAGGAGGCCGTCGATGCCCGGCTCGATCTCGATGAACGCGCCGTAGTTGGCGAGGTTGCGGACCTTGCCCTCGATGACGGTGCCCACGGGGTACTTCTCGGCGACGAGCTCCCACGGGTTGACCTCGGTCTGCTTGACGCCGAGCGAGATCTCGAGCTTCTCCTTGTTGATGTCGAGCACCACGACGTCGATCTCCTGGCCGACGGCCACGAGCTCGCTCGGGTGGTTGACGCGACGCGTCCACGACATCTCGGAGATGTGCACGAGACCCTCGATGCCCTCCTCGAGCCGCACGAACGCGCCGTACGACATGAGGTTGACGACGGTGCCCTTGGCGCGGCAGCCGACCGGGTACTTCGCCTCGATCTGCTCCCAGGGCGAGGTTTCCTTCTGCTTGAGGCCGAGGGCGATCTTCTCGCGCTCGCGGTCGATGTTGAGGATCTTGACCTCGATCTCGTCGCCGATGCGCACGATCTCGCTCGGGTGGTTCACGCGGCCCCACGACATGTCGGTGATGTGGAGCAGGCCGTCGATGCCGCCGAGGTCGACGAACGCGCCGAAGTCAGCCACGTTCGTGATCATGCCGCGCACGAGGTCGCCCTCGCGCACGTTCTCGAGCAGGCGCTTCTTGGCGGCGTCGCGCTCATCCTCGATGAGCTTGCGGCGCGAGATGACGATGTTGCGGCGCTCCTCGTCGATCTTGAGGATCATCGCGCGCATGGGCTTGCCCACGAACTCGCCGATGTCGCCGGGGCGGCGGACGTCGACCTGCGACGCGGGGAGGAAGACCGGCACGCCGATGTCGACGAGCAGGCCGCCCTTGATCTTGCGCACGCACTTGCCCTCGATGACGTCGCCTTCCTTGCGGGTCTGGAGGATGGTCTCCCAGCCGCGGATGCGGTCGGCCTTGCGCTTCGAGAGGCGCACGCCGCCCGTCTCGTCCTCGAGGCTCTCGAGGAGGACCTCGACCTCGTCGCCCACGGCGACGTCGGTGTCCTCGAACTCGGACTGATCGATGAGGCCTTCGCTCTTCAGGCCGACCTCGACGACCACATGGTCGCCCGAGAAGCCCACGACGCGGCCCTTGAGGATGCTGCCCGGTGCGTACGCGCTCACTTCCTTGGAAATGACGCTGTCCATGTCGCCGGACGCGACGGTGCCGAGGCCCGCCTCGCGGAGCATGCGCTCCACTTCGCCGTCGCCAAGCTTGAGATCCTCGATCAGGTTGTAGTCGACCATTGGTGTGTTGTGTTCCTGCGCGTCGGCAACGAGCCGGCGTGCGCCGCGGTGCGTGATCCGGGTCGGACAACCGTCCGAGCTTGATGCCGGTGCTCCCCGGCGCGGCTGCGGGGGAAGGGACGAGAATAGCACGCCCCGCGCGAAGTCGCGAGGGCACGCGGGTTTCTGCGCGCCACGCGGTTCGGCGTCGCGGTTATCTACCGTCGCCTGCAGCGGGCTTCGCCTCGTCGGTCGGGGAGATGTCCTTGCGCATCGACATGAAGCCGATCACGCCGACCGCGTTGACGACGGTGCAGAGCACGAGCACGAGCGGCGCGTGGCCCTTGGGCGCGAGCCACTGGTGCAGGCCCCACGCCGCGACGGGCGCGAGGATGCCGCGGATCCCGTTGAGCGTGACATGCACCGCCATGTACTCGGCGTCGCGCTCGGCCGGCGCGAAGTCCTGGTGCCCGAGGTTCCACGCCAGCGTGCCGCCCGCGTAGCCGATCCCGAGCAGCGCCGAACCGAGGTAGACGAGCTCCACCGAGTGCAGGTACGACGCCAGGGTGATCGCCGCGCTTGCCGTCACGAAGCTCCAGCCGTGCACCGAGCGGAAGCGGATGATGTGCGTGCGATCCATGAACCGCGCCCACATTGGAATCGCGAAGGGCATGATCGCCAGCGGGATGATCGTGTTGATCAGGATGCCCTCGGTGTAGCCGACCTTGAGCTCGTCGGTGACGACGAAGGTCATGGGCGCGCCGAGCATCAGGTTGCCGAAGCCGAAGACGCTCATCCACCACATGAACCGCGCGTACAGGCGGTCCTCGCGCAGCAGCCCCACCATGGCCATCGGGTTCACGCCGTCGCTGGCCTTGCGCCCGTCGAGCTCGGCGCGCTGGAGCTGCCGCGCGCGGCGAAGGCGCACCTTGCGGTAGATCTGGTTGCCGATCAGCCCGAACAGCGCCAGCGCCGGAAAGAGATAGTGGTAGTTGTCGGGATCCCAGTCCATCGCCTTGCCGACGGCAAAGCCCGCGGCCGCCAGGAACACGCTCTGCACGGTGGCCAGCTTGCCGGCGATGGTCGCCCGGTTCGCGTTCGGATAGTTGTTTCGCCACACCGCGGCGCGCACGGTGATGACGCCGGTCCACGCGGTGCGCGCGAGGCCGAGCGCGATGCAGACCGCGATCAGGCCGAATCCATCCCGCGGAAACAGCGCGATCGACATCGTCATCAGGCAGGCCGCGATCTGCAGCCCCGAGATGAACGGGACCTTGGGCCTTCCGCGCGCGAGCGCCGCCCAGACGAAGCTCGAGAGGTTGGCCACGTTCGGCGCCGCCAGGGCCCACGCCGTGGCGAGGTCGAGCCAGAACGGGTCGACCCCCGGCTGGCCCGCAAACGCCTTCTTGATGACGATCGCGATCGTGCCGCCCTCGATCGCCCCGAGCATGAGCGGCAGGAATGCCCACGACACGAGCTCGCGCCCGTAGGTGTGGCGCAGCATCGGCGGCAACTTCGCTGGGTGAAAGCTCGCGGCGAAGTCGCCGACGACTCTCACGGGAACAAGCAGGGGAGCCAACTCACGCATCGGGGAAGGGGCGATGGTAGGCGGAAGGCACGCGAGGCGATCGCAGCCTCTCGGGAGGGTGCGCCCATCTCACGATGCACAACGGCCACGCTTTCGCGTGGCCGTTGTCTTGGATCCTGTGGCCTCGGATGATGCTGGGAGCCTGCGCCGTGCGCAGGCGCAGCACATCACGGGTTGCCGTTCGTCTGCATGACCGGATACGGGCTCAGCGGGCGCGGCTTGTCGGTCAGCCACATGCGGCCGAGGTCGCTCCAGGCGCCACGGAGGTCCTGGTCGCGGTTGACCGCCCAGTCCATGTAGGCCTCGTCGCGCGTCTGCGCGGAGTTGTAGAGCTCGGGCGAGAGGTTGTGCTCGAGCGTGGCGAGATCGGTGCGGTAGTTGCGATCCGGATCCGGCGTGCTGCAGCCAGTGAGGGCGATCACCGAGCCAGCGAGGGCGGCGGCGGAAACGATCGAGCGGGTGTTCTTGAAGGACATGAGATCTTCCTCGAGTGAGAACGCGCATCATGGGCGAATCCGAAGGCGTTGTCAATCACCGCGGATTCTTCGGGATACACTCGAACCGCCACGCTCCGCGACCCCCTCGGGCAGGCCGCCAGGCACATCGCCTCGAACCTTGCTTGAACCCTAGGGATCGACGCGTTCCGCGACAAAGATCAGGCCTCCCTTGCGCATCGCGCTCGCCTTGAGCCCTTCGCACTGAGTGGAAGATCGGGATCGATGGACGTCGAACCCACCTTGCAATAGGGTTCGAGCGCTCGTCCCTGGTTGGCGGCGGCGCCGCAAGGTGCTTCCGCAACGGCCGTTTCGGTCGATTTCCTTCCCGACGGGGTCGCCGGGCGTGGCGGTTGCCGGCGGCAGCAGCCTGCTACCGCAGTCTCCAGCGTCGTACGGGCGGCGCCGTCGCGATCCGCTCCACGCGGAGGGGCACCTCGACCTCGCCCGCGAACCAAGAGGCTCGCTCCGGACCGTTGGGCAGCAATGGAGACTCGTCGGGGGCACCGTGCGTCGAACGCTGCGCCGCCGCGTAGTGGGCGAGGCCTTCGTCACCGCGAATCCGAAGCGTCCAGCGTGGGCTGGCGGACTCGGGCGCGCCGCCCGCCGCGACGTCGGGGGTGGGCGCAGTCCCGTCGCCGAGCTCGAAGAGCCGGCGCATCGCGTCCTCGTCCTCGATCGAGGGCAGCCAGAGCGGCTGCGTGAGCCCGGTGCCCGCGCGCCACCACATGCGGCTCGTGCGCCGAACGACGCCGTCCTCGAGCACGTCCACGCGGACGCCGACCGCAAGGCCGTCCCACGCATCGTCGCCCATCACGCGGTGGTTGAAGCGCAGGCCGGCCCGGGTGCTCCCCGAGCTCCAGAGAAGCAACCCCTCGTCGAACACGGCGCGCACGGCGTCGCGCAGCTCGGGCGTGTCGGCGGGTGACCACTGGGGCGGCGCAGCGGCGGGTGCCTCGAGCGGGATCAGCTGCACGGACGGGTAGGCCTCGAAGCCACGGTCCGAGTCGGGCGACCCGATCGGCCGCTGCGCGAGTGCGAGCGTCACCGCATCGCCCGTCGCCCATGCGGGCGGCAGTTCGATCACCAGGCTGGGAAACCGCCCATCGGGCCGCAGGTCGCCTCGGCGCACCGTGCCGTCGGGCAGCGTCACCTCCAGGCGCCCCTCGCGCATCGGTGGCCACCAGACCTCCGCGTCGACGATCAGGAGCGCGGGCACCACGCGGTCGCCGATCGTGCAGCCTGCGATCGTCCCGAGCTCGAAGCGCGGCGGGATCTCGAGCAGTCGCTGCATGAGCGGATCCGTGGGCGCGATCCGCGATTGGACGGCCGAGCCGAGGTCGCGGTACTTCGCCTGCCACGCGCTCGATGGCGGCCGCGCCTCCGCGTCTCCCTCGACGAAGAGCGCCACCGCCTCGCGCGCCTGTTCCGCCGTCGACTCGCCCGTGCGGATGCGATACGCGAGCTCCCAGGCCGCCGAGCGGTATCCGCCGTCCGACAGGTGCGGCGTGGCAAGGAGGAGCACCGACGTGGGCGCCATGCTCCACGCCCCTCGGTCGAGAAGCCGCACCCTCATGGCGCCGACGATCGCGATCACGCCCACGACCGCAAGCACCGCGCGTGCAGGCGCGCGCCGCGTGCGGTGCGCGTCGGCCTCGCGCTCGAGCGCGTGTCCGCACTCGCTGCACACCGTCGCGGTTCCATCGGTTGCCGCGGGTCCGAGCTCGTGCCAGCAACGGGGGCATCGCCTGCGGCCGCGCGGCGGATCACCTGCGATCGACTTCGCAGCCACCGCGGTGCAGATCACCACGGCGGCAAAGGCGCCGATCGAGACAAGCCATGCGGTGAGGTCCGACACGCGCCCGATGGTACGGGCGCGCCGCAGCCGGCGTCAGCGCACGAACGCCCACTTCACGAGTTCCTTGGGCGTGGGTGGCTTGCCCTGCATGAGCACGCCCACGCGGAAGATGCGCGCCGCGAGCCACAGCATGCCCAGTGCGCACGCGAAGCCCCACACGATCGACGCGATCGTCTGCCACATCGGGATCGGCTCGGTCGCCGCGGTCAGGCGCAGGATCATCACGAACGGCGTCGCCGGCGGCACGAAGCCCGCGACGGTCGCCAGCATTCCGTTCGGGTTCTGCACGATCGGCATCCAGAGCATGATCGGGACGATGAGCACCATCATCACGGGCCCGACCAGCGACTGCGCCTCGCGCAGGTCGCTCACCGCGCTGCCGACCGCCGCCATCATCGACGCCACCATGAAGTACGCCATGATGAAGAAGACCGCGAGGTACACGAGGTGCAGCACGGGCACCAGGTCCATCATCGCGACCGCCGACAGCCCTGCGATGCCGAGGCCGCCGTACATCACGAGCATCACGGCGCTCACCGCCGAGTAGCCCAGGATCTTGCCCGCGAGCACCTGCATCGGGCTCGCCGCCGCAAGCAGCACCTCCATCACCTTGTTCGACTTCTCCTCGATGGTGGTGGTCAGCAGGTAGTTGGCGCTCGTGAACACGCAGATCCACAGGAGGAACATGAACGCCGCGGGCACG
>JBIIRG010000009.1:0-28572 GCA_044341665.1 Phycisphaerales bacterium | reverse complement strand
CTGCGGCGCAAGCATCGCGCGGAGGTAGTTCTCGGCGATCTCCTTGGCCGGACCGACGCCGACGACGCGTCCACGCTCGAGCCACACCGCGCGGTCGCAGATCTGCGCGACCGCGTTCATGTCGTGCGAGACAAGCAGGATGGTGGTGCCGCGCGCGCGCAGCTTCTCGAAATGCGCGAAGCACTTGCGCTGGAAGCGCACGTCGCCGACCGAGAGCGCTTCGTCGACGACCAGGATCGACGGCTCGCACGCGAGCGCCGTGGAGAAGCAGAGCCGCGCCTGCATGCCGCTCGAATACGTGCGGAACGGGCGGTCGAGGAACTCGCCGAGCTCGCTGAACTCGGCGACCTCCTGCTGCTTGGCCATGATCTCGCGGCGCGACATGCCGAGGCACAGCCCGCCCATGACGATGTTGTCGCGCCCCGTGTAGTCGGGATGAAAGCCAGTCCCCAGCTCGAGGATGGCTGACATGCGGCCCTCGACCACCACGTGGCCGCTGTCGGCGGCGAGCGTTCCGGCGACGATCTTGAGGAGCGTGGACTTGCCCGCGCCGTTGCGCCCGACGATGCCCACGACCTCGCCGCGCCCGATCTCGAGCGAGACGTCGCCGAGCGCCTGGAAGCGCTCGTGCCTGCGGCCGAAGCCCATGAGCTCGAGCAGCATCTGCATGGGCGATGCGTAGATCTCGAACGCCTTCGAGACGCCGTCGATGCGCAGGACCGGCGATGCGATGCTCACAGCGCCTCTCCCATCGCCGGCTTGAGGCGGGTGAAGAGCCGCGCGCCGAGGGCGAGCGTGGCCAGCGCGAAGAGCGGGAACACGAGCCACGACCACGGGTGCGCGAAGCGCTGGTGGACGGTCGCGTCGTGGAAGCACCACACCATGTGGCTGAACGGATTGGCGGCGATGATCCAGTGCGCCGCGCGCGGCAGTGCATCGATCACCTGCGGAAGCAGCAGGATCGGCGCGATGTAGAGCCCGATGTTGGCGAGGAACGCGACGACCTCTCGTAGATCGCGCAGCCAGACGCCAAGCGTGGCAAGCAGCAGCATCAGGCCGAGCATGAGCGCCAGCTGCGCAAGCCAGAGCGCGGGCAGCAGCGCCAGCATCGGCGACGCGCCGGCGGCGAGCAGCGCGACCGCGAGTCCCACCGCCGTTCCAACGACCTGCGGCACCAGGCACGCGAGCACCGACTTCGCAGGAAGGACCTCGATGGGGAACACCACCTGGCGCACGAGCGCCCGATGCGACAGGAGCATCGCAGGCGCGCGCGTGGCGCAATCCGCGACGGCAAGCCACGGCACCAGGCCCGAGAGGATGAGCGCGGCGCCAAGCCACGGCGAGCCCTCGGCGCCGAAGCGCGTGGGAAACACGAAGCCGAAGAGCCCCACGTAGATCCCCATGGTGAGGAGCGGCGTGACGATCGCCCACACGCTGCCGAGCGCCGTGCCTGCGTAGCGCTCCGCGACCTCGCGGCGCGCGAGCTCGCCCACGAGCTCGCGGTGCTGCGAGAGGATCGAACGGAGAAGCGGCGCGAGCGTGGCCATCGTGGCGTCGGGCGGGATGATCAGTACTCGGCCACGTAGGTGAAGCGCGACGGATCGGCGTTGGGATCGCTGCCGTCAGGCGTCGAGAAGAGCACGTGATCGCGCCAGTGGGCGAAGCGGCCGCCGCCGTAGCGCGCGATGTGCGCGTGCATGAAGTGCGGCAGCCCGAACGGGCGGTCGCCGTCGTAGAGCATGAGCGTGGAGCCGCGCGGCACCAGCGTCTCGTCGCCCCTGCCCTGCAGCTCGGGGATGTACGAGACCCACGCGTGGCCCTCGCCGCGCGTGAACGGCCCAGGCAGCGGACGCCGCGCGGCCAGGCGACGCTTCTCCTGCGCCGCCCAGTGCGCGTTGCGCGCGGGATCGGCGAGGATGTACTCGGTGCAGCCCTCGCCGACGATCGCGTGCACGATCGTGAGCCCGTGCCGCTGCGCCCAGCGCTCGACCTCGACGTACGACGCGAACTCGATCGGCCAGCCGCCGAGCCAGTCGCGGATGTCGGTCCAGAAGTCCATGCCGCGCACGCTCGCCTCGCGCATCACGGTCCACGGCCCCTTGCGCTCGCGCAGGCCGATCGAGAAGAGGCCGAGCGCGTGCTTCCACTCCATCATGCGCTTGCCGAGTGCGCCGCGCTGGTTGTAGGCGCGCTTGATGCGCACCCAGTGGTCGGCGGGCGGCTCGACGTACTGGTCGCTCGAGTAGAGCGCGATGTAGACGACCCCCTCGGGCGTGCGCGGGATGATGGCGTTGTCCATCGCCGTCCACATGTCGCCCGTGTGGTGCAGCACGCCCCACGAGTAGACGATGTCGGCCTTGGCAAGGCGCTGCATGCGTGCGGCGTCGAGGACGGAGCCCTGCTCGACCGACCACGGCGCTGCGCCGCCGACCGTCATGTCGCGCACCTTCTGGCTGGTGGCGACCGAATCGGGGTCGTAGTCGAAGCCCGTGACCTCGCGCGCACCCGCGCGGAGCGCCGCGAGCGAGTGCAGGCCGCTGCCGCAGCCGATGTCGAGGAACGAGAGCCCCGCGAGCGAGTCGACGCGGAGCGCCTTCAGGAGGTGCACCCTGCTCGCCTCGACGCGCGCGTCGGAGAAGTGCTGGGCGATGAAGTCCGACCAGTTGCGGCCAAAGCCGAAGCGCAGGGCCTCGTCGGTCCCCTTCGCGGGACCATCGCCCGAGCCCTCGCCGGATTGCTGCGTCGTTGCCGAAGTCGCGGACATGCGGCAAATGCTACGGGAATCGGCGAATGCCCGCCATGCATGCAGGCCACGCGTGCAGACCATGCGCGCGGGCGTGCGGTGCGTGCTATCCTCGCCGACTCGACCAGGCGGGCACATGTGCGGAATCGCGGGCATCATCGACACGGGACGCGGCATCGGCCGCGACGAGCTGCGGCGGCTTGCGACGGCCATGCGCGACGCGATGCTGCACCGCGGGCCTGACGACGGCGAGACCTGGGTCTCGGACGACGGCCTGGTGGCGCTCGCGCACCGCAGGCTCTCGATCATCGACCTTCGTCCCGAGGGCCGCCAGCCGATGTGCAACGAGGACGGCTCGGTGCAGGTCGTCTTCAACGGCGAGATCTACAACCACCGCGCGCTTCGCGCCGAGCTCGAGGCCGAAGGCCACGCGTTCCGCTCCAACAGCGACACCGAGGTGCTGTGCCACCTGTTCGAGGAGATCGACCTCGGGCGCGTGGGCAAGCTCGACGGCATGTTCGCGTTCGCCGCGTGGAACGCCCGCGAGCGCACCCTGGTCCTCGCGCGCGACTACTTCGGCAAGAAGCCGCTGTACATCGCCGAGGGCGAGGGGTTCCTGGCCTTCGCCAGCGAGCTGCGCGCGCTCGAGCAGCTGCCGTTCCTCGACCGCACCATCTCGCGCGACGCGCTGGCGGCGTACCTGCTGGTGCAGTACATGCCCACCGAGCTCGCGGTGTACGAGGGCGTGGTCAAGCTCGATCCCGGCGACGCGGTGGCGATCCACGTCGACGGCAGCGGCTGGGAAACGCGGCATTTTCCAACGTTCCTGCCCGAGGTGCGCGCCGACACGCGCATGGGGTTCGACGAGGCGAAGGACGAGCTGCGGCGGCTGGTGCGCAACGCCGTGGAGAAGCGGCTCGAGAGCGACGTGCCGCTGGGCGCGTTCCTTTCCGGCGGCGTCGACAGCTCGCTCGTGGTGGCGGTGATGGCGCGCGACTTCGGCCGCACCGTCGAGACGTTCTCGATCGGATTCGACGACCCGCAGGCGACCGAGCATGTCTTTGCGCGCGAGACGGCGCGGCTGCTCGGGACGAACCACCATGACGCGGTGCTCTCGCCCGACGCGCTGACGATGCTGCCCGAGATCGCGGCGCGGCTCGACGAGCCGAACGGCGACTCGTCGTGCCTGCCCACCCTGCTGCTCTCGCGCTTCACGCGGCAGTTCGTGACGGTCGCGCTGTCGGGTGACGGCGGCGACGAGCTCTTTGGCGGCTACGGGCGCTACCGCGACACGCTCAACGAGACGGGAGAGGCGCCGCAGGGCTGGCTCGCGCGGCTCGGCGCGCGCATGAGCGGCCGCGACGACTCGGTCGCGCAGCGCTACCTCTCGCCGCGCTGGCTGATGTTCCAGCCCGAGCGCGTCGCGGAGTTCATGGGTGGATCGCTCCCGCCGCGGGCCGATGCGGAGCTTGCGGCGTGGCGCTCGATGCTGCGCGACCGGAGCCGCACGCCGCTGCAGCGGATGCGGGCGCTCGACACCTGCACCTACATGCCGGGCGCGGTGCTCGCGAAGGTCGACCGCATGAGCATGCAGTGCTCGCTCGAGGTGCGGTGCCCGCTGCTCGACCGCAAGCTCGGCGCGTTCGCCGCCACGCTGCCCGACGCCATGCTGTGGCGCGCTCCTTCGGGAACCAAGCACATCCTGAAGGAACTCGCGATGGAGTATCTGCCCCGTGAGTGGATGGAGCGGCGGAAGATGGGGTTCGGGCTTCCGGCGCAGTGCTGGTCGCAGCCGGCGCTGCTGCGGATGGCGGACGACTCCCTGGGCGCCGATGCCGCGCTGCGCGACCACCTCGACGGCGCTGCCCTCGACCGATTTGTCCAAGAACAGCGCGATCCCGCGCAATTCTCGATCTACCGGCTGTGGCCGATGCTGATTCTCGAGCTCTGGCTGCGGGAACGGCGCCGTCCGCATTGAGTATCGCGGCGAACCGCCCTACCATCCGCGCCCTTCGGGAACCCTGCGGAAACACCTGACTCGTGCGCGTCGTTCATTTCATCACCACCTTGGCCGTCGGGGGAGCGGAGCAGATGCTCGTGAAGCTCCTGCGCGCGATGGACCGCGGCGAGTTCGAGCCGACGGTGGTGACGCTCGTGAACGACGGCGCGCTCATCGAGGTGGTGCGCGACATGGGAATCGAGGTGCAGAGCCTCGACCTGCGGCGCGGCGAGGTGAGCCCGCGCGCACTGCGGAGACTGGTGACGATCCTCCGGGGCACGCGGCCCGACCTCGTGCAGTCGTGGATGTACCACTCGAACGTGGCCGCCAGCCTGGCGCGCCCGTGGCTGCCGCGCAGGACGGGCATCGTCTGGAACATCCGGCAGTCGCTCTACGACATCACGAAGGAACGCTACCTGACGCAGGCCGTCATCCGCTCGGGACGCGTGCTGGCGCCGCACGCCGATGCGATGGTCAACAACTCGCGCGTGAGCAGCGCGCAGCACGCGCGCATCGGCTACGTCAACCGCCGCAGCCTCGTCATTCCCAACGGCTTCGAGGTCGCGAGCTTCAAGCCGGATCCGGCGGCGCGGGCCTCGTTCCGCGCGGAGCTCGGCGTGGCCGACGACGCGATCGTGGCCGGGATCGTGGCGCGCGTGCACCCGAGCAAGGATCACGCACTCTTCTTCCGCGCGGCCGAGGCTGCCGCCGCGCGCAACCCGCGGCTGGCGTTCGTGTGCGCGGGACACGGCACCAACACGCACGAGCGCTGCCGCGAGGCCGCGCGCGGACCCTTGAAGGGCCGGCTGCACCTGCTCGGCGAGCGCGTCGACGTGCCGCGCGTGATGGCGGGGCTCGACATCCTCGTCTCGTCGAGCGCGACCGAGGGCTGCCCGAACGCCGTCGGCGAGGGCATGGCGTGCGGGCTTGCGGTGATCGGGACCGACTCGGGCGACACCGCCGACGTGATCGGCGACGCGGGACGCATCGTGCCGTGCGGCGACACCGACTGCCTGGCGACCGCGATCTCGGAAGTGGCCCGCATGGGCGCGACCGAGCGCGCGCTGCTCGGCGAGGCGGCGCGCGAGCGCATCCGCAGGCTGTACGCGATCGAGACGGTCGCGGCGCGATATGCGCAGCTGTATCGCGAGGTCGTGGGCGAGCGGCGCGACCGCGGCCGGCGCGTGCTGGCGGCGGAGCCTTCGCACGGCGAGATGGCTGCGCAACCCGCGCGCGGTTGATCGACCCGCGCGGACGCGTACAGTGCGCACATGCGCGGCGAACGGCGCCACTACGTGATCGTGAACGGCATCGGCGACAACGTGATCGCGTTTCGCGGCGCGCTGGTGCGCGATCTCGTGGCGCGCGGGCATCGCGTGACGGTCTCGACGCCCCATCCGATCGAGCGCGATGCAGGCACGGTGCGCGCGGAGATCGAGGCGCTTGGCGCAGCGTGCGAGTTCTCGCCGCTCGACCGGACCGGCGTCAATCCGCTGCGCGAGCGGGCGGCGCGCGCGCACTACGACCGGCTCTTCGCGACGCTGCGGCCCGACGGCGTGTTCGTCTCCAATCCCAAGCCTGTGTTCCACGCGATTCCGGCGGCGCGGCGCGCGGGCGTCGCGCGGCGCGTGGCGATGATCACGGGGCTCGGGCACGCCTTCATCGCGCAGACGCTGCGCGCGCGCCTGCTTCGGCTCGTGGCCGCGCGGCTCTACCGCCGTTCGATGCGCGACGCGACCTGCGTGCTGTTCCAGAACGACGACGACCGCTCGGAGTTCGCGCGGCGAGGGCTGCTTCCCGACTCGCTTGAGGTGGGCATGACGGCGGGGTCGGGCGTCGACCTCGACGCCTTCGCGCAGATGCCCCCGCCGGCCGATGACGGCGCGCCCGTCTTTCTCATGGTTTCGCGGCTGCTCGGCGACAAGGGCGTGCGCGAGTTCGCGCAGGCCGCGGCCCTGGTGCGCGCCGAGCGCCCCCGCTGCAGGTTTCGCCTGGCCGGCTGGATCGACGCGAACCCTGCTGCGATCAGGCGCGACGAGCTCGATGCGTGGGTGCGCGCCGGCACGCTCGAGTACGCGGGGCGTCTCGACGACGTGCGCGCCGAGCTCGCGGCGTGCAGCGTGTTCGTGCTGCCCTCGTATCGCGAGGGAACGCCGAAGAGCACGCTCGAGGCGCTCGCCACGGGGCGACCTGTGGTCACGACCGATGCGCCCGGATGCCGCGCGACCGTGGAACACGGCGTCAACGGCCTGCTCGTGCCCATGCGCGACGCGCGCGCGCTGGCGGCGGCATGCCGGAGCCTTGCGGACGACGCGGCCCTGCGCGCGCGCATGGGAGAGGCGTCGCGCGCGCGCGCCGCGCGCTTTGCCGCCAGCACGGTCAACGCCACGATCATGCGCGCGCTCGGCGCCGCGCCGTGAGATGCGCGCCCGTGCTACCCTCGCGCCATGTGCGGATTTGCAGGCTTCATCGACCGATCGGCGTACGTGGACGATGTCCACTCGGCGCTCGCGGCGATGGGGCGCTGCCTGACGCACCGCGGGCCCGATGACGAAGGCGCGGTGTTCGACGCCGAGAGCCGCGTCGGCCTCGCGTTTCGCAGGCTCGCGATCCTCGACCTCTCGCCCGCAGGGCACCAGCCGATGCGCTCGGCGAGCGGGCGGTACGAGATCGCCTTCAACGGCGAGGTCTACGATCACACCGCACTGCGCGCGGAGCTCGCGGCGGCGGGCCAGGGCTTTCGCGGACACTCCGACACCGAGGCGATGCTGGCCGCATTCGAGGCCTGGGGCGTGGAGCGCGCGATCGCGCGATTCACCGGGATGTTCGCCTTCGCGCTCCTCGACCGCGTGGACCGCGAGCTGTGGCTGGTGCGCGACCGCTTTGGCGTGAAGCCGCTCTACTACGGACTCTCGCACGGGCACGCTCCTTCATCGGGCGATTTCGCATTGCCTCGCGGCGCGGCGCTTGCCTTTGCCAGCGAGCTCAAGGCGTTGCGCGCGCTTCCCGGCATGCGGCTCTCGGTTGATCGCGGCGCGCTCACGCTCTTCATGCGCCACGGCTACGTGCCCGGTCCGCTCACGATCCATCCCGAGGTGCGCAAGCTGCGCCCGGGACACCTGCTGCGCGTCGATCTCGCGCAGGGCGGCGTGCGCGAGCAATGCTGGTGGCACTCGCGCGATCTCGCGCGGCGCGGCCATGCCGATCCGTTCACGGGAGGCGACGCCGAGGCCATCGACGCGGTCGACCGCGCGCTGCTCGAGAGCGTGCGCCTGCGCATGGTGGCGGACGTGCCGCTCGGGGCCTTTCTCTCGGGCGGGATCGACTCGACCGCCGTGGTCGCGGCGATGCAGGCCCAGAGCGCCCGCCCCGTGCGCACCTTCACGATCGGCTTCGGCCCGAAGGAGTTCGACGAGGCGCCGTATGCGCGCGCGATCGCCGCACATCTTGGCACCGAGCACGCGGAGGTGTACGTATCGGGCGAGCAGGCGCTCGACACGGTGCCGCGGCTGGCGGAGATCTGGGACGAGCCCTTCGCCGACAGTTCGCAGATCCCGACGCTGCTCGTGAGCGCGATCGCGCGGCGCCACGTGACCGTCTCGCTCTCGGGCGATGGCGGCGACGAGCTCTTCGGCGGCTACTACCGCTACACCTGGACGCGCGAGGTCGCATCGCGCGCGCGAACGCTGCCTGCTCCCGCGCGCGCCGCGGTGGCGGCGCTGCTGCGCGCGACGCCGCGCCGCACGATGAACGCCGTCGGCCGCGCACTCGCGCGCGTCCTGCCCGCGCGCCTTGCGATCGACCGCGCGGGCGACCGCGCCCACAAGCTGGCGTCGATCCTCCTGGACGACGACCCCTGGGCGATCTACCTGCGCCTTGTGGCGATCGTGGGCGACGCGCCCGCGCTGGTCGTCGGCGGGCACGCGCCTGTGACGGCGCTCACCGATCCCGCTGCGCTCGCGGCCGAGCTTCCGCTCGAGACCCGCATGATGCAGGCCGACATCGCCAGCTATCTCGTCGACGACATTTTGGTGAAGGTCGACCGCGCGAGCATGGCGCACTCGCTCGAGGCGCGCGAGCCGCTGCTCGACCACCACCTCGCGGAACTCGCCTTCCGCCTACCGCTCGCGATGAAGATCCGCGGCGGCGAGCGCAAGTGGGTCCTGCGCCGCGTGCTCGAGCGCCGTGTGCCGCGCGGCCTGTTCGAGCGGCCGAAGATGGGCTTTGGCGTGCCGCTCGCCGAGTGGCTGCGCGGACCGCTGCGCGACTGGGCCGAGGCGCTGCTGGCCGAGGACCGGCTGCGCAGCGCGGGGTACGTCGACCCGCAGGCCGCCCGCGCGATCTGGGCGCGCACGCTCGACCCGCGCTCGGCGTCCAACGGGTACGAGGCCTGGAACCTCCTGATGTTCGAGGCCTGGCGCGACCGCTGGGGGCACTGAGCCCGCGGCCACGCGCGGTGGACGAAAACCGCGGACATTGCCGATAGCCCGCGCGTCCACGCGACTTCTCCCACTGCACGCATGACGCCACGCGACGCCACGATCCCGCCGATCCTCCTCTCCCCGCCCCACCTCACGGGCGAGGAGGCCGCGTTCGTGGACGAGGCGTTCCGCAGCAACTGGATCGCGCCGCTCGGCCCGAACGTCGACGGCTTCGAGCGCGAGATGTGCGATGCGCTCGGGACGGGGCTGCATGCATGCGCCACGTGCTCGGGCACCGCGGCGATCCACCTCGGACTCCTCCTGCTCGGCGTACAGCCGGGCGACCTCGTGCTCTGCTCGAGCTTCACCTTCGTGGCGAGCGCGAACCCCATTCGGCAGCTCGGCGCCGAGCCGGTGTTCGTCGACAGCGAGCCCGACAGCTGGAACATGTCGCCCGCCGCGCTCGAGCGCGCGCTCACGACGCTCGCGCGCGAGGGCCGCGCACCGCGCGCGTGCGTGACCGTCGACCTCTACGGCCAGGGCTGCGACTACGCCGCGATCTCGCCGCTGTGTGCGCGCCATGGCGTCCCCATCCTCGAGGACGCCGCCGAGGCGCTCGGCGCGCACGCGCACGGCCTGCCCTGCGGCACGTTCGGCGAGATCGCTGCGTTCAGCTTCAACGGCAACAAGATCATCACCACCTCGGGCGGCGGCATGCTGGTGGCGCGCAACGCCGCGCACGCCGAGCGCGCACGCTTCCTCGCGACTCAGGCGCGCGAGCCCGCGCCGCACTACGAGCACAGCGTGGCGGGCTTCAACTACCGGCTGTCGAACCTGTGCGCAGGAGTCGGGCGCGGGCAGCTGCGCACGCTCGCCGACCGCGTGGCGCGGCGACGCGCCATCTTCGCGCAGTACGACGCGACGATCGGCCGCATGCCGGGCGTGACGGCCATGCCCGAACCGGCATGGAGCCGCTCCACGCGCTGGCTTTCGGCGTTCACGATCGATCCGCGCACCGCAGGCTGCACGCGCGACGAGCTCCTCGCGGCGCTGGCCGCCGAGCGCATCGAGGCACGCCCGACGTGGAAGCCGATGCACGCGCAGCCGCTCTTCGCGGGCACGCGCATGTTCGCGCACGATCCGGCGCGCGCGCCGGTGTGCGAACAGCTGTTCGCGCAGGGAATCTGCCTGCCCAGCGGCTCGGGCATGCAGGACCGCGCCCTCGCGCGCGTGATCGACTGCGCCTCGCGCGCGCTCGCAGGCACGCGTACTCGGACGCACGCGACCGCCTGAGCCGAACGCGCTACGATCCGCGCCCCAATGACCACGCAATCGGCCCAGACGCAGGAATCCCTGCCCGTGCTCGTGACCGGCGCCGCCGGCTTCATCGGCTCGCACGTGGCGCACCGCCTGCTCGACCGCGGCGAGCGCGTCGTGGGCCTCGACGACCTCAACGACTACTACGACCCGACGCTCAAGGACGCGCGCCTCGCGCAGCTCACGCCGCGCGCCGGCTTCACCTTCGCCAGGCTCGACGTCGCCGACCGCGCGGGCATGGAGGCGCTCTACGCGCAGCATCGCTTTGCCCGCACCGTGCATCTCGCCGCGCAGGCGGGCGTGCGCTACTCGATCACCAACCCGCACGCGTACGTGCACTCGAACATCGTCGGCTTCCAGAACATCCTCGAGGGCTGCCGGTTCGTGCACGAGAAGTGCGGCGGCTGCGCGCACCTCGTCTACGCGAGCTCGAGCTCGGTGTACGGCGGCAACGCCAAGCTTCCCTTCTCGGTCAGCGACTCGGTCGACCACCCGCTGTCGCTCTACGCGGCGAGCAAGAAGGCCAACGAACTCTTCGCGCACACCTACTCGAACCTGTTCCGCATTCCCACCACGGGCCTGCGCTTCTTCACGGTCTACGGGCCGTGGGGCCGCCCCGACATGGCGCTCTTCCTCTTCACGCGCAACATCCTCGAGGGGAAGCCGATCGACGTGTTCAACCACGGCCGGCACCGCCGCGACTTCACCTACGTCGACGACATCGTCGAGGGCATCATCCGCACGCTCGACCGCCCCGCCGCGCCCAATCCCGCCTTCGATGCGGCGCAGCCCGACCCGGGCACCTCGAGCGCGCCGTGGCGGGTCTACAACATCGGCAATTCCCGCCCGGTCGAGCTGCTCGACTACATCGCCGCCATCGAGCGCTGCACGGGGCGCAAGGCCACCATGAACCTGCTGCCGCTGCAACCGGGAGATGTCCCCGACACGATGGCCGATGTGACCGCGCTCGAGTCCGACACCGGTTACCGACCGACCACCACGGTCGAGACGGGCGTCGCGCGCTTCGTCGAGTGGTATCGGGCGTACTACCGCGTCTGAACATCGCCCACGCGCCGACCCACGCGCCGACCCACGCGCCGACGCGGTACGCTGCGCGCATGGCAAGCGTCTGCTTCTACTTCGAGCTGCACCAGCCCTGGCGCCTGCGCCGCTACTCGGTCTTCTCGAACGACCCGTTCTACTTCGACAACGACGCCAACGAGCGGATCCTGCGGAAGGTCGCCGACAAGTGCTATCGCCCGGCCACCCGAAAGATGCTCGACCTCGTGCGGCGCCACGACCGGCGCTTCCGCTGCGCGTACTCGATCACGGGCACCGCGCTCGAGCAGCTGCAGATGTGGGCGCCCGACGTGGTCGACACGCTGCGTGAGCTCGTCGACACGGGCGCGTGCGAGCTGATCGGCGAGACGAGCCACCACTCGCTGTCGTTCCTCTTCTCGCGCGCCGAGTTCGACGAGCAGGTCGACCGCCACCAGCGCAAGATGCAGGAGGTCTTCGGCGTCACGCCGCGCATCTTCCGCAACACCGAGCTCATCTACTCGAACGCGCTCGCCGAGCACATCGCGCGGCGCGGCCAGCACCAGGCGATCATCTGCGAGGGCGTCGACCGGCTGCTCGGCTTCCGCTCGCCGAACTACCTGTACGCGCCGCCGGGCGAGGGCGATCCGAACGACCGCATCAAGCTGCTGCTCAAGAACTACCGCCTGTCGGACGACATCGCCTTCCGCTTCTCGAACCGAGGGTGGAAGGAATGGCCGCTTTCGGCCGAGAAGTTCGCAGACTGGGTCAACCAGATCAACGGCGACGGCTTCTGCTGCAACCTGTTCATGGACTACGAGACCTTCGGCGAGCACCAGTGGGCCGACACGGGGATCTTCGAGTTCCTCGACGCGCTGCCCGGCGCCGTGTACGACACGAACCACGGGCACAACAACTTCCTCACGCCGAGCCAGCTGCTCGAGTGCTACGAGCCGGTGGGCGACTACGACGTGCCCGACTGGATCTCGTGGGCCGACAGCGAGCGCGACCTCTCGGCGTGGCTCGGAAACCCGATCCAGGACGGCGCGGCCGCGGAGCTCTACGCGCTCGAGGGCCCGGTGAAGGAGCGCCACAGGGCGGGCGATCCCTACATCCTCGAGGACTGGCGCAAGCTGACGACGAGCGACCACCTCTACTACATGTGCACCAAGTACTGGTCGGACGGCGACGTCCACAAGTACTTCTCGCCGTACGACAGCCCGTACGACGCGTACATCAACTTCATGAACGTGCTCGACAACCTGAAGTCGCGCGCGGGCGTCAAGAGCTACGCGCGGACCCGCGGCGACGCGGCGCGGTGAACCGCCGCGTCAGGCGCGCAGCGCCCGCCGACGGTTGTGGCGGACGAGCGCGACGATCGAGGCGACGCCGAGCGGCGTCATGACGGTGATCTCCGCCACGCGGTGCACGAGCTCGGCCACGATCGCCTGGCTTGTCGACACGGGCTCGTGCGAGATCATCGGCGCGAGCAGGCCGATCACCCACTCGCGGATGCCGAGGCCGTTCGACACGATGGGCAGCAGCGTGGCGATCACGCTCACGCTGCCGAGGACGATCGCGGTCTCGAGGTCGATGGGCGCGCCCACGAGCTGGAACACAGCCCAGTAGCGCAGGGTCCACAGCGCAAGCTCCACCTGCCGCACGAGCAGCGCCTGCGTGAGCGTGCGCAGGCGGGGCACGCGCAGGCCGACCGCAAGCGCCGCGGGGGCGAGCAGCGCCCACTCGCCCGACGCCCCGATCGAGCGCAGGAACACCAGCGACGCAAGGAACATGCTCGCGACCGTCCCGCTGAGCGCGATCGCCTCGACGATGGTGCGCACGGTGTGTGCGGCGCGGATCCCGTGGCGGAGGCGGTGGTAGGCCACGCGCCCGAAGAACCCGGGCTTGAGCGGCAGGTAGTTGGCGAAGGCGGTGGCGGCGATGAGCGCCTGCATCTCCCAGAACGGCACCTTGCCGAACCGCCGCATGAGGATGTGGAAGAGCGTCGCGGTGAGCACCGCGCCCACCGCGATCGAGCCGAGGACCAAGGCTACCGCGACAGGGGGCGGGTCGCGCAGCGCCGCGATCGCCTTGGCGAACTCGTCGCGCTCGCGCACGGCCGTGTAGATGGCGGCGGCGAAGAACGCGAGTCCCACGACAAGTCCCGCCACCCGCAGCCAGAAGCGCATGCGTGGCGACGCCCAGCGCGACGACGCGGGGTTGCGCGCCGCCGCTCGCGCCGACGTGCGGGAATCGGCCGGGGGATTGGTGGGTGCTTCGCCCGGCATGCCGCTTGGCCGCGCCTCACTGCTTGATGTTCAGCTGCTTGGCCCGCTCGTCGCGCGCCTCGATGAGCCACTGCTTGCACTCCTCGGCGTACGCCTTGACCTCAGGCGACGCCGACTCGAGCGACCGGACGAGCTCGGGATCCTCGGGCCGCCGCACGCGCACCGCGAGCCACGAGATGCGCACCACAGGCGACTCGTCGTCGCGCAGCACCTTGTCGAGCGCCTCGAGCTCGGGGACCGCCGCGCCCGTCTCGACGCCGCCCGCGGCCACCACGTCGAGCAGGTCCTGCGCCTCGCGGCCCGCCTCGATGCGCTTGCCCTTGGGGCACGCGAACACGAGCCATGCGCGCGCCTCGGGCCACAGCCGGCGCGCGGCATCGGCCAGCACGTCGCCCGCGCCGTCGAGCGCCGCCACGACGTCGGCGGAAACCTGCCCGGGCAACATGGCCTTGCGGACCAGCACGTGCGACAGCAGCGCAATGAGCTCGGGATCAGGCAGGGCGGAGGTGTCGCGCAGCTGCGCCAGCGAGCGCTCGACCCACTCCTTGCTCACACGCTCGCCGCTGAGATGCACCACCTGCGACTCGACCTCGAGGCCCAGCGGCGAAGGCTCGAATCCCGTGAGCGTGGTGCGCCAGTTCACGATCGCGTGCAGCGACACGAACGCACCCGAGAGCGCGTCTTCGCGCAGCGCCGCGCTGGCGTCGGTGAGCGAGACGTCGACGGGAATGCGCAGCGCCTCGCCCGGCGCAAGCGTGAACTGCCGGTCGATCGGCACGAGCACCACCTGCGGGGTGCGCGGCATTTCGCCCGGCACGTTGACCGACGCGGAGACGGTCATCGAGTCCTTGAGCGGCCCCTCGGGACCGATCGCAAGCGGCCAGTCGCTGCGGTTGATGAGCTCGATGTCAAAGAGGAGCGGATCCCACGGCCGCGCCTCGACCTGCCGCGGCACGACGCGAAGCAGCATCGAGAGGCTGGCGTCGCGAAGCAGCTTGGCGAAGCCGGGAGGCATGGCGCCCGCCTCCTCGACGGCGGCCGCGTCGGGCATGATGAGCGGCGTCGATCCGAGCAGCTTGTAGAGCCGCGCCCGCGCCCAGAGCCCCAGCGCCGTGTCGGGCGTCGCCCGCGCCACCTCGAGGTACAGCGTCGCGGCGCCCTTCTGGTCGCCCGTCTCGTCGTGCGCGACGGCGAGGCCGAGCTTGGCGGAGAGGTCCGACTGGGCAAGCGGCTGCAGCAGCTCCTTCGCGCGGGCGTGGTCGTCGCGGCGCAGCGCGATCCAGCCGTCGAAGCGCGCGCGCGCCGCATCGGACAGCGGCTCGAACTCGAGCGCCTTGCTGATCATCGCCTGCGCCTTGTCGATGGAGCCGTCGAGCCAGAGCTGCGCGAACGCCGACTCGAGCGCCGTCGCGGCCATGACCGCCCGGTCGCCGTTGCGCTTCGACATCTGCTCGAGCAGGGTGTCGAACGCAAACGCCACGTTGCTGACCGCCACCTTGGCCGTCGGCGCCCCAACGCCCGAAGACATGGCGGCAAGCGCCGTCGCCATGCCCGGCATGCTGGGCAGGTGCGCCTGGGCCCGCTCCTCGCTGGTCATCGACATGCCCTGGCGCTCGATCTCGGCAAACAGCACGCGATCGAGCTCCTCCTGCCGCCGCGCGGCGACGGCGAAGCCGATGTCGGGTCGACCCGCGCCCCACAGCGCCACGAGGTAGTCGGCGAGCAGCGAGTCGTAGTCCTCGCTCGGGCCGCGCTCGCGCTGCAGGCGCGACTGCACCTCGAGCACGTTGCCCGCCGCGGCATAGGCGCCGTGCTCGAGGCAGAGGTGCGCGAACCCCACCGCCACCGCCTCGTTCATGGGGTTGGCGAGCATGGCCGCGCGCATGGCGGCGACCTCGTCGACCACGGTCGGCGCGTTGACGCGGAAGTAGCCCGCAGCCAGTTCGGCCGCCTCGGGGAAGTTCGGGTCGAGGTCCAGCGCGAGGATCAGGTTGCGCTCGAAGCCGGCGCTGTCGCCCGTGCGGCGCAGGAGAAGCGCCAGGTCGAACGCCACGCGAGCGGCCGCATCGGCGCCGAGCGTGCCGATCGCCTTCTCGGTGAGCATCGCCTGGAGGGCGTCGACGCGGGCCTCGACGGTCTGGCGCTGGTTGACGGTGTCGAGCACGCGCCGCAGCCGCAGGACCTCGTCATCGGGCTCGAGGCGGTTGAGCTTGGCGAGCCCTTGGGAAAGCAGCACCGCCGCGTCGGGGTCGCCATCCTCGAGGACGGCGGCGAGCGCCACCGCGAGCCGCCAGATGTGCGGGTTCTCAGGCTCCAGCGCCAGCGCCATCTGCATGAGCTTCTTGGAGTTGTTGAGGACGCCGAGGAAGACGATCTCGCGCTGGAGCACGATGCGGGCGCGCGCGGCCAGGCTGCGGGCGAGCCGGTCGGAGATCAGCGCCCGTTGCGCCTCGGTGGGCGGCACGGTCGCAACATCGGGGGCAACCTGCGCCGCAGCGGCGGCGCCCTGCTCCTGCCCCCACGCGGGGGCGACCAGAAGGGTGCTGGCGACGGAGAACGAGGCGGCGATTCGGACCGGACGCATGGAGTTCCTTCATCGGCTCGGGAGGCGCTTGGGGACGAACGCAGGCGGCTGCACGGGCGGCGGAGGCGGGGAGCCGCGCCCCGACGCCCCGGATCGGCGCAAATGCCGCGAAATCCCATGCCTTCCGCGCGCGGCGGCCGACGGCGCGGCGCGTGCTTTCGCGCGCCACGCCCCCTCGGTTCGTTGACAGTCCGTCCCCATTGGATTAGCGTCCAACATCCTGCCGTTCGGGCAGGAAGCCACCCCGATCCACGGGGCGGCGTGCTGTTGCCTGCAACGGATCCGATGACCCCTTGGTCGCGGATCGAGATCCACCATGAACCTGCGATTCCTGACCACTGCCCTCCTCGCCGCCTGCGTTGGTGCGACCGCCTTCGGACAGGCGCTCGATCGCGCCATCGTCGCCTCGACGGCCCCGCTGACCGAGGCGCAGAAGACCGCCCTCGGCACCTTCCTGGCCAAGCACATCGAGGCGGTGAAGAGCGGCACCGACGCTGCGGCGACCGACGAGTCGCGCATGGCCGTGGTGGCCATGCTGCGCGACCCCGCGGCAACGACCCAGTTCCGCCGCGCCGTGGCGACGGCCTTCGTGGCCGACCTCGGCCCGGTCGTCAAGGGCTCCGACAGCCGCCGCGCCATCGTGGCGATGCAGCTCCTGCGCTTCACGCGCGCCCAGGAGGCGCTCGACGTGGTGCTGGAGCGGACCTCGCCCGCCGCCGAGCGCGACGCGGGCAAGCGCATCGCGGCCGCATCGCTCGTCAACGACGCCTTCGAGGACCTCGACGCGAGCAACACCTACATCGAGACCGTGGCGCGCCGCCTGCGCGACGCGTCGGCGAACGAGGCCGACCCGCTGGCCCTGCAGCAAAAGCTCGTGGCGATCGCCGCTTCGGCCCGGCGCAAGGACCTCACTCCCGAGAACGTGCGCAGCATCCGCAAGTTCCTCGTCGAGACCATCGCGGGCGTCGCGAAGTCGATGAAGTCGGCCACCGGCCCCGACCAGCGCGTGATGGCGCTGCAGCGCGTCCTGGTCGGCGTGCGCAACGACCTGCTCGAGATGCCGCAGACCGAGCGCGGCGCGATCTTCCGCGCCCTGGCGCCTGCGCTGGTCGAGATCATCTCGGCCGCGAGCGCCCAGTGGACCAAGGCCCACGACGACAAGACGCTGACCGCGAGCTACGCCTCGGTCATGAACTCCTGCGAGGTCCTGCTGCGCCTCATCGACCGCAGCGAGCGGGCCAGCGCCTACTCGGGCAGCAAGCCCGACGCCGACCAGCGCCTGCTCACCCCCGCGTGGGAAGGCAAGGACAAGGCGAAGTTCGACGCCGAGCTGAAGAAGTGGTCCGACATCGTCGGCGCTGCGCCGTACCGCGGCTGAGCGACGAACGCCCGATCCACGCACACCGCCGCCGCACGCCGTCTATCCTCTCGGGGTGCGCGTGCTCGCCCCGGTGATCTTTCTTGTGCTGGCGCTGTTCGCGGCGGTGTCGCTCGATGCGCCGTTGCCGCCTGCGGACCTCGTGCTCATCGAGCGCTCCGACTGCTACACGCTCGACCCGCAGCGCATGAGCTACCAGCACGAGCTGCGGCGCGCGCGCGTCGTCTACGAGACGCTCGTCAACCTGCGCGCCGCGGACTGCGCGGTCGTGCCCGGCGTGGCCGAGCGCTGGGACGTGTCGGAGGACCGCACCACCTACACCTTCCATCTCCGCCGCGACGCGCGGTGGTCGAACGGCGACCCGGTCACGAGCGCCGACTTCGTCTACGCATGGCGGCGCGCGATCGTGCCCGACACGGCCGCCGACTACTCGGCGCTCTTCTTTGCGATCCGCGGGGCGCGGCAGTTCCACGACAACCGGACGGCCGCGCTCAAGGCCTTCGCCGCGAAGTCCACCGGCGAGGCAGGCGACGCGCGCGCGCTGTGGCGCGACACCGAGGCCGACTTCGCGCGCACGGTGGCCGTCGAGACGCCCGACGCGCACACGCTGGTCGTGCATCTCAACCGGCCGCTCGCGTACTTCCTCGACCTGTGCGCGTTTCCGTGCTTTGCGCCCGTCCATCCCGCGACCGTCGAGCGCGATGTGAGCTTCGACGCCTCGACCGGGCGGCTCATCCAGCGCCACGACTGGACGAAGCCCGGGCGCATCGTCACCAACGGCGCCTATGTGCCGACGGTCTGGCGCTACAAGCGCGACATGCGGCTCGAGCAGAATCCGCACTACTGGAACCGCGCCGAAGTGCGCGCGCGCACCATCGAGTGCCGCACCGTCGAGAACCCGAACACAGGCGTGCTCAGCTTCCAGTCGGGCGGCGCCGACTGGCTTACCGACCTCGGGCCTGAGTACAAGACCGAGATGCTCGGCGAGCGCAAGGCGTACCTCGCGCGCTTTCGCGCCGAGCTCGACGCGGGCCTCGCGCGCGGCGCGCCCGAGGACGACGTGGTGGGCGCGCTGCCCGCGCCCGCAGCGGGCGAGCGGCGCGATGTGCGCGGCTTCAACGCCTTCGGCACCGACTTCTTCAGCTTCAACTGCAGGCCGACCGTGTCGAGCGGGCGCGCCAATCCGTTCCACGACGCGCGCGTGCGGCGCGCCTTTGCGCTGGCCGTCCACAAGCAGCAGCTCATCGACCGCGTGACGCGCCTGGGCGAACGGGTGGCGAGCACGCTCGTGCCGCCGAACTCGATCCCCGGCTATCCCGTGGTGGAGGGACTCGGCTTCGACCCCGCGCGCGCCCGCGCCGAGCTCGCCGCCGCCGGCTGGGAGGACCGCGACGGCGACGGCGTCGTCGAGAACGCTGCGGGCGAGAAGTTCCCCACCGTCGACATCCTGTACTCGACCGCGAGCCCGCGCTACCAGAACCTGGCGCTGGCCATGCGCGACATGTGGAAGCGCGAGCTGCGCGTCGCGGCCGAGTGCCGCGGCAAGGACTCGAAGCTCTACAAGGAGGACCTCAAGAAGGGGAACTTCATGATCGCGCGCGGCGGCTGGTACGGCGACTACGGCGACCCGACCACCTGGCTCGACCTGCAGCGCGCCGGCAACGGCAACAACGACCGCGGCTACCTGAACCCCGAGTTCGACCGCCGCATGGACGAGGCCGAGGCCGAGACCGATCCCCTGCGCCGCCTGCAGCGGCTGGCCGAGGTCGAGCGCTGGCTCTTCACCGAGGAGATGCCGCTCATGCCGATCTGCAATTACGTGACGGTGTACATGTACGACCCGTCGCGCCTCGGAGGCATCGCCGAGCACCCGCGGCTCGAGCAGGACCTCTCGGCGCTCGAGCGGCGCGACGGCGTGACGCCTGCCGCGCCCGCGCAGGAGTCGCTGCGATGAGCGCGCAGCCGTCGACAAGCGTGGCGGGACTCGTGCTGCGGCGGCTGCTGCAGCTTCCCTTCATCGTGCTCGCGGTGTACACGCTCACCTTCGTGCTGGCGTGGAGCGTGCCGGGCAATCCGCTCGAGAACCCCGAGGGTCGCCGGCCCCCTGCCGAGATCGTCGAGGCGATGAAGAAGCAGTACAAGCTCGACGACCCCGTCGCGTTCTACTTCGACTACCTCGGAAAGGCGTCGGGCGTCTCGTGGGCGCTCGGGCGGCACGACCGGCCGTTCGACCTCGGGCCTTCGCTCAAGCAGCCCGACTGGAGCGTGAACGAGATCCTCGCGACGGGCATGCCCGTGTCGATGACCCTCGGGCTCGCGGCGATGGTGATCGCGGTCGCGATCGGCATCACGGCCGGGGTGATCGGCGGACTGCGGCCCGGTTCGGCGCTCGATGCCTTCACGCAGCTGCTCTCGATCGCAGGCATCAGCCTGCCGAGCTTCGTGATCGGCAGCGCGCTGCTGATGCTCTTCGCGGTCAAGCTCGGGCTCTTTCCGGTGGGCGGATGGGGCGGCATCCAGTACCTCGTGCTGCCCGCGTTCACGCTGTCGCTGCCGTTTGCGGCGTACATCTCGCGGCTCATCCGCTTCGGCATGATCGAGGAGATGGGCGCCGACCACATCCGCACCGCGCGCGCCAAGGGGCTGCCGCGCTGGAAGGTGGCGTTCAAGCATGCGCTCAAGAACGCGTTCCTGCCGGTGCTGTCGTACCTCGGGCCGGCGACCGCCATCGCGCTGACGGGGTCGTTCGTCGTCGAGAAGGTGTTCGCGGTGCCGGGCGTGGGGCAGAACTTCGTCGACGGCGTGCTCGGCAAGGACATCACGCTCGTCATGGGCGTGGTGCTCGTCTACTCGACCATGATGGTCGTGTTCAACCTGGTGGTCGACGTGATGTACCGCTTTGTCGATCCGCGCATCGCCTGACGGGCGCGGCCGCCGGGCGTCTCAGCGCTGCGCGGCCGACTGCAGGCGACTCTGGATCTGCGCGATGAGCGCGCGCTCGAGCCGCTCGTCGCGGGCGACGGGCGTCCAGCTGGTGCGGTCACGGGCGACGGGCAACTCCGCCTTCTCGTCGGTCACGTCGCGCGAGAAGCTGCCCAGCGCGCGCGTGTACGCCGTGCCCTGGTAGCCAGGGCGAAACTGCCGCTCGACCGAGACCGAGACGCGCAGCTCGAGCAAGCCATCGCCTTCGCCGCGCGTCGATGAGGAGAGATCCGCGCCGCTGCCGCGCTCCGAGCCAGGAAGGACCGCGCCCGCCAGCGGCGCCGAGCCCGCCGACGTCGCCGCCGACTGCGGCGTGAATCCGACGGGGACGAACTCGAACGTGGCGCGCCGGCGCTCGAATCCGAACGTGCCGGCGACGACGTCGCTTGCCGTCAGCTGCTGCCATGTCCACGGCTCGACCACCGACCCGGCAAACCGCGGCTGCGTCGTGATCGTGCCCGTCTGCCGATCGGCGATCTCGGGGGCAAGCCCCTCGCCGCGCGCGACCTCGCAGGCGGCAAGGAAGACCTGCTCGTACTGCGCCCGCGCGATCGTGAGGTAGGACGGGCCGCCCGCGTCCGACGCGCAGCCGCCGAGCAATACGGCGGGCGCGCAAATCGCGGCGAACAAGGCGGTGATGCGGAGCTGCGACGGCATGCCGCGAGTGTAGCGCAGCGGCGGCGCGCGTCCGATACCGAGCAGCCATCGCTCTGTGCCGACATTCTCCCCGCGACTGGCGCGAGTTGGTGCGCAGACACTTGGTCCGAGACCTTCGATGGTCTACCTTTACCTACCTTGTGTTGCCACTCGTCGGCGCACGCGTTCTCGGGCGAAAGAACGTGATTCCGGCAACGGTGCGAGGCTCGGCGCGAACCGTCACGCCGATCAGGACGATGGATGATGGACGATGAAGGACGATCGCGGGTTCGCCCAGGACCCGCCATGCGCGAGGATGACATGACGCAGAGCAGCAGCAACGACAGCGGCCATCACGAGCACCGACACCCGGCTTCGCATCGCGCGGCGGGTCGCATCGCGCGGCGGTTTCTCGCCGTGCTTGCCGTGGCGGCCGCGGGCGCGTCGGTCGCGACCGTGATGGCGCGCGGCGGCGGCGGGCAGGTCAAGGTGCCCACCACCGCGGCCGACTTCTTCCAGCCCGGCACGCAGCCGGCGCCGAAGGATCCGAACTTCGTTCCCATCGAGTCGAGCATCAGCTGCACCTACTGCCACTCGGGCTACGGCGACGAGATCGCTCCGTACGACACCTGGGCGACGAGCCTGATGGCACAGAGCGCGCGCGACCCCGTGTGGCACGCGGCGGTCGCGATCGCCAACCAAGACGCACACATCGGCGGCGAGACCTGCATCCGCTGCCACGCACCCGGCGGCTGGCTCGGCGGACGCTCGGGAACGGGCGATCCCTCGCAGCTCACGGGCGACGACATCGACGGCATCAACTGCAACTTCTGCCACCGAGCGGTCAATCCCGAGCTCGGGCCGAACAGCGCCGTCGGCTACCCGGGCGAGCCCGCGCAGCCTGACGTCCCCATCATCAGCGCGCTTGCCGCGCAGGGGCTGATCCCGCAGGGCGCTGGCAACGCGCGCTACATCGTCGATCCCGAGTCGAGCCGACGCGGACCGTTCGACGACGTCCCGCAGAACCTGCACGGCGTCGAGTCGCGACTGATCACCTCGCCGTACCACCGCCAGAGCGAGTTCTGCGGAACCTGCCACGACGTGAGCAATCCGATCTACTCGAAGAACGCCAAGACCGGCGAGTACCAGCTCAACGCCCTCGGCTCTGCGCACCCCACGCAGAACCCGATGGACATGTTCCCCGAGCAGCGCACCTACAGCGAGTGGCTCAACAGCGCGTACCCGAACGGCGTGCACTATCCCGACCATCGCTTCGGCGGCAACGATGCCGACGGCGTCGTCTCGAGCTGCCAGGACTGCCACATGCCCAAGGTGATCGCGGGCGGCTGCCGCTTCTACGAGTTCGGCCCGCCGTTCTTCGAGCGCCCCGACATGCCGCAGCACTCGTTCGCTGGCGCGAACACCTGGGTCGTGCAGGCCATCCGCAACTCGATGCTTCCTGAGGACGCCGACTCGATCGGCCTCTCGCAGTCGGCGATCGACCAGGCCACCGCTCGCACCATCGCCATGCTGCAGTCGGCAAGCGACATGAACCTGACGGTGCAGGGCGCGAACCTGCGCGTGCGCGTGACCAACGAGAGCGGCCACAAGCTGCCGACGGGCTACCCCGAGGGCCGCCGCATGTGGCTCAACGTCAAGTTCAAGAACGCCAAGGGACAGGTCATCGCCGAGCGCGGCGCCTACGACAGCGCCACCGCCGTGCTCAACGAGGGCGACACCAAGGTCTACCTCGCCAAGCAGGGCCTTTCGCCCGCGATCGCCAAGCTCACGGGACTCGCGGCGGGCCCGGGCTTCCACCTCGCGCTTGCCAACAAGGTGTTCTTCGACAACCGCATCCCGCCGCGCGGCTTCACCAACGCCGCGTTCAACGCGATCGGCTCGGGCGCGGTCGGCTACAGCTACGCCGACGGCCAGCACTGGGACGACACCCTGTTCGCGGTGCCCCAGGGCGCCACGCAGGCGACGGTCACGCTCTTCTACCAGACGACCACCAAGGACTACATCGAGTTCCTGCGCGACGCGAACACCACCAACACGGCGGGCCAGACGGCGTACGACCTGTGGGTGGGCGCGGGCAAGAGCGCGCCGGTGGCGATGGACAGCGCGGTCATCGCGATCACGCCGGCGAACCCCGCCGACCTGAACGGCGACGGCAGCGTGAACGCGAGCGACCTCGCGATCCTGCTCGGCAACTGGGGCGGCTCGGGCGCGGGCGACATCAACGGCAGCGGCACGGTCGACGCGGGCGACCTCGCGATCCTGCTCTCGAACTGGGGCTGAGCTGCGAGCGCCGCGCCCGCTTCACGAGGCCGTCCGCCCGTAGGATGCGCCGCGTGCAGACGCAGTCGGACATCCGAGCCATCCTCGCAGCGCGCGGGCTGTCGCCCAAGCATCGCTTCGGGCAGAACTTCCTGGTCGACCAGAACCTGCTGCGAAAGCTCGTCGACGCGAGCGGGATCGGCGAGGGGTCCCTCGTTGTCGAGATCGGTCCCGGCACGGGCACGATGAGCGAGGAGATCCTCGCGCGCGGCGCCGAGCTGGTGGCGATCGAGCTCGATCGCGACCTTGCGTCGCATCTGCGCGAGCACTTCGCCGCGCGCGCGGGCTTCACGCTCATCGAGGGCGACTGCCTCGATGGCAAGCGCGCGCTGAACGCCGAGGCGCTGGCGCGCATCGGCGACCGCCCGTTCACGCTCGTCGCGAACCTCCCCTACCAGGCCGCGAGCCCCGTGATGGCGATCTGCGCCACCATGCCGCAGTGCCGCGGGCAGTTCGTGACGATCCAGCGCGAGGTCGGCGACCGCCTGCGCGCGCAGCCGAACTCGGGCGAGTACGGGCCGCTCACCATCATGGTGCAGGCGTTCTGCGAGGTCGAGCAGGTCGCGGTGCTGCCGCCGGGGTGCTTCTGGCCGCCGCCCGAGGTGACGAGCGCGATGCTCGCGATCCGTCCGCGCGCCACGCCGGCGCTGCCGCACGGCGAGGCCGAGGCGTTTGGCGAGTTCGTGCACACGCTCTTCTCGAAGCGCCGCAAGCAGCTCGGCGCGATCCTCGGCCGCGCGCGCGCGTGGCCGGACGGCATCGACCCGACTGCGAGGCCCGAGTCGCTGTCGGTCGCCGACATCGTGCGGCTCTGGCGCGCGTGAGGCCAGCGCGATCTCAGAGTGCGTTCAGCGAGATCGCCCGCGCCGGCGGGTGATGCAGCGGCTTGCCGAGCTTCGCCGCGAGAAAGCCAAGTCCCCGCGCAAAGGGGCAGCGCGAGGCCTTCGGCTCGGAGACCTCCACCACGTCCTGCGCGACTGGCGCGGTGCCGAGCCGCGCCCCGTCGGTGGCCGCGGAGCCGTAGTAGTTCGGGACCTGGTGCCGGTCCTGCATGGGCAGGTGATAGACCGGGCACGACGCCGACGCCTGCGGCGGCACGATCCACGACCACTCGGCGCTCGGCTCGCGGCCCGCGCTGCGCTCCTTCTGGAAGAACTCCATGAACTGCTCGCTCGCCGTGTGGTGGTCGAGGATCGTCGCGCCGACCTTCTTGAACGAGTGCAGCACGGCCTCGTTGAGCTCGGTCAGCACGCGGTCCTTCCAGAGCGCGCGCGAGGTGTCGATGCCCATCGCCTCGGCGGCGGCGCGGAGCTGGTCGTAGCGCGACTCGTCGGCGAAGTTGCGCGAGGCGATCTCGCTCGCCATGTAGAAGCCGTTGAACGGCGCGCAGGGGTACTCGATGCCGCCGATCGAGAGGATCATCGCGCTCACCGCGGGAACCGTGTACCAGCGCAGTCCGAGCGCGGCGACCGCGGGATGCGCGGGGTGCTCGATCGGCGCCTCCTCGACGATGCCCTCGGCGTACTCGAAGAGATGGCGCTGCCCGCGTGCGTCGCAGATCTGGAGCGGCAGCATGTCGAAGCGCCCACGCGGCGCGGGCGGCGTCCAGCCGAGCGCGATCGCGCTGCGCGTGGCCTCGATGTTCGCGGGGTCGCCGGTCACCGAGCCGTCGGGCTCGAGGTAGCCCGCGTACTGGACGAGCTGCCTGCTCTCGATGTGCGCGGGCAGCCGATCGCCGCGCACGGGGGCGAAGATGGTGATCGTCGAGCGGATCCCACCCGAACCGCGCGCCTGCACGAGATGCTCGGCGCAGCACGCCGCGATCTCGGCGGGTTCGGTCACCTCGCGGCGATCGACCACGACGAGCGACTTCCAGAACAGCCGTCCGATGCAGCGCGCGTGGTTGCGCCAGGCGAGGCGCGCGCCGAACGCGAGTTCGTCCGTGGTGTGGTCGTAGTGTTCCGTGCGTGCGAGCGACGCGCGCACGGCGCGCAGGCGCGACTCGCAGGCCGCCGCGGGGAGGCCGTGCTCGTCGTGATACTGGCGAATGAAGGCCTCGGCCTCGGCGAGCTTCGCGGCGGGCGAGAGCATGCGCAGTCGCTGACGCAGGGGCTCGGTGCAGGTGGCTGCCTCGGTCGTGCGATCGGTTGCGGTGGACTCGGTGTACATGGCTGCCTCCTCAGGGAATCAGTGCGATCGATGCGGGCTGGCGGGCGCCGGGGCGCGTTTGGGAAGTGGTCGGCGCGACGAGGCGCGCGGAGGGCGCGCGGCGTTCGACGAGAGGTCCGACGGGGGTTTCGACGAGGGTTCCGACGAGGGGTTCGGGCGCGACGACGCGCGTCGTGATCCCTGCGCCACCGGCGTGCGCGACAAGTTCGGCGATCCGTGCGGGCGGAGCATCGGCCGACGCACGCAGCGCGAGTCCGCGTAGCCCCGCCAACGCGGCGGCGCGGAGCAGCCTGCGCGAGAGCCCGTCGGACTCGTCGTGATGCCCCACGCGGACCGCGGCCATCCACTGGACTCCGTGGGCGTGGCGCTGGATCGAGTCCACGAGCCCTCCGAGGATGCCAGCGGGTCCATTCAACGCCGGATCGACGAACACGAGGTCGGGCATCGCGTGCCGCCGCGCGTACTCGCGGATCTCGTGCAGCACCGAGGCGAGCGGCCGCGCTGCGCCCGACGCCGAGGCCGCGCTGATCGGCAGCAGGCGCGTGCGCTCGAGCGGAAGATCCGTGAAGTCGGGAACCAGCGCGTCGTGCCGCCAGCCGTCCGCAACGCCGCTCGCCCGAGCGGCGACGCGGATCGAGTCGTCTGCGTCGACCGCAACCAGCACGTCGACGGTCTGCCGCAGCGCAGGCAGGCGAAGCAGGTCAGCGCCGTCCGTCTCGAGGTATCGCACGGCGTGGCCGCGCGCCCGCAGGCTGGCGGTGACGCGCGCCGCTGCGAGCGACGGCATGCGCGCACCCGTGTGGTTCACGCAGACCACGCACTCAAGGCGTGCTGCGGGCGCGTGGGGGCTCGCGCATGGACGCGCGACAGGGCGGACGGGCATCGAACGGACGGGGTGGGTGCTGACGGGATCGCGCATGGGTGCTCCTCGCCGGGGGGACGATCCCGGCTGATTCCTCCGACATGGGGTTTCCGCCTGAGGCGGGCGCGTCTCTCAGCTGTCGCCAAAAAAGCAGCCTGCCCGAGGCCAAGGCCTCGGGCAGGTCGCCGTGCAGTCAGGGATTGGGGTCGATCGCCCGATCAACCCCAGTTGTTCAGCAGGATCGCGAGGTCGTCGGCACCGACGACACCGTCGGCGTTCAGGTCACCGGTACCCGTGCCGCCCCAGTTGTTGAGGAGCTGGCTGAGGTCGTCGCCTCCGACCACGCAGTCGGCGTTCAGGTCGCCCAGCGTGTCGCACACGGGGTTGACCTCGTAGATCGCGAGCGTGCCGCTGATCTCGTGCGCCACGAGGAGCAGCGCCTTGCCGCTCGGCGAGTCCGCCGCCGGCACGAAGGACACGCCCTCGGGGCCGAGGTCGCCCGATCCCGCGGTGCCCGTCGCGACCGAGAAGTTGCGGCTGTTGATGTACGCCTCGAACACAGGCGCCGACGGCGTGTCGAGCGAGAAGGCGAACACACCGCCCACGCGCTCGCAGATGCCGAACATGTAGCTGCGTCCGTTGACCGAGCCCGTGGTCACGCCCTCGGGCTCCGGTCCCTTGGCGCGGCTGCGGTTGTCGCGCGTGTTGTTGGTGTTGCTCGCGTTGAAGTTGCTCGGGTACAGCGACTTCGTGTGCTGCTCGAGGAAATCGCCCGAATCCCACACGCGCGCGCCCGTGCTGTCCCAGATGGTGAAGCTTCGCGCGCCGAGCGGAACGATGCGGTCGAAGTCGCCGTCGCCGTCGAGGTCGCCGAGGTCCTTGCGCACCTGCAGGCGGCCAAGCCGTGCGTTGCCCTTGAGCCACGTGCCGCCGCGGAAGACCTGCGGATCGAGGTTGAACGTCGACACCGCTGCGATGTCGACGAAGCCACCCCACTCGCGCGAGTCGCCTTCGTTGGCGGCCGCGAAGTAGGTCTGACCACCCGCGCTGAACGACGCGATCGCATCCGACTGGTACGCGCCCTCGACCGGCCAGCCCGCGATCGCGTTCACGCCGTCCTGGTCGCTCGGATCGAGGCCGTTGCCCGTGAAGGTGATCATGCCGAGCGTCGTGGGTACGGCGGTCGGGCTCGCGGCGAAGGTGCCCGTCGCGATGTTGAAGGTCAGCGGCATACGGAAGTCGTTGTCGTTGATCACGAAGAGCGTCGCCGGATCGCGCATCGCGAGACCCTCGACCTTGTCGCCGAAGTTCGCGTAGCCGATGGCGGCGAGATCGACGAAGACCGACTTCGACACGGGCGCGATGCCTGCCGCAGCGAGCTGCGCGGGCGTCATCTTGTCGAGCGTTCCGCCCACGCCCGCGATCGCAGGCGGCAGCGTCGAGACATCGGTCGCACCGGCGAGATCGATCTGGAAGATCTTCTTGAGCGATGCGCTACCCACAGCGCTGTCACGCTCGACCACGAGGAACTTGCCCGGCGCGAACGCACAGGCGTCGCCGATCTTGTCGCTCTGGCCGCCCTCGAGCACGTAGATGTACTCCGCCACGACCGTGTTGGTGGTGGTGTCGAACTTGGCGATGCGGATGTTGCGCGACGCCTTCGAGTTGGCATCGTTCGCCACGTCGGGGTTGTCGAGCGGGCTCTGCACGAAGCAGTAGACGAAGTTGTTCCACACCGCGATCGCCTCGAAGCCGCGGTTGTCGCGGCGCTGCGCGTAGACCGCGGGGAACGCCTCGGTGCCCACGGTCACGCCG
>JBIIRG010000105.1:0-10125 GCA_044341665.1 Phycisphaerales bacterium | reverse complement strand
CGGGCGTGTTCAAGGGCAAGGAGGAGGCGCTGCCGGCGCCGACGCAGTTCCTCATGGGCCTCTCGTCCTTCATGGTCGAGTGGTGGTGGGCGCTGCTCGCGGGCGCGGTGGTCGGCGCGATCGCGTTCTTCGGCTTCATCCGCACCGAGATCGGCGGCCTCTGGTGGGACCGCTTCAAGATCTCGGCGCCGATCGTGCGGCGCATGTTCCGCGCGCTGTACATCAGCCGCTCGCTGCAGACGATGGGCGAGCTGCTCAACGCGGGCGTGCCCATGCTCGACACCATCGCCATCACCGGCGACGTCTCGGGCAACCGGCACTACAAGCGCCTCTGGCGCTCGGTGTACGGCGCGGTCAAGCAGGGCAAGAAGGTCCAGTCGCAGCTGCAGCGCAGCCCGCTGCTGCCGCGCTCGGTCGTGCAGATGATCAGCGCAGGCGAGGAGTCGGGCAAGCTCGGCGAGGTGCTCGACGAGATCTCGGTCTTCTACGCGAAGGCGCTGAAGGACGCGATCAAGGCCGTCACCAGCATGATCGAGCCGATCATGATCGTGGTCATGGGTTCGGTCGTCGGCTTCATCGCCATGGCGATCATCCTGCCGATCTTCAAGATGTCCAGTCTGGTCTCGGGAGGCTGAGGAACACACGATGGAAGCGATCCGTCGCAACATTCCCGTCCGCGCGCGCGGTGCAGCCCGCCGCGGCTTCACGCTCATCGAGACGGCGCTCGCGACCGTCATCGTGGGCACAGGCGTGCTCGCGATCGTGTCGGCGCACCAGGCGTTCTTCAAGCAGAACGAGTGGTCGACGCACGCGAGCACCGGGCAGCGGCTCGGCAACGAGATCCGCGAGCTCACGCTGCACCTGCCGAAGAGCGATCCCGTGACGGGCACCTCCTACTGGGGTCCCGAGCCGACCGAGTTCGACGTGGAGGACTTCGACGACCTCGACGACTTCGACGGCGACGACGGCGATGGCATGGTCTTCTCGGCGGCGCTCGGCAACGGCCCCATCAGCGCGCTGGGCTATCCGCTCACGGGCATGGAGGGCTGGTCGCAGCGCGTGTTCGTCGAGAACATCGATCCGTACGACCTCACCGACGTGGTCGAGGACGGCGCGAGCTCGATGGTGCGCGTGCGCGTGGTGGTCGAGTACCAGGGCCCCGCCGACGAGGAGCCGCGCGAGATCACGCGCGTGACCTGGATCGCGCCCGGCTGATGGAACGCACGGGATCGGACGCCTGCGACAGAAGGCATGGGATGGCACGAGTGACGTGATGCGAGGCGAAGGAGCGGACATGAGGAAGCGTTCTCACGACATCCACACGATCGCGCGCGACCGGCGCGCCGGCCGCATGGCGCGGCGCGGCGTGGCGAGCGTGCTGGCGATGCTGTTCCTGGTGATCTTCGGTTCGCTCGCTGCAGCCATGGCGATCGTGGCGCAGGGCAACCTGCGCACCGCCGACAGCTCGCTCAAGGTCTCGCGGGCGCAGAGCGCCGCGGAGAGCGGGCTCGTCTTCGCGCAGCGGCGGCTGCTGACGCAGTCGAAGCGGTTCGTGATCACGAAGGGCGTGGTCGATCCCGATTTCGCGGAGCGCCTGTGGATGGGCGACTGGATGGGTTCGGACGGCACCGTCACGGTGCTGCCGCCCGTCGGATACAACGCGCCCGACGCACCCGATGGCATCGCCGCGGCGGTGCGCGACGCACATCTCGCCGACGCCAGCTCGTTCGCGCCGAACGCAGAGCACCAGGGGCTTCCCGAGATCCTGCAGGACGGCACCGTCGTCGCCGAGCCGATCCGCATGGAGCAGGGAAACGACCGCCTGTGGTTCCAGCTGATCTACGAGCTCGTGCCGGGGACCTCGAACGTGCGCGTGACGAGCCTCGGCAACGACGGCGAGATCCGCCGCACGCTGTCGATGGAGTTCACGCTCGGCAAGAAGATCGAGTTCGCGGTCATCTCGCCGAACCGCATCATGATCGGCAAGAACGTGCTGATCGAGGGCCCGCTGGGCACGCGCTACGGCACGAACGACGGCGAGCTGACCTCGGAGAACGGCGATCCGCTCGTCATGCGCTCCGACTTCCGCTACCTGACGAACTCGCTGACCACCAAGATCGACAACCTTGCCAATGCGATCGCGAACCACGACGTCGACGGCGACGGCCGCCTGCGCCCCGCGCATCCGAGCGAGGGCCAGGGCCTCACCGGGATCGGCGTGACCGACCTCGACGGCGACGAGTACGTCGACGACTTCGACTGCTTCCTGTCGGAGTACGACGCGAACGGCGACGGCATGGTCGTGTGGGACGCTGCGCGCGCAGCGGCCGCGGGCGTGTCGGCCGGCGCCCCCGAGTTCGCGGGCATCGACGACCAGATGGCGCGCCTGCTCGACCTCGCGGCGCCCGACCGCAACGACGACGGCGTGGTCGACTCGCGCGACGTGCGCCTCGGCTACTCGGACGGCGTGCTCAACACCTACGACCGCTACGCGAAGGTGCAGGGACGGCTCGTGTTCGGCGTCACCGAGAACGCATGGGAATCAGTCGCGGGCGAGGACTGGCGCGGCATCGCGCAGGGCCCGGTGCGCGCGGATCCCAACGAGTCGCCCGTGCAGTTCGGCGCAACGCCCGAGGAACTGCGCGTGGTCACGACCGCGGACTTCGCGGCGAGCGCCAGCTGGTTCTCGACGAACGTGCAGAACAACTTCACGCAGCAGGCGAACGCAGGCGTGAGCGCGGGCGGCACGTTCACGCCGGCGGCGAGCGCGCCATACGAGGCCGTGCCCTTCGGCTCGGTCGCGGCGTACGACTACTACCGCCGTCCGATCTACCAGAACATGACCTTCCGCGACGTGCGGATTCCCAAGGGCACCAACGCGCTCTTCCGCAACTGCCGCTTCGAGGGAACCGTGTACATCGAGACCGAGACGGGCTGCACCGACGTCAACTGGAACTACACGGGCGCCCTCAAGCAGGTCACGAGCGGCGGCACCACGAGCTACCAGCTCGCGTTCCCCGGCATCGAGTCGCGGCTCGGCACGCAGACGATCACCGACACGCGCACGATCTCGAACTCGATCCGCTTCGACGGATGCACGTTCCTCGGATCGATCGCGGGCGATACGCCCGGCGAGTACACGCACTGGCGCAACAAGATCCAGATCACGGGCGCGACGCGCTTCTACTCGGATCCCGACGATCCCGAGCTGGCGCTGCAGCCTGACGGCGCCACGCTCAGCGGCATCCTGCGCGCGTTCGGCGAGGAGAAGCTCGACCGCCTGCAGCGGAGCTCGATCATGATGCCGGGCTGGTCGGTCGACGTCGGCAACTTCGCCAACGAGGTCAACGCCGATCCCGACCTGACGGCGCGCGTCAAGCTCAAGGGCACCGTGATCGCGGGCATCATGGACATCCGCGGAACGGCCGACGTCACGGGCACGCTGCTCATGACGTTCCGCCCCGTGCCTGGGCAGGGTCCGCTGCACTACAACGGCCAGCCCGAGGCGTTCAACACCACGCTCGGCTACTTCGGATCGCTCGACGGCGACGGCGAGGGCGCGCTGCCCGGCAGCGCATCGTTCACCGGCTTTGGCGAGATCCGCCTGCGCTACGACCCCGACGCCAAGCTGCCCGACGGCATCCCGTGGCCGGCCTCGGTCGAGCCGGTCGCCGACAGCTACCGCGAGGGAGGTCGCGCATGAACACGCATCACCGCACCATGAGCCACGCATCCCGCGCCAACCGTTCCCGCCGCGGCTTCTCGCTGCTTGAGATGCTGGTGGCGCTTGCGATCTGCTCGGCGCTGCTCACGGCCACGCTCGTATCGCTCACCGCGAGCTTCCGCGCGTACCAGTCGACGACCGAACAGGCGTCCACGCATGTGGTCGGCCGCGTGGTCATGCACCGCGTGATGGCCCTCGTCCGCAACGGCGTCGGCTTCGGCCCCCTGCCCGAGGACGCGCGCGAGAACTCGATCGCCACCGACGAGATGACGTTCCTCGACGACCTCGACCGCGAGATCACGCTGCGCCTCGACCGCGCCTCGCGCACGCTCTACATGACCGTCGACACGGGCGGCGAGCAGGTGCTCCTCGAGGGCGTCAGCGGCCCCACCGACGACGACGGCACGGAACTCGGGGCGTTCCAGCTCGAGTACGTGAACGGCTCCAAGCTGGTGCGCGCGAGCTTCGACCTCACGGTCGCGGCCGACGACAGCGCGCAGCTCGCGATCGAGGGCGACGACGTCGTGCCGATCCGGCTCGTCGGATCGACCGCGCCGCGCCGCATCGTCTGGTGACGCACGCGATGGCGCCCGTCACACGCCCTCGATGCGCGCCGCCCTCGCGCGGGCATGCATCTCCTGCGTGACCTGCATCAGGCGCTGGTGCGTGCCCACGAACTCGGGCAGCGCGGAGGAGTCGGCCGCGAGATCCATCGGATCGCTCGGCATGTACGCGCCGTCGGGCTTCATGATCCAGCGCTGCCGGCGGTCGGTGAGGTGGAACTGCAGGATCTCCCAGAGCCGCTCGCGGTGGCGTCGGGCCTCGATGGGCGCCGCGCACTCGACGCGCGTGTTCAGGTTGCGGTACATCCAGTCGGCGCTGCCGATGTAGAAGTCGCCGTCGAGCGGGTCGGCCTTGCCGTTGCCGAACCAGAAGATGCGGCTGTGCTCGAGGAAGCGGCCGATGGTCGATGTCACGCGGATGTTCTCGCTGAGGCCGGGCACGCCGGGCCGGATGCAGCAGAAGCCGCGCACGACGAGGTCGATCTGGACGCCCGCCGCGGACGCGTGGTAGAGCGCGTCGGTGACGCTGCGGTCCTCGAGCTGGTTCATCTTGACGATGATGCGGCCCTTGCCTCCCGCGCGCGCGACGTCGGCCTCGCGCTCGACGAGCTCGATGAAGCGGCGCTTCATGGCCACGGGCGCGACGAGCAGCTTCTGGTACTCGGTCTGGCGGCTGCGGCCGGTCATGTAGTTGAAGAGGCCGATGAGGTCCTCGGTGATCGCCGGGTCGCAGGTGAGGAGGCCGATGTCCTCGTAGAGCCGCGCGGTCTTCGAGTTGTAGTTGCCCGTGCCGATGTGCGCGTAGGAGCGGATGCCGCCCTGCTCCTGCCGGACCACGAGCGCGACCTTGGTGTGCGTCTTGTAGCCGACCACGCCGTACGCGACGTGCACGCCCGCATCCTCGAGCTTGCGGGCCCACAGGATGTTGCGCGCCTCGTCGAAGCGCGCGCGCAGCTCGACGAGCACCGCCACCTGCTTGCCGCTCTCGGCGGCGCGGATGAGCGACGGGATGAACGGCGAGTCGCCGCTCGTCCGGTAGAGGGCCTGCTTGATCGCGAGCACCTTCGGATCGGCGGCCGCGGCCTCGATGAAGCGCTCCACCGAGTGGTCGAAGCACTCGTAGGGATGGTGCACGAGGAGATCGCCCTCGCGGATGCGGGCGAAGATGTCGGAGTCCTCGTCCTCGAGTCCCGCGGGCGCGATCGGCTTCCACTTCGGCCAGCGCAGCTCGGGCACGTCGAGGTCGGCGATCTCGTTCACGGTGCCCCAGTCGAGCATGCCGTCGGTCTCGTACAGGTCGTCGTCGCCGAGCTGCAGTTCGTCCTCGAGGAAGCGCATGATGCGGTCGTTGGGACGCGCACCGACCTCGAGCCGCACGACGCGCGCAAACCGCCGCTCGCGCAGCTGCTGCTGGATCTGCTCGAGCAGGTCCTCGGCGTCCTCGTTGTCGCGCTCGGTCTCGGCGTTGCGCGTGACGCGGAACGGCAGCACCTCGAGGATCTCCATGCCCGGAAAGAGGTCGTCGAGGTTGTGGGCGATGATGTCCTGCAGCGAGATGAAGCGGCGCGACGCGCCGAAGCGGTAGAGCTTGCCGCCGATCTCGGGCACCTTGACGCGCGCGAAGAGCGCCTCGCTCTCGCCGGGGCGCCGCAGGAGGACGCCGAGCGAGATCGACATGTTGGAGATGAAGGGAAAGCGGTGCCCGGGATCGACCGCGAGCGGCGTCAGGATCGGGAAGATGTTGCGGCGGTACCACTGCTCCGACTCGTTGCGCTCGGCGTCGGAGAGGTCGGACCAGGTGAGGAGCTCGATCGACTCCTCGCGCAGCTGCGGCTGGAGCAGGTCGCGGAACGTGCGGGTGGCGAGCGCGGTCTGGTCGAGCACGCGCTCGCGGATGAGCGCCATCTGCTCCTGCGGCGACAGCGGCTCCCACGGCGGGCTGCCCACGCCCGCGTCGATCTGCCGGCGCAGTCCGCCGACGCGCTTCATGAAGAACTCGTCGAGGTTCGAGCCGAAGATCGCGAGGAAGCGCACGCGCTCGAGCAGCGGGTTGCGCGGATCGAGCGCCTGCGCCAGCACGCGGCGGTTGAACTCGAGCCACTGCAGGTCGCGGTTGAGGAATCGCGCGGGATCCTCGGGGCCGATCGGGGTGACCTCGTTCGGCGAGAGCGGGCGCTTGCTGTTCATGGTTCGGGTGAGCTCGCTCATGGCGTTGCGTCCTGGCGGCGGGACAGCCGCACGACGGCGGTGCAGCGCGGAGCCTCGGTCACGCGCACCCACTCGAGGTGCACGGCCGGCGCGGCGCGCGGGAGTTCGGCGGAAAGCTCGTGCGCCACGTGGCGCGCGACGGCCTCGGCGGTGGGATTGATGCGGTCGAAGGGCGGCGTGTCGTTGAGGTTGCCGTCGCGGAAGGGCGCGACGATGCGCTCGAGCATGCGCTCGATGGCGTGGAAGTCGCAGAGGAGCTCCTCGCCGTCGAGGCGCTCGCCCGCGACCGACACCACGACGCGCCAGTTGTGACCGTGAAGGCGCTCGCGCTCGCCAAGGAGGACGATGGCGTGCGCGGCGGCGAACTCGCACTCGACCTCGAGCGCGAACGGAGCGGGAGCATTGGACGCGGCGGCCATGGGGCGGCGCGAGTGTATCGCGGAAAACCCGCGCCCTCGCGGGCTCTTTCCCGCCGTACACTCGGACTTCACATGGCTGCGCCTTCATCCGATCCGGCTCCCCTCATGCTCTCCGTCTCAGGCGCCCGCGGCATCGTGGGACGCACGATGACGCCTGTCGTCGCCGCGACCTTCGCGGGGGCGTTCGGGTCGCACATCCGCGCGCTGGCCGGCGGCCGCCGCCCGCGCCTGGTGGTGGCGCGCGACGGCCGCTTTGGCGGCGAGTCGCTGGCGCGCGCCGTGCAGGGCGCGCTGGCGTCGGTCGGCTGCGACGTCGTCGACATCGGCGTGGCGATGACGCCGACGGTCGGCCTCATGATCAAGGCGCTCGGCGCCGACGGCGGAATGGCGGTCACCGCCAGCCACAATCCGATCGAGTGGAACGGCCTCAAGTGCCTCGACGGCGACGGCCTCGCGCCGCCGAAGCCCGTGGCGGAGGCGATCATCGCGCGCTTCAAGGCCGCCGACATCGCGTTCGCGGCGCCCCTCGACATCGGCGCGATCACCACCGACACCACCGCCGCGCGCCGCCATGTCGACCGCGTGCTCGCCGTGACCGGTGCGGCCGAGCGCGTGCGCGCCGCGAAGCTCCATGTGGTGCTCGACAGCGTGAACGCCTCGGGCTGCGAGGGCGGGCGCATGATGCTCGAGGCACTCGGCTGCGGCATCACGCACATCTACGGCGAGATGACGGGCATCTTCGGCCACACGCCCGAGCCCACCGCGGAGAACCTCGTCGCGCTCGCCGAGACCGTGCGCGGGACCTCGGGCGCCGCCTGCGGCTTCGCGCAGGATCCCGACGCCGACCGCCTGGCGATCGTCGACGAGAACGGGCGCTACATCGGCGAGGAGTACACGCTCGTCCTGGCGGCGCAGCGCATGCTCGAGCTGCGCGGGCCGTTCGCGCTGGCCGCGAACCTCTCGACCTCGCGCATGATCGACGACGTGGCGGCGGGCTTTCCCGGCGCCGTCGTGCACCGCACTGCCGTGGGCGAGGCGAACGTGGTGGGCGCACTCAAGCCGGCGAAGGGGCTCCTGGGCGGCGAAGGCAACGGCGGCGTGATCGTGCCCGAGGTCTGCTGGGTGCGCGACTCGCTCAGCGCGATGGCGCTGGTGCTCGACCTGATCGCGAGCCGCGGCCAGCCGCTGTCGCAGATCGTCGACGCCATGCCGCGCTACGCCATCGAGAAGACCAAGGTCGATCTCGCCGCGATCGGCGGCCTTCCCGCGGTCGCAGGCGCCCTCGTTCGCCTCAAGTCGGCCTTCGCCGGCGAGCGCGTGAACGACTCCGACGGCGTGCGCATCGACTTCGCCGACGGCTGGGTGCACCTGCGCGCCTCGAACACCGAGCCGATCGCGCGCATCATCGCCGAGGCACCGACGCGCGAGCGCGCGAGAGAGCTCATCGCGCTCTGCGCGAGGTCCGCTGGGCTCTGAGGCAGCGCGTAGGCGAGCTCGGATCCTCGCACCTCGCGCGGGCGCTCCTTCCCGTTCCCGTTCCCCCTTCCCCCTTCCCCCTTCCCGCAGCTTCGAGCCTTCTGCTAGGCTTTTCCCGTGCCCCGCATCGCCGCTCTGCTCCTGGCCACGCTCGCCCTCAGCCCCGTCGGGGGCTGCGAGACGGTGCGCCGCGACCCCGAGAAGGCGACCCGCGCGTACCCGCTTCACCTCCCGCAGGAGCGTGTGGCCGACATCCAGGTGTTCAACGACGGCGACGCGATGCTGATCGTGAACGCAACCGTCGAGAGCTGGTCGAACGCCGACATCTGGCTCAACCAGCGCTACCTGCATCGGATCGAGCGGCTCGGCTCGGGGCAGACGCTGCGCATCCCCCTCGGCGAGTTCTGGGATGCCCGCGGCGAGGGCCCCTTCCCGGGCGGCCTCCTCCGCTACTACCCGCCGACGCCGATCCGCCTCGTGCAGATCCAGACCGCGCCCGACGCGCCGCTGGTGGGATTCAAGGCGATTCCCACCGAGCGGGAGCTCGACCTCGCGCAGCTCAAGAAGTAGCTGCGCCCGACAAGGGAAGGTTCCATGCCGCACTCCACGGATCCGCTGCGTGATGCCAAGGCCGTCGCCCTGTCGTGGCACGGGGTGCTCTTCGACCGCGACCGGCGCGCGATCCACGCCGCGGTCGAGGCCACGTTCGCGCGCTGGCGCGTGCCGGTGACCGGCGTGGAGCTCGCCGCCACGCGAGGTCCGACCGGCCGGCCGCACATCGAGCGCCTGCTCTCGCAGCCTCGCATCGCGGAGGCGTTCCGCGCGGCGCACGGCCGATGGGCCGGCGACGACGACATCGCCTCGATGGCACGCGACCTCGAGCCTCGGCTGGCCGACGCCGCACAGTCCGCGCGGGAGCCGAACGCGGACGCCTGCAGCATGCTCCGCGATCTCCACGAGCGCGGGCTCCGCACGGCCGTGATCTGCTGCACGCCGCGCCGACTGCTCGGGCCGCAGCTCGAGGCGCTCGCGCGCGCCGGCGTCGCCCTCGACTGCGTCGTCACCGCCGACGAGGCCTGCGAGCCCGCACCGGCGCCCTGGGGCATCTTCGAGGTGATGCAGCAGCTCGGTCTCAGCGACGCCAGCGGGCTCGTCTTCGTCGACGACTGCCCCGCGGGATGGAGCGCCGCGCGCAACGCGGGCGCACGCGGTCTTGCGTTCGACGGCTCAGGCGGGCATCACGCCGACGCCCAGGCCACCGTGCGCTCGCTCAAGGAACTGCTCGGCCGGTAGCGGCGCCGCCGCGACGCGGGTCAGAGACCGAGCCGCGCCTTCTTCGCCTCCCACTCGGCGGTCTCGCGCTTGTTTTCCGTCGCGAGCGGCTTGCCCGTGCGGATCGCGTCGATCTCGAGCCCCGTGAGGTGCATCGCGTTCAGGCGGTAATCCTCGAACGCCTCGCACGCGGTGGGCACGATCGGCTTGATGAGCTCGTACATCGCCTTCGCGTAGTCCTGGATCTCGATCTGCGCGTGGGGATCCATGCGCAGCGACAGGAAGTGGAAGATGTTGTGGAGGTCGCACTTCCAGTACCACTCGGTGTAGACGCTCACCGGCAGCACCGCGCGCGCGATCTCGCGCGCCACGCCGCGCTCGGTCAGCTCGAGGTACTTCTGGTAGTTCGCCTCGGCACCCTCGAGGAGCTTGAGGAACTCCTCCGCCGTGCCCGCGTCGATCG
>JBIIRG010000333.1:0-3038 GCA_044341665.1 Phycisphaerales bacterium | reverse complement strand
CCGTCGGCCGCGTGGCGAACGTCGAGAAGCTGATCGGCGAGCGCGGCGGCTTCAAGGGCACCATCGGCATCGCCCACACGCGCTGGGCCACGCACGGCGGCGTGACGGAGCGCAACGCGCACCCGCACCGCGACGACGCCAAGCTCGGGCACGGCATCGCCATCATCCACAACGGCATCATCGAGAACTACGCCTCGATCAAGAAGTACCTCGAGGAGAAGGGCCACGAGTTCGAGGGCGAGACCGACACCGAGGTGCTCGCGCACCTGATCGGCGAGCTCTACTCGGGCGACCTCGAGAAGGCCGTCCAGGCCGCGCTGCGCGAGGTGACGGGCGCCTACGCCATCGCCGTCGTGTGCGAGAAGGAGCCCGACGTCCTCGTCGTGGCGCGCAAGGGCTCGCCCCTCATGGTCGGCGTCGGCAACGGCGAGTACGTCGTCGCGTCCGACGCGAGCGCCATCGTGTCGCACACCACGCAGGCCATTGCGCTCGGCGACTACTCGGTCGCGCGCATCACCCGCGACGGCTTCCGCACGACCACCGTCGACAACATCGAGATCACGCCCGAGATCCGCGAGCTCGAGTTCGACCTCGAGCAGATCGAGCTCGGTCACTACGACCACTTCATGCTCAAGGAGATCTTCGAGCAGCCGCGCGCGCTGCGGCAGACGCTGCAGGGCCGCGTCGACGTCGCCAAGGGCGAGATCCGCCTCGGCGGCGTGGGCGAGCATGCCCGCAAGCTCGCCAACGCGAAGCGCGTCGTGTTCGTCGGCCAGGGCACCGCGCTCCACGCCTGCATGATCGGCAAGTACCTCTTCGAGGACCTCGCCAAGGTGCACGCCGAGCACGACTTCGCCAGCGAGTTCCGCTACCGCAACCCGATCGTCGAGGACGGCACCGTGGTCGTCGCCGTGAGCCAGTCGGGCGAGACCGCCGACACGCTCGCCGCGCTCCAGGAGGCCAAGCAGCGCGGCGCGCTTGCGCTCGGCGTGGTCAACGTGGTCGGCAGCTCGATCGCGCGCGAGACCGACGCAGGCGTCTACCTGCGCGTCGGCCCCGAGATCGGCGTCGCCAGCACCAAGGCCTTCACCGGACAGGTGCTCGTCAACTCGATGCTCGCGACCTTCATCGGCCGCCGCCGCTACCTCTCGCAGGAGTACGTGTCGAACCTCCTGCGCGAGCTCGAGGCGATTCCCGCCAAGATCGAGCGCGCGCTCGCGTGGTCCGACCGGATCCGCGTCGCCACCGAGAAGTACATCCATCGCGAGAACTGGCTCTTCCTCGGCCGCGGCGTCAACTACCCCGTGGCGCTCGAGGGCGCGCTCAAGCTCAAGGAGATCTCCTACATCCACGCCGAGGGCATGCCTTCGGCCGAGATGAAGCACGGCCCGATCGCGCTCATCGACAACGGCATGCCCGTCGTCTTCGTCGCGACGCGCAACTCGCAGTACGAGAAGGTCCTCTCGAACATCGAGGAGGTCCGCTCGCGCGGCGGCCATGTGATCGCGGTCGCCACCGAGGGCGACGAGCACATCAAGTCGCTCGCGAAGGAAGTCTTCTACGTGCCCGACTGCGTGGAGATGTTCCAGCCGCTGCTCACGGTGATCCCGCTGCAGCTGCTCGCCTACCACGCCGCCGTGATGCGCGGCAAGGACGTCGACAAGCCGCGCAACCTCGCCAAGTCGGTCACGGTCGAGTGAGCGCGCGGCGCGCAGCCTCGCCGCGCATCTCGCGATCCTGCACGAATCCGAGCGTGAGCAGCGCCGCGTTGGCGCCGATCGCGCAGAAGAGCATGTCCCACTGGGCGTCCCAGATGTCGCCCTGCGACCCAAGGTAGGCCCACGACGCCTCGCCGAGGATCATCGCGACCGCGAACTCGAGCAGCTCGAACGCCGCCGCGAACGCGAGGCACATGCCGTTGACGATCACGAACAGCCAGCCGCGGCCGCGCACGACGGCGTTGCGGAGGAACACCTCGCGCCACAGGAGCGCCGGCGCGAAACCCTGCATGAAGTGGCCGAGCCGGTCGTAGTCGTTGCGCGGCCGCGCGAGGAGTTCCTGCAGCCACGCTCCCGCAGGCACCAGCGAATAGGTGTAGATCCCGCCGACGATGAGCACCACGGAGTGCAGGATGAGCGCCCAGAACACCGTGCTCGTGCAGGGAACCCTGCGGAGCCAGAGCGCCCACATCACGATGGCCCCCGCGACCCAGAAGACCTCGAGCACCCAGGTGAGGAAGTCGTGCGGGTCGAGCGCGCTGCCCACGAGGAACGCGGTGAGGAGTAGCACCACGCCGTCGCGGAAACCGATCCGAGGCTGCAGCGTCATGCGCGCAGGCTACCGCGCGCGTTGGCCGCGCGAATCAGTCACTTCTTCGCGGGCTCGGATGCGGCTGCAGGGGCGGCGGGCTTGCCGCCGACATTCTCCGTGCTGCCTGCGGCGGCCGGGGCGGCTTCGCCCAGCGCCTTCTCGATGGCGGCGATCAGCTCCGCGCCATCGGGCGACACGTTCGACGCGTAGAACTTGGCCGTCTTGCCGTCGCGCGACACGAGGTACTTTCCGAAGTTCCAGCCGGGCAGCACGCCCGTCTTGGTTCCGAGCGCCTCGAACACGGGCGACTGCTCCTTGCCCGCCTTGACCACGCACTTCTCGAACAGCGGGAAGGTGACGCTGTAGTTGGTCGAGCAGAACTCGCGGATCTCGCTCGCGCTGTCGAACTCCTGCCCGCCGAAGTCGCCGCTCGGGAAGCCGAGCACCACGAAGCCGCGGTCCTTGTACGTGTCGTGGATCTTCTGCAGTCCCTTGTACTGCCGCGTGAAGCCGCACTGGCTCGCGACATTGACGACGAGAATCACCTTGCCCGCGTACTCGGAGAGGTTCGCGTCCTTGCCGTCGAGCGTCTTGACCTTGATGTCGTGCATCGTGGTGTCCTTCCACTTGGCGGTGAGTTCGGGCGTCTGCGGCGCCGACTGCGAGCAGGCCACGCCGGTGACGAACGCGATGGTTCCCATGAAGGTCGCCGCGATGGCTGCGGCGAA
>JBIIRG010000104.1:0-10172 GCA_044341665.1 Phycisphaerales bacterium | reverse complement strand
CGAGGTGTGCGATGCGGCCAACGTCGACGAGAACTGCAACAGCGTCGCCGACAACGCGGACCAGTCCGTCGATCCCGCCAGCAAGTTCGACTTCTACATGGATGCCGACCGCGACGGCTACTCGACCGACGAGTCGGTGCGCTTCTGCGACACCTTCCCCGGCATCATCGCCGTGCGCTCGACCGTGCTCGATTGCGATGACTTCTCGACCGCCATCAACCCCGGCGTGACCGAGGTCTGCGACATCGAGAACGTCGACGAGAACTGCAACGGCGTGGCTGACAACGCCGACGCTGGCGCGGCCGACGCAGGCAAGACCGTCTTCTACACCGATGCCGACAACGACACGTACACGACCGCGGTCACGGCGCGCTTCTGCGAGCTGCCCGCCTCGGGCTACCGCGTGAGCGTGTCGGCGCAGCTCGACTGCGACGATCTCGCTGCCGCGATCAACCCCGCTGCGACCGAGATCTGCGACGTGCTGGACACCGACGAGAACTGCAACGGCGTGGCCGACAATGGCGACACCGGCGCGGACACTGCGACCAAGACCGGCTTCTACGCCGATCTTGACGGCGACACGTTCACCTCGGCCTCGGCGAGCCTCTTCTGCGACATGCCCACGGGCTATGCGGCGGCGGCTTCCGTGCGCACCGACTGCAACGACGCCGACAACGCGATCCATCCGAATGCCGTGGAGAACTGCCTCAACGACGGCGTGGACAACGACTGCGACGGCGAGGCGACCTCGGATGCCGAGGCGGTCGATAGCCTCGATTACTGCTTCGACAGCGATGACGACGGCTACGGCGCGGGCGAGATCATCAAGTCGTGCACCCCGATTGCGGATCACGTGACCAACGGCCTCGACTGCGACGACGTGCGCGGCGACGTCTACCCAGGCGCCGTCGAGAACTGCGCCAACGCGGGCATCGACAACGACTGCGACACCGTGAACACCATCGCGGAGGCGATCGACAGCGTCGACTACTACCGCGACGCTGACGGCGACGGCTTCGGTCTGCTTTCGCTGACCACCAAGTCGTGCGGCTCGATGGCTGGCTACGTGGCTGACAACAGCGACTGCGACGACGCCGTGGTGATGTATGTCGACGGTGACGGCGACGGCTACGGCGCTGGTTCGCCGGTGGCGTGCGGCGGCATCGCCACCGCGGGCGACTGCGACGATGGCGACGCGGCCTCGAGCCCCGCGGGCATCGAGCTCTGCTCGAACCTGGCGGTCGACAACAACTGCAACAGCTCGATCGCCGAGAGCGAGGCGACCGATCGCCTGACGTTCTACGCCGACACCGACAACGACGGCGCGGGTGATGCCTCGAGCACCACGCTCGCCTGCTCGGTGCCGGCGGGCTACGTGGCGGTCACGGGCGATCTCTGCCCGCAGAACCCGTCGCTGACGGCGCCGATCGCGTTCTACGCCGACACCGACGGTGACGGCGTGGGCGTGGCGAACGACTCGACCACGGCCTGCGCGCAGCCCACGGGCTACGCGCCGGTGTCGGGCGACAACTGCCCGACCGACGGCAACAAGACCGAGCCGGGCGCCTGCGGCTGCAACGTCGCCGACACCGACTCGGACAACGACGGAACGGCCGACTGCAACGACCAGTGCCCGAACGACGCCAACAAGACGGCGCCGGGAGCCTGCGGCTGCGGCGTGCCCGACACCGACGAGGACCAGGACGGCCTGCTCTACTGCTTCGACAACTGCCCTGCGGTTGCGAACGCCGACCAGGCCAACTGCGACGCCGATGGGCTCGGCAACGCCTGCGATGCCGACGATGACAACGACGGCCGCGCCGACCTCAACGACGCGTACTCGTGCGACGCGACGCGCATGGACCTGAACGCCACGTTCAGCCCGGCGCAGCTCGCTGCGTTCCTCACGGCGGCCTCGGGCGCCACGGTCGACGCAACGGGCATGAGCTTCGACCAGCTCGTGACCGTGGCCGACAACGCCTCGGGCATCGCTGTCCAGGGCATCGGTGGATCGTTCCAGCTCAACGTGAACTTCAGCGCGGCGCGCATCGCGGCGCTCCTCGGCAAGGCCGCTCCGGCGACCGCGTTCGTGGGCGGCGCGACCATCAACATCGATGCGACGGGCATGAGCCCGGGCCAGCTTGGCGCGATCGCGGGCGGCATCAACTCCGTCACGCGCATCGAGAACGTGTCGGTCGATGCGTCGACCAGCGCCTCTGTGATCGCAGCGCTCGTGTCGAAGACGCCCGCCGGCGAGGCGGCGATCAACGCCACGGGCATGAGCACCGCACAGCTCGCTGCAGCGGTGTCCGGTCCGACCACCGTGATCATCTCGGGCACCATCGACATCGATGCCAGCCTGACGGCCGACCAGATCTACGAGATCATGTCGAACGCGGTGACGGGCGCGATCGTGAACGTCGACTCGACGGGCATGACGGCGGCCCAGCAGGCGGCGCTCATCGCGGTGCCGTCGCTGATCGCCAAGACGAACGCGGCCGTGACCGTGGGCCAGGTGTTCACGGTGAACGTGGACATCGCGCGCATGCCGCTGCCCGCCGTCGGCGTGCAGGCCTGCGTGATGTTCGACCCGACCAAGGTCGAGTACGTGCCCAGCATCGCGGGCGTGGGCGGCATCGACTTCCCGATGTCGATCTTCGAGATGCAGACCGCTCCGAACGCCGTGGCGTTCGGCACGGGCATCGATCTCGGCGGCGACGGCAACGGCATCGTCGGCGGCAACGTCGCACGCCTGTCGTTCCGCGCGCTCGCCCCGATGTGCAACGCCGAGTCGGTGTTCTGGATCGCCACGACGGGCTTCCCGAACCGCATCTCGTCGCAGGCCGTGGCCGGCGGCGGATCGTCGGCGATCCCCTTCACGATCGTCAACCAGTCGAGCGTGACGGCCATCGATATGGCGCAGCTTGCGGGCGTGCCCGCGAGCGACGTGACCGTGCCGGCCGACGCGGGCTCCGCGATCGGTGCGGTGATCGCCGCTCCGACGGTCTCGGCGTCGAACAGCTGCGGCGCGCTCAGCGTCGCGGTCGCGGTCGACTACCCGACCGCGTCGGGCCTGGTCGACGGGAACACGTGGCCTGCGGTCTTCCCGGTCGGCATCACCGCCGTGACCTGGTCGGCCACCGACTCGGCCGGCGCCACCGTCTCGGAGGTGCGTCTCTACGAAGTGCTCAACTACCAGCTCGCCACGATCGACGTGAACCTCCTGGGCGGAGTCAACCCCGCCATCTCGTTCACGCTGCCCGTGCGCGTGCGCCTGAGCTCGGGCCATGTGATGACGACCGACATCGTCTTTGCCGGCAACAACGGCGCGGTGAAGGACATCCAGGTGCCCGTGCGCAGCGACTACTCGTGCATCAGCGTGAAGGACACCGTCAACACGCTGAGCGCCGCGCAGTCGATGAGCATCGTGGGCACCAAGTACGTGGTCCCGACGATCTCGCTGGTCGGTGGCGACTCGAACGACGACGACCTCGTCGACGTGCTCGACTTCGGCATGTACGTGGCCGACCGCGGAGTGGGCAAGAACCCGCTCAGCCGCAGCAACTTCGACCGCAACCCCGTGGTCAACAACGCCGACTTCTCCTTCATCGGCCTGAACTTCCTGCTCACGGGCGACGCCTGTGGCGGCGCGTTCAACGGTGGCGCTCCGCGCGAGCGCGTGTCGGTCAAGGACCTCCGCCGCGCCGGTCTCGGCCACATGGTCGAAGCCGACATCAACGGCGACGGCTGGGTCGACGCGACCGACATGGCGCTGGCCATGCAGGGCATCTACCGCCGCGACGGCGCCCCCGCGCCGCAGGCAGAGGACGGAGTCGAGTCGCCGAACTGGTGACGCGAACACGATCGTGCGTGTGATTCAAGCAGCGGGCCCGCGACCTCGGTCGCGGGTCCGTTGCGTTGCGAGAGCTGCCAGGCGAGCGTCCGCACAAATCACCTGCGACCCGTGGTTTGCGCGTGCTTCCGTCCGTTCCGATCGAATCAAAGTCTCCGCCGCGCCCGAGAATGTCGCGCTTCGGGCGCATCGCGCGGGGCTCTGCGGGAATATGCGTTCTTCGCCGTGTGGCGGAATCGACAATTGACCGTTCGAGGGCAGTATCAAGAGCCTTGGAGTCGGGAATCGTCCCCCGTTCCAGGTCGTATTCAGAGGTGCATCGACATGAAGCAGGAAAAGAAGATCGGACTCACTCCGTGTGCGGGCGTTCTCGCGTCCGCTGTGCTTTCTGCGGGCTCCATCGGCCTCACGGCCATGACGGCACACGGAAACGACGAGTGCACCACCGCCACGGTGGTCGAGGCGAACGTGCCCGTGCCATTCAGCACGCTGACGGCCACGACGAGTCCCAACCAGCCGACCGATGAGCTCTGCCCGAACACCTCGCTGTTCTGGGGCGGCAGCCGTGACGTCTGGTTCAAGTGGGTCGCGCCGGCCAGCGGCTTGGCGCGCATCAGCACCTGCGACCCGACGGGCTATGACACCTCGATGGTGGTCTACGCGGGCGACTGCGCCACCCTCGTGCCTGTCGCGTGCAACGGCGACTCGCCCGATTCGACGGGCTGCCAGGATCTCCACTCCGAGGTCAAGAACCTCGAGGTGCTCGAAGGAACCACCTACTACATCCGCATCGGCGGCTACGACGCGGCCGCGGGCTCGGCGACGCTGACGGTGACCTTCTCGCGCGTGGGCGCGTGGGGTTCGAACGCCAACAGCCAGCTGCGCGTGCCGTTTTCCGCGGGCATGCTCGGCAAGGTCGCTGCAGGCGGCGAGCACGTGCTCGGCCTGCGCACCGACGGTTCGGTGGTGGCGTGGGGCGCCAATCAGCTCACCCAGACCAATGTCCCGGCGAACCTCGGAACCGTGATTGATATCGCGGCGGGCAGCGCCCACTCGCTGGCGCTGCGCTCGAACGGCACCGTCGCGGCGTGGGGTCGCAACTCCTCGGGACAGTGCAATGTGCCTGCGATCCTGAACGACGCAGTGTCGATCGCAGGCGGTGCGAACCACTCGCTGGCCGCCCGTGCGTCGGGCTCTGTGCTCGCGTGGGGCTCGAACACCTTCCAGCAGTCGACCGTGCCCGCCGGGCTTTCGGGCGTGGTGCAGGTGTCGGCCGGCGAGATCCACAGCATGGCGCGCCGCGCGAACGGCTCGGTCGCATGCTGGGGTTCGAACGCCAACGCGCAGAGCGTGGTGCCCCCGTCGCTGACCGACGCGATCGATGTGGCTGCCGGCGGTTACCACAACCTCGCCGTGCGTGCCGACGGCACGGTCGTCGCCTGGGGACTCGCCGACTTCGGTCAGACCGTTGTGCCCACGGACCTCGCGAACGTGGTTGATGTCGCCGGCGGTCGCTACCACTCGCTGGCGCTGCGCGCCGACGGCACGATCGTGGCGTGGGGCTACAACGCCACCGGTCAGATCAACGTTCCGCCGAGCATGGGGCTTTCCTCGCAGGTCTCGGCGGGTGCGTTCTTCTCGCTCTCGCTGCGTGACGCCTGCCCGCAGGATCCGAACAAGGTCGAGGCGGGCGCCTGCGGCTGCGGCTCGCCCGATGTCGACACCGACAGCGACGGCGTGCTCGACTGCTTCGACGGCTGCCCGACCGATCCGCTCAAGACCGAGCCCGGCCAGTGCGGCTGCGGCGCGCTCGAGACCGATACCGATAGCGACGGCACAGCCGACTGCAACGACGGCTGCCCGACCGATCCGCTCAAGACCGAGCCCGGCCAGTGCGGCTGCGGCGCGGCCGACACCGACACCGACGGCGACGGCACCGCCGACTGCAACGACCAGTGCCCCGACCTCGCGGCGCTCACGGCGCCGGTGACCTACTACGCCGACGTCGATCAGGACGGCTTTGGCAACGCGGGCGCCTCGCAGACGGTGTGCCTCGTGACCGCGCCCGCTGGGTTCGTGACCGACGCCAGCGACTGCGACGACGCGATGGTGATGTACGCCGACGGCGACCTCGACGGCTTTGGTGCCGGACCGATGATCGCGTGCGGCGGCATTGCCGTGGCGGGTGACTGCAACGACGCTGCGGCGGATGTGTTCCCCGGTGCGGCCGAGGTGTGCGCCAACGACGGCGTCGACAACGATTGCGACGGCGAGGCGCAGCTCGACGCGGAGGCCGCGGACAGCGTGGCCTACTTCGCCGACCTTGATCTCGACGGCTTCGGCGCGGGGGCCGCGACGATCTCGTGCGTGGCTGTCGCGGGCAGCGTCACCAACGCCGCCGACTGCGACGACACCGAGGTCTTCTTCCTCGACGCCGACCTCGATGGATTCGGCTCGAGCACCATGGTCGCCTGCGGCTCTGTCCAGAACTCGGACGACTGCAACGACGCGTCGGCCTTGGTCAATCCCGATGCGGTTGAGAACTGCGCCAACCTCGCCGTCGACAACGACTGCGACGGCGACGTGACGGCCGAGGAAGCAACCGACAGCCTGCGGTATCGCCCCGACCTCGACCAGGACGGCTTCGGAAGCGGGCCTGATGTGTGGTCGTGCGTGCCCGTCGATGGCTCTGTGCCGAACGAAGACGACTGCGACGACACGATGGTGATGTACGCCGACGTCGATCTTGACGGCTTCGGTGCGGGACCGATGGTTGCCTGCGGCGGCGTCGCGTCGAACAGCGATTGCAACGACGCGTCGAACGCGGTCTTCCCCGGCGCGGGCGAGCTCTGCGCAGATCTCGCGGTCGACAACGACTGCGACGGCGATGTGAGCGACGCCGAGGCGTCGGACTCGATCGCGTACCACGTCGACGCGGACCAGGACGGCTTCGGCGCAGGTGCGGCGACCATGTCGTGCTCGGCCATCGGCGGCAGCGTGACCAACGCGACCGACTGCGATGACGCGATGGTCATGTACGGCGACGCCGACCTCGACGGATTCGGCGCTGGCGCGATGGTCGCCTGCGGCGGAGTCGCGTCGAACACCGACTGCGACGACGCGTCGGCTGTCATCTTCCCCGGCGCCGCCGAGGCGTGCGCCGACCTCGCGGTCGACAACGACTGCGACGGCGACATGAGCGACGCAGAGGCGTCGGACTCGGTTGCGTACTTTGTCGACGGCGATCTCGACGGCTTCGGCGCCGGTGCCGCCACCATGTCGTGCTCCCCGATCGCTGGCTCGGTCACCAACTCGTCGGACTGCGACGACAGCTCGGCCGAGGTCTACCCGGGCGCGCTCGAGAACTGCGCGAACCTCGGCATCGACAACGACTGCGACGGCGGCGGCAGCGACTTCGAGGCGATCGATGCGACCGAGTACTACGGCGACGAAGACGGCGACGGCTTCGGCAACGGCGACATGATCCGCTCGTGCACGCCCGTGGCCGGCTTCGTGACCAACTCGATCGACTGCGACGACACGATGGTGATGTACGCGGACACGGACCTCGACGGCTTCGGCGCGGGCGCGATGATCGCCTGCGGCGGCGTGGCGTCGAACACCGACTGCGATGACGCGTCGAACGCGGTCTATCCGGGCGCTGCGGAAGTGTGCGCCGATCTCGCGGTCGACAACGACTGCGACGGCATCGCGACCGACGCCGAGGCCGCCGACAGCGTGGCCTACTTCGTCGACGGCGACAGCGACGGCTTCGGCGCCGGCGCTGCGACCATGTCGTGCGCGCCGATCGCGGGCTCGGTCGTCAACGCGACCGACTGCGACGACGCGTCGGCCCTGGTCTTCCCGGGTGCTGCGGAAGTGTGCGCTGATCTCGCGGTCGACAACGACTGCGACGGCGATGTGAGCGACGCGGAAGCCAGCGACAGCGTCTCGTACTACCTCGACGCCGACAACGATGGCTTCGGCATTCGCCCGGCAACGCTGTCGTGCTCGCCGATCGCGGGCTCGGTCACGAACTCGTCCGACTGCAACGACGCCATGGTCATGTACGCGGATGCCGACCTCGACGGATTCGGCGCTGGCGCGATGATCGCGTGCGGCGGCGTGGCGACCGACTCGGACTGCGACGATACGTCGAGCGCGGTCTTCCCCGGCGCAGGCGAGCTGTGCGCCGATCTCGCGGTCGACAACGACTGCGACGGCGACATGAGCGACGCCGAGGCCAGCGATAGCCTCGGGTACTGCGTCGATGCCGATGCGGACGGCTTCGGCGCGGGTGCGGTCACGATGTCGTGCACGCCGATGCAGGGCCAGGTCACGAACTCGACCGACTGCGATGACTCGTCGGCATCGGTGTTCCCCGGCGCCGCTGAACTCTGCGCGGATCTCGCTGTCGACAATGACTGCGACGGCGACATGAGCGACGCGGAAGCGTCGGACTCCGTCGCGTATCACGTCGACGCCGACCAGGACGGCTTCGGCTTCGGTCCGGCCACGATGTCGTGCTCGGCCATCGCTGGCTCTGTCACCAACGTCGCCGACTGCGATGACACCGCCGTGATCTACGGTGATGCTGACGCGGACGGCTTCGGTGCTGGCGCGATGGTTGCCTGCAACGGTGTCGCGACCAACACGGACTGCGACGATTCGTCGAACGCCGTCTTCCCCGGCGCGGGCGAGCTCTGCGCTGACCTCGCCGTCGACAACGACTGCGACGGCGACGTGAGCGACGCGGAGGCTTCCGACTCCGTCGCCTACCACGTCGATGCGGACCAGGACGGCTTCGGCTTCGGCCCGGCCACCATGTCGTGCTCGGCGATTGCTGGCTCTGTCACCAACGCCACCGACTGCGACGACTCCTCGAACGCCGTCTTCCCCGGCGCCGTCGAGCTCTGCGCTGACCTCGCCGTCGACAACGACTGCGACGGCTCGACCGACGAGGCCGAGGCCACCGACCGCGTCACCTTCTACGGCGACTCGGACAACGACGGCGCGGGCGATCCGCTCGTCACCACCCTCGCTTGCTCCGCTCCGTCGGGCTACGTCGGCAACTCCTCCGATCTCTGCTCGGAGAACGGCGACCTCACCTCGCCGCTCACCTACTACCGTGACATCGACGGCGACGGCGCTGGCGACGCGGCCGACACCACCGAGTCCTGCTCCTCGAGCGCTCCTGCGGGCTACGTGGCCACCGCCACCGACCAGTGCCCCGCCGACGGCGCGAAGACCGAGCCGGGCGCCTGCGGTTGCGGCGTGGCCGACACCGACACCGACGCCGACGGCACCGCCGACTGCGTCGATCAGTGCCCGACCGATCCCGCCAAGACCGATCCAGGCACCTGCGGCTGCAACGTGTCCGACGCCGACACCGACGGAGACGGCCGCGCCGACTGCGTCGACAACTGCCCCGCGATCGCCAACGCCGACCAGGCCGACTGCAACGCCAACGGCACTGGCGACGTGTGCGAGCTCGCCGCGGGCACGGCGACCGACTGCAACGCCAACGGCGTGCTCGACTCGTGCGATCTCGCGACTGGCTTCTCGGCCGATGTCGATGCCAACGGTGTTCCCGATGAGTGCAAGCCCGATTGCAATGCGAACGGCCTCCCGGACGCATATGAGATCGCGAATGGCACCGCTGCCGACTGCAACGGCAACGGGCAGCCCGACAGCTGCGACATCGCGGCCAGCGGCGTGCTTGACTGCGACGCCAACGGCATCCTCGATGCCTGCGAGCTCGCGGCCGACGCCACGCTCGACTGCGATGCGAACGGCGCGCTCGACGCGTGCGACATCGCGGGCGGCGCGTCGGACAGCGACGGCGACGGAACGATCGACCAGTGCGAGATCCGCACCGGCGACGTGACGCTCGACGGAATCGTCGACGGCAACGATCTCGCGATCGTCCTCAGCAGCTGGGGCTTCGCGATCGGTGGACGTGGCGATATCGACGGCGACGGCTTCGTCGACGGCAACGACCTCGCGGTGCTGCTCGGCAACTGGACGCCCACGACGTTCTGAACGGTCGTAGGTCACCGCGCCTTCGATTCCTTCCGCATGGACCCGCCCTTGCAACCGGCGGGTCCATGCTCATTTTTGCCCCTGCGAGCGCGTGGCCCACGCGGCCGCGCCATGCAGCGCGCAGGTACGATGCGCCCCCCATGTCGGCCATGCTCCAGCCAGGTCGCGTTCTCATCGTCGGTGCCGGTCTGGCCGGCAGCCTGCTCGCCGTCTATCTCGCCCGCGCGGGGTGGAAGGTCGACATCGTCGAGCGGCGCGCGGATCCACGCACGCGCCG
>JBIIRG010000332.1:0-3059 GCA_044341665.1 Phycisphaerales bacterium | reverse complement strand
AACTTTCCCGGCGACGACCGCTTCTGGGAGATGGTCGCGCGCCACCGCGTGACGCACTTCTACACGGCGCCGACGGCGATCCGCGCGTTCATGAAGTGGGGAAACGAGCATCCCGCGAAGCACGATCTCTCGAGCCTGAAGGTGCTCGGCACCGTGGGCGAGCCGATCAATCCAGAGGCGTGGATGTGGTACCGCGAGCACATCGGCCACGACCGCTGCCCGATCGTCGACACCTTCTGGCAGACCGAAACGGGCGGCCATGTCATCACGCCGCTCGCGTGTGCGACGCCGACGGTGCCGGGATCGTGCACGCTGCCCTTCTTCGGGATCGACGCCGCCGTCGTCGACGAGCACGGCAACGAACTGCCCGCGAACACGGGCGGATTGCTCGTGATCCGCAAGCCGTGGCCCTCGATGCTGCGCGGGATCCACGGCGACCGCCAGCGATTCATCGACACCTACTGGTCGCGCGTGCAGGGCATGTACCTCGCGGGCGACGGCGCGCGCCGCGACGAACGCGGCTACTTCTGGATCATGGGCCGCATCGATGATGTCATCAATGTCTCGGGCCACCGGCTCGGCACGATGGAAGTGGAGAGCGCACTGGTCTCCCACGATGCCGTCGTCGAGGCCGCCGTCGTCGGCATGCCGCACGACATCAAGGGCACGGGCATCGCGGCGTTCGTGTCGCTCGCGCCGGGCGCGATCCCGAGCGACGCGCTGAAGTCGGCGCTGCGCGAGCATGTCTCGGGCGTGCTCGGCCCGATCGCGAAGCCCGACATGATCCGCTTCACGCAGACGCTGCCCAAGACGCGCTCGGGCAAGATCATGCGGCGCCTGCTGCGCGACATCGCCGCGGGCCGCGACTCGAAGCAGGACACCACCACGCTCGAGGACTTCAACGTGCTCGCCGCGCTGCGCGGCAACGAGGAGTGAGCGTGGCTGCGCGAAAGACGACGACGCGCACGAGGCCGCCCAGCGCCGAGCATCACCGCATGCGCCGCGCGCAGCATGAGTCCGAGGCCGCGCAGGACTACTGCGAGGCCATCGCCGAGCTGCTCGATGCGGGCGTCGAGGCGCGCGTCGGGCGCATCGCCGAGCGATTCGGGCTCTCGCACGTGACGGTGTCGCGCGTGGTGCGCCGGCTCGCAGCCGAGGGGCTCGTGCTCGCGCAGCCGCACAAGCCGCTCGGGCTCACGGCCCGCGGCCAGGCGCTGGCGGCCGAGGCCCGCCGCCGCCACGAGCTGGTGCTCGCGTTCCTACGCGCGCTCGGGGTCGACGCCCGCACCGCGGCGGCCGATGCGGAGGGGATCGAGCACCACGTCTCCCCCGCCACGCTCCGGGCCATGGCGCGGTTTCTCGCCCGATAGCGGCCGGCGCAGCTGCGAAGGGGTGATTTCCCCGCGGGATTCGCGGTGCGCGGCATGGCGCGCGACGCACCCCGCGCGTATGCTCATGTAGCCCATGCTACATCGCGCCGCCATCCTCATCGTCGCCGCGCTGACCGCACTCCTGCTCGCTGCATGCGATGGCGGAGAGTCTGTGCCGCGCCGAGCCTCGGCCGCCGACGCACCGAGAGACCGCGCGATGCCCCTCATCGTCTGCACCACGCCGATCGTGGCCGACCTCGTGCGCAGCGTCGGCGGAGACAAGGTCGAGGTCGTGGCGCTCATCGCGCCGGGCGTCGACCCCCACTTGTGGACTCCCACGCGGACCGACATCCTGGCCATCCTCGATGCCGATGCGGTGTTCCTCAACGGACTCATGCTCGAGGGCCGCATCGGCGACTCGATCCAGCGGGCGGAGTCGCTCGACCGGCCGGTGCTGCGCGTCGCGCAGACGCTCGGCCGCGAGGACCTCCTCTCCGATCCGAAGCGCGCCACGTACCTCGATCCGCACATCTGGATGGATCCCGTCCTGTGGGGCCGCACCGCCCGCCCCGTGGCGGAGACCCTCGCGAAGGTCGCCCCTTCGCATCGCGCCGAGTTCATCGCCAACGCCGAGCGCTTCGATGCCATCGCGCAGGACCTCGCGCGCGAGTGCAGCCTGGCGCTTTCGGTGATCCCGCGCGAGCGCCGCACGCTCGTCTCGGCGCACGACGCATTCGGCTACTACGGGAAGCGCTTCGACCTCGAGGTGCGCGGCCTCCAGGGCCTCTCGACCGAAAGCGAGGCATCGATCGCGGACATCGAGCATCTGGTCGCGGAGATCGCCCAGCGCCGTGTGCCGACTGCGTTCGTCGAGACCACGGTGTCGGACCGGACCATCCGCGCCCTCGTCGAAGGCTGCGGATCGATCGGGCATGAACTCGCGATCGGCGAGCCGCTGTACTCCGACTCGCTCGGACGTCCCGGCACGCCCGAGGGAACGTGGATCGGCATGATCCGGCACAACACGCGCGTCATCGCACAGAGCCTCGCGGGTCCTTCGTCGACGAGCGGAGTGCCGCGTTGACGGCGGCGGATGCGGCACCAGTGCTCGAACTCAGCGGATTCCGCGCCGGGTACTCCGCCGCGGAGCCCGTCGTGGAAGGCGTCGACCTGGCCCTGCGGCGCGGATCGCTGACGGCGCTCGTCGGGCCAAACGGCGCCGGCAAGAGCACGCTGCTCAAGGGCATGCTTGGGCTCACGCCGGTCGCTGACGCGGGGCGCGTGCGCTTCTTCGGCACGACGCTCGACGCGGCCCGGGGCCGCGTGGCGTACCTGCCGCAGCGGTCGGAGATCGACTGGAGCTTCCCGCTGCGCGCGCTCGATGTCGCATGCATGGGCCTCTACCGCAGGATCGGGCTCTTTCGCCGGCCGGGCCGCGACGCGCGGCTGCGCGCGGAGCGGGCGCTCGATCTCGTCGGCCTCGCGGCCTCGGCGCGCACGCCGATCGACGAGCTCTCGGGCGGACAGCGGCAGCGGCTGCTCGTGGCGCGCGCGCTGGCGCAGGACGCGGATCTCCTGCTCCTCGACGAGCCGTTCGCGAACGTGGACGAGCGCAGCGAACGCACCATCGCCGAGGTGCTGCAGCAACTCCGCGTCCAAGGCACGACGATCCTGGCCGTCCATCACGAC
>JBIIRG010000331.1:0-3074 GCA_044341665.1 Phycisphaerales bacterium | reverse complement strand
GGCCATGCTGGTGCTCGTGGCGGCGCTGCGTGCGCGCGTGCCCGATGCGCTGGCGCGCACTGCGGTTGTTTCCATCGACCATGGCTTGCGCGAGGGGGCGCGCGCGGAAGCGGAGTCGGCGGTGGCGCTGGCGCGGCACCTCGGCGTGGGGTGTGCCGAGGTCCGATCGGTCGCCGTCGCGCGGTCGGGAAACCTGCTCGATGCGGCGCGCTCGGCGCGACTGGCGGCGCTGCGGTCGGCATGCGTGGACTTTGGCGCGTCGACGCTGCTTCTGGCGCAGCAGGCCGAGGATCGAGCGGAATCGCTGCTCATCGGCCTCTCGCGCGGCATCGGCATCGATGCACTCGCGGCGCTCATGCCGATGCGAGTCTTCGACGACGGCATCGCGATCGTACGACCGATGCTCGGCTGCCGCAGGGCGGAACTGCGCGAGTTTCTTCGCGTCGTCGGCGTTTCGTGGGCGGAGGATCCATCGAACGCGCTGCACGATCGAGGTGTGCTTCGGACGGATCCTGCGACGGCTGCACTCGTGGAGCGCATGGTGGCCGGCTGTGGCTCGCTGTTCGCCGAGGCCGAAGGTCTCCTCGACCTGCGCGATACGCTCGCGGCGCGCGCGCTCGGCGCAGCGGACACGCTTGCAATCGACCGGGCGTCATTGGAGGCACTGCACCCCGTCGTGCGTGCGGAGGTCCTCGCGCGGCTTGGCGTCCGCGCGGGCTCGGTCGTGCGCCGCTCGGTCATCGCACGAGTTGAGCAGCTGCTCGCGCAAGACGATCGCGCGCCGCATCGATTCATGCTCGAGGGCGACCTCGTGCTGGTCGTGGATCGCGCGCGCGTCGCGATCGAGGCGCCGGACGCGCTGGCTGGTGCGCGGCGAAGCGGGCCCGTTACCCCTGCGGACTGACGCAATCACCGCCGAATCGATCGGCCACGCACGAGACGACGCCTTGCTCGACCTTCACGGTCATCGGCGGCGCGATCAGCCAGAGCGGGCCAGGAGGCAGCGTGTCAAACTCGCACGCGGGACACTCGATCGGCCCGTGATAGTCGGCCGCAGCCGAGACAGCATCCTTCGCGAGAGGAATCTCGATCGCGATCACCCGCTCGGGCCGGGGAAGCGAGAAGAAGTTCGAGAAGAGCGTGTGGCACGCGTCGCAGGCGGGGTTGTAGAACACGATGAACGCCGTGTCGTTCCCGATCTGCTCGACCACGCGCGGCAGATAGGTGCCGATCGGCGATTCTGCGAGCGGGCTGCCCACGTATGGCTTCATGTCGAGGTCGATCGCCATGACCCCAGACTGCGGTGTGGTCGCCGCCTCGGGCGCGCGGAACTGCGCCGAGGCCGCCAGTCGGCCCGTGATCGAGGCGACGCCGATGGCTGTGAGCGCCGTCCAACCGGGGGACAGTCCTCGGCGCGCGTTGGCTGCCGCGAGATCGACGGCAGACCGCGCGACTTTCGCCGCGCACCACGCCGCCCCTGCGCCCGCGACGAGCGACACGGCCGGCCAGAGCGCCGCGGTCGCTGCGTCAGAGACACGGAGCGCGGCCGACACGCATGCGAGTCCGACGAAGGCCATCGCGACCGCGCCCGCCATCGCGAGCACGCGGCTGCCGCAGGCGATGATCGCCGCCGCCGCCGCGAGCTCGGTACCGACGATCAGCCGTGCCGCGGTCTCCGCGTCGTGACCGAAGAGAAATGCCGCGATTTCCCGCAGCGGCAGCGGCGTCGACTCGACGCCGCTCCGCAGCTGGACGAGCGCGGCCGCGGTCAAGGCGATCGACGCGGGTAGACAGGCGATTCTGCTTCGGAGCGCGTGATGCAACGGATACCTCGCGGAGAGAGCGGTCGAGCGTGCGGCGAGCGGTGGTCAGCGCGCGGGGAACTTGAGGCAGCCCTCAAGCGCTGCGATGTCTTCGGCGTTGTCGACGACGCACTCGACGACGCCGTCCTGGATCGCCAGCACCACGGGAGTGCCGATCACGTAGTTCGGTCCCTTGACGAGGGACATCTTCACGCACTCGTCGCAGGGATTGTCGAGCGCCGAAGCGGGATCGGTGTCGGGAATCGCGAGCGCAAGCGTGCGCACGGGCAGCTTGCCGGTGAAGTAGGTCATCAGCATCTCGTGGCAATGATCGCAATCCTCGCGGTAGAACACGATGATCCAGCGACCCTTGAGGAAGTCGGCGGGCAGCGTGCCCGAGATCAGGCGGGCGAACGGATTGTCGGCGAGCGGCTTTCCGACCGCGTTGCCGAACTCCGCGATATAGAAGGGCTCGAGCTTGGCGGGCACGCCCGGCCAGGCAGCGGCGGTTGGCGCGGGTGTCGTCGGAGGCGTGGACGCCGCGGGCGCGCTCGTATCGGAAGCCTGGTCGGTCGTCGGTGCCGCTGCAGCGTCGCCGCCGAGGACCTTTGCAAGCTCGTCCTTCTTGTCGACATCGCTGCAGACGGCGGTGACGATGCCGTCCTTGAGGCGAAGCAGCGTGGGCGCCGCGATCATGTAGTTGGGCGACTTGCCGCCCTGTCCCGCGCGAACCCGATAGAGCTGCGTCGAGACGCAGCCCTCGCAGGGCATCGGAAGCGGCGCACCAACGGTGTCGAGGATGGAGACCTTGAGCACACGCTCGGCGCGCGGCGCTGCAAAGTGCTCGCGGTAGAGCGCCTGGCAGGTGTCGCAATCGGGGCGCGAGAAGACGACCAGCCAGTCACCCTGCTCGAGATCCGCGGGCATCGGGCGCTCGATGGCAAGCGCGAGCTTCTGATCGCGGAACGGCTTGCCGATCCACTCCGCCCACTTCTGGAAGTAGGTGACCTCGTACTTGGCCGGCGCGTCGGGCCACGCCGTGCTCGCGATGGCGGGTGGCGTCGGCTGGGTGCCCTCGGTGTTCGGAACCTCCGGCTTGACCACGGCGACCATCGCGATCACGCCCGCGATCGCAGGCAGCCAGACCGGCACGCGCCCGCGCAATCCCGTCGGCGCCATCATGGCGGGCTTGACGAGGAAGATGGCCGAGGCGAGCAGCAACCCGTCGACGAGCAGCATGACGCTTGCAGGGAGTCCCGCCTCTCCGAAGCA
>JBIIRG010000329.1:0-3098 GCA_044341665.1 Phycisphaerales bacterium | reverse complement strand
ACGGAGGACACGGAGAGCGGAGGCCGGTTGGGAGTGCTCGACGTCGATCCTCGATGTCCTCCCCGACTTCACGATGGAGTGCTCGACCTGAGCCTTCAACTGCCCGACCGGGTAAGCCGGCCGCCGCGGCGACCCATCACTCGGAGTCGCGCAGCTTGCGCCCGTGCTCCGCGATCGAGTCGTAGATCGACGCCAGCAGGCCGACGAGCGGGAACTTGCCATGCAACGGCGTCGGCCCAAGCCGGCGCAGCAGCGCGTGCGGCGCGAACGGCTCCGTCTCGCTCGGCATCTCGTCGATCTGCCGGCCAGGTCGCCAGAAGTTGTCGAGGCAACGCTCGAGCGGAAGCGCCTCGGGCGCGGCCTCCACGGCGGGTGGCGTCGAGTGCGCGCGCGCCACGCCGCGGGTGGCGATGGAGCGGGCCTCCTGCAGGCGCTCGAGCAGGCGCTGGCCGTCGAGCCCGCGCAGCGTGAACGCCAGCAGCGGATCGCCCGAGAGCCGCTCGATCAGCAGCGCGGCCACGCATGCGACATGCTTGCACGGCGCGGGAAGGTCGCACGTGCAGCTGCGGCGGACCGTGGCTGCATCGACGGGCACCAGGTGCTTGCCGAGCGAGACGAACGGCTGCTCGACCAGCGGCGGCATCTCGCCCGCGAGGAGCTTGGCCGAGTACACGGCCTCGCGCGCCATGATGGCGACCACGCGGTCCCAGTCGGCGGGCGCGAGCACCTCGGGCGCGATGCGCACGGTGTACGGCCGCGGCTGCCGTCCCTGCACCGCAGCCTCCACGCCGGCGGGCGTGATCTGCAGCGATGCGGTCTGTCCGGCGCGGGCGTAGTCAAGCCCCTCGTTCTTGACCGCGTCGCCGACGCCGTCCAGCAGGAGCAGCGACCACGCGTCCGTCGGCCACGACAGGAGCTCGATGCCCTCGCGCCGACGCAGGCGGATGCCGTTCTTCAGCCGCCGCGGGCCCTCCTGCCGACGCATCGGCCTGCCGGGCCCTGCGTTGAAGGTCGAGCTGCGCACGAACTGCGACGACGCAGCGGGCGGCGTCGGCGGCGTCGGCGGAGTTTCGCTCGACTCGATGTCCTCGGGCGTGCTCATGCTGCGTTCTCCCTCATTCCTCTTCCTCGAGCGTGTCGCGGCGGAGCGTGAGCAGCTCGCGCAGCTGGCCGGTGGAGAGTTCGGTGAGCCACGACTCGCCCGCGCCGATGATCTGCTGCGCGAGTTCGGTCTTCTGCTCGATCATCTGGTCGATGCGCTCCTCGAGCGTGCCCTCGGAGATCATCTTGTGCACGTTGACCGTGCGGTGCTGGCCGATGCGGAACGCACGGTCCGTCGCCTGGTTCTCGACGGCGGGGTTCCACCAGCGGTCGAAGTGGAACACGTGGTTCGCCGCCGTGAGGTTGAGGCCGACGCCACCGGCCTTGAGCGACAGCACGAAGATCGGGCACTTCGGGTCGTTCGACTGGAAGCGCTCGATGAGCTGCTCGCGCTTGGCCTGCGGCGTGCCGCCATGCAGGAAGAGCGCCTCGGTGTCGATCTCCTGGCGCAGCATCGCGACGAGCAGGTGGCCCATCTGGCGGTACTGCGTGAAGATCAGCGCGCGGTCGCCTGCGGCCACGACCTCCTCCACCATCTCCATCAGGCGCATCGCCTTGCCCGAGCGCGCCGACAGCCGCTCGCCCGCCTTGAGCGTGGGCAGCGGCGGTGCGTCGTCGTCATCCGAGCCCTGGCGGAGGAAGTGCGCCGGGTGGTTGCAGACCTGCTTGAGCTTGACCAGCGCCGACAGCACGAGGCCGCGGCGCTTGATGCCGTCGGCGTTGTCGACGCGGTGCAGCATGTCGTTGACCACCGAGTCGTAGAGCTGCGCCTGCTCGGCGGTGAGCGGCACGTTCTGCCGGGTCTCGACGAGCGGCGGCAGATCGCTGATGACGGTCGGATCGGTCTTGAGGCGGCGCAGCACGAACGGCCGCACGAGGTTCTTGAGCCGCTCGGCCTGGCGGCGATCCTTGTGCCGCTCGATCGGCGACGCGAAGCGCTTGCGGAACTCGTTCTGCGAGCCGAGGTAGCCCGGCGTGCAGAACTCGAGGATCGACCAGAGCTCGCTCAGGCGGTTCTCGACGGGCGTACCCGTGAGCGCGATGCGGTGGCTCGTGCGCAGGGCGCGGATCGACGCGGTCTGCTTGGTCGGCGGGTTCTTGATGTGCTGCGCCTCGTCGAGCACCACGCGGCGCCAGTGCACGCGCTCGAGGCTGTCCTTGTCGCGCACCACCAGCGCGTAGGTCGTGACCACGATGTCCGACGACAGCGCGGTCTCCACGAACTTCTCGCCCGTCGGCCGCTCGAGGCCGTGATGGACATGCACCACGAGCTCGGGCGCAAAGCGATGAAGCTCCCGGTTCCAGTTGCCCACGACCGACATCGGGCACACGAGCAGCGTCGGTCCGACCACGCGGCCATTCGACTTCTCGCGCTCGTGCTGCAGCAGCGCGATCAGCTGCACGGTCTTGCCGAGGCCCATGTCGTCCGCCAGGCATCCGCCGAGACCGAAGCGGTCGAGGAACGCCAGCCACGAGAGTCCCTGCGCCTGGTACGGGCGCAGCGTGCCCTGGAAGCGCTCGGGCTGCTCGACCTTGACGAACTTCTCGTCGCCCTTGAAGCCGAGGAGCTCGCTCACCCAGCCTTGCGCGTCGAGGCCGAGGATCGGCAGCCCCGTCTCGGGTCCGTCGAGTCCGTTGCCAAGGCGGATCGCCTGCATCACGGTCATCTGCCCGCCCGGATGCTCCTTGAGGAAGCGGATGGCGCCGTGCAGGTCATCGGGCCGGATCTCGACCCACTGGCCGTTCACCCGGAGCAGCGGCGAGCCCTGCGCAGCCAGCCGCTGGAACGCCTCGATCGACAGCGACTGGTCGCCAAGCGCGATCTGCCACGAGTAGTTGACGAGGCTGTGCAGGCCGAGGTGGCTTCCCTCGCCATCGGCACCGGTGCCACCGCCCGTGGGCAGCGCGCCCGTCCCGGAGTCGATGAGCAGCCGCGCACCCAGGCGGCTCGCGGGCTGACCCCACCATCCAGGCGCCAGCACCATGAAGCCCGACTC
>JBIIRG010000330.1:0-3098 GCA_044341665.1 Phycisphaerales bacterium | reverse complement strand
CTCGGGTTCCGGCTCACCTGCTTGCTCGCCTGCTTGTCCGCATCGCGCGACGACTGGCGGCTGCGCGCCGGATGAGTCGCCTCGCCGAGTGGCTCGGCAGGATGACATGCCTGGCTGACTCGCCGAAGCGGCGCACGGACCGCTGTTGTATTCGCTGCGTTTTTCACAACACAGGCGCCCGCGTGGTGCAGGCCGTACGGCGCTTTCCGTACCATTCGGCCCTATGCCGACCCTTCTCGCTTGCGTGTGCGCACCCGCACTGACGGCCGCGCTCCTGTCGACCGCACCCGAATCGGACCCGACCAGCGGACTCTGCCGCTACCCCGACATCTCGAAGACCGACATCGTCTTCGTCTACGGCAACGACCTTTGGATCGTGCCGAAGCAAGGCGGAGTGGCCACGCCGGTCGCGAGCCCGCCGGGTTTCGAGGGGTCGCCGCGGTTCTCGCCCGACGGCAAGTCGATCGCCTTCCGCGCGAACTACGACCAGGCGCTCGACCTCTACACCCTCCCCGTCAGCGGCGGCATCCCGCAGCGCGTGACGCATCACCCCGCCCCCGAGGGCCTCTGCGACTGGACGCCTGACGGCAAGGGCCTCGTGTTCATGACCTCGGCGCTCGAGGGTCTCTCTCGCGCGCAGAAGCTCTACACGGTGCCCGTCTCGGGCGGGCTTCCCGAGAAGCTGCCTGTCCCGTACGGCGCGAACGGCTCGATCGACCGCACGGGCGAGTGGCTCGCCTACACGCCGCACTCGACCGACAACCGGACCTGGAAGCGCTACCGCGGCGGCATGGCGACCGACGTGTGGCTCGTGAACCTCAAGTCGGGCGAATCGCGCCGCATCACCGACTGGGAGGGCACCGACACGCTTCCGATGTGGAACGGCGGGAAGGTGTACTACCTCTCCGACAACTGCCCGGAGCAGGGCAACGTGCTCAACGTGTTCAGCTACGACGTCGGGACTGGACAGGCAAGCCAAGTCACCAAGTTCACCACCCACGACGTCAAGTGGCCTGCGATCGGCCCGGACGACGGCTCCCCCGCCGAGATGGTCGTCCAGCATGGCGACCGCATCCACCGCGTGAACCTCGCGACCGGCGCCGCGATGCCCGTCGACATCACCGTGCCCGGCGACCGCGACACCCTGCGCGTCGCCACCGTCGACGCCGCCGAGAACATCCAGGGCGCCTCCATCTCGCCGAGCGGCAAGCGCGTGGCGGTCGGCGCGCGCGGCGACATCTGGTCGGCTCCCGCCGAGAACGGCACGCCGCGCAACATGACGCGCACCGACGGCGTGTTCGAGCGCAGCCCCTCGTGGAGCCCAGACGGCAAGTCGATCGCGTACTTCAGCGACGCATCTGGCGAGTACGAGCTCTACACGATGCCCGCCGACGGAAAGGGCGAGGCGAAGCGCATCACGAAGGACGGCGGCGCCTTCCGCACCGCCATCACCTGGGCGCCTGACTCGAAGTCGGTCGTGCTGCAGGACAAGGCCGGCAACATCGACCTCGTGAAGCTCGAGGACGGCACGGCGACGCGCATCGACACGAACCCCGAGGCGCCGCGCCCGGTGTCCATCTCGTTCTCGCACGACTCGCGCTGGATCGCGTGGTCGCGCTCGTGCGACGCGACCTTCCTCGACGCCGTCTACGTGTTCGACACCAAGGCGGAGGACCCCGCGAAGGCGAAGCACCAGCTCACGAGCGGCTTCTTCAGCGACTCCGACCCCGTGTTCGACCGCAAGGGCGACTGGCTCGCGTTCACCAGCCAGCGCAACTTCAATCCGTCGTACGGCGAGTTCGACACGACCTGGATCTACAACAACTCGAACGTGCTCGTCGCGGTGCCGCTCCGCAAGGACATGAAGCTCGGCTGGCTGCCGACGAGCGACGAAGAGGGACAGAAGGACGAGGGGCGCCCCTCGGGCGGCGGCGCCCCGGCGGCCGGTCCCGGCGCGGGCGCGGCCCCGGGCGCCGGCGGACCTCCGGCCGGTGGCGGCGGACGCCGTCGCCGCGGCGCGGAGCTCGAGGCCTCGTTCGCCGACGCGTTCCTCGCGCAGGACGAACAGAAGGACGCCCCCGCCGCAGCCGCCCCGAGCGGCCCGTCGGGTTCGTGGAATTGCCGCGCCTCGCTGCCCGGCCGCAATGAACCGATGGACTTCGTGCTCGACATCACCGTCGAAGGCACCGTCGTCAAGGGCACCCTCGCCTCCGACGGCGGCCGCGGCGATGTGAGCGGCACCTACGACAGCGCCACCGGCGAGCTGCGCCTGACCGGCATGGTCGGCCAGCTCAGCCTCGACCTCGTGCTCAAGATCGACGGCGACAGCCTCAGCGGCAGCGGCACGGGCACCCCCGCCAACGGCGGCGAGCCGGCCACCGCGACCGTCACCGGCAGCCGCGCCGCGCAGGACGACGCGGCCGACGCGAAGAAGGGCGACGGCAAGCAGGGCGAGGCGAAGAAGGACGAGAAGAAGTCCGTCGAGATCGATCTCGACGGCTTCGAGTCGCGCGGCATCCAGCTCCCCTCGCCCGCCGGCAGCTACGGCTCGCTCGGGTTCAACGACCGCAACGAGCTCATCTTCGGCCGCGACGGCAGCGTGCGGATCTTCGATCTCACCGAGCGCACGCTCTCCGAGAAGACCGGCGCCACCGGCACGCGCTTCGACGTCTCGGCCGACGGCAAGAAGCTGCTTCTTCCGGGCCGCGGCGGCGCGTCGATCGCCGGCTCGGGCGCGGGCGCCGCTCCGAAGCCGATCGTCACGAGCCCGATGTTCGTCGAGGTCCACCCGCGGCATGAGCGCGCGCAGATCCTCGTCGACGCCTGGCGCATCATGCGCGACTACTTCTACGACGCTGGGATGCATGGCGTCGATTGGCCTGCGATCCGCACGAAGTACGAGGCGATGCTGCCCGCGGTCGTCACGCGCGAGGACCTGAACTACCTCATCAGCGAGATGATCTCGGAGCTCAACGTGGGCCACGCGTACCTGCAGGGCCAGGGCGACGTCGAGAGCGTGCCGAGCCGCTCGGTCGGCCTGCTCGGCGTCGACTTCGCGTCGGCGCGCAACGACGACGGCAGCCCGGCGAACGCGTGGA
>JBIIRG010000103.1:0-10388 GCA_044341665.1 Phycisphaerales bacterium | reverse complement strand
TCGCGCCCCCGCAGCGAGACGGCGATGCGAGGGCGGCTACCATCGGGGTACGAGGTGATCGTCCACACCTCGTCGCGCATCTCGATGTCATCCGACGATGCGCCGTCCACGACCATGCCTTCCGGCAGCTCCACCACGTTGCTCAGCCTGTCCTGCTGCCACACGCGCGGACCCTCCGGGTCCTTGGGATTGAGGTCGAGGATCCAGAGCGACACCTCTCCGCGCGACTGGTCGTAGTGCAGCCCGATCTGCTGGGCGCCGATCCCGTTGCGGAATGCGAACATCCGCAGCAGATCCTCGACCTCCGCGATCGCCTTCTCCTCGCGCTGCTTGGTCACGACCAGGAAGCGGGGCGCCGCCATCACGCTGATGATCACCAGCATGGTGCTCACCACGATCACCTCAAGCAGCGAGAAGCCGCGCTTGCGGAAGCGCGGCTCTCGGGATGCGTTGCTGGTGGCGGGAAGGATCACGCAGTGCTCACTCGGTCTTGCGCGGCGCGCGGCCGTTGGTGATGTCGGCGGCCTCGCCCTCGCCGCCCGGCGTGCCGTCGGCGCCGTAGCTCACGATGTCGAAGTCGCGGCCGTTGGTGCCCTCGGTGATCACGTAGCGGTTGCCCCACGGATCAAGCAGGTCGTCGGTCGACTCGAGGTACTCGGGGATGAGCGCCTCAAGCTGGAAGTCGGAGCCAAGCGAGGTCGACTGGCGGCTGGCGAGGTACGCCTTCACCTGGGTGGCGATGGCGTTGGCCTCGGTGCGGGCCTGGTCGACCTTCGCGCCACCGAGGCGCTTGAGCACCTGCGGGGCGATGATGCCCGCGAAGATCGCGATGATCGTCACGGCCACGATGACCTCGATGAGGCTGAAGCCACGGCGGACGCTGCGGCGGTTCGGTCGGCGGGTGGTGTTCGGACGCATGGTTCTCTCCTGTGTGGTCTGACCGGGCGCTTCCTTACGCGCCGGCGGCCTTCTGCAGTTCGATGATCGGAAGAAGGATCGCCGCAAGCACGAAGCTCGCGATGAGCGCCATCACGACGAGCAGGATCGTCGGGAGGATGCGCGTGAAGAGCTTGAGCGAGTTGTTGACCTGGCGGTCGAACGAGCCTGCCGCGTGCAGGAGCATCTGCTCGAGGCGGCCCGAGCGCTCGCCGATGTTCACGATCTGCACGAGCAGAGGCGGGAAGTGTCCGCATCGCTCGAGCGGGTCGGCCAGGGACTGTCCCGTCGCGACCTTGTCGGACACCTGGTCGATGGCTTGCATCAGCGCCTGGTTTCCGAGCGTGTCGCGCACGATCCGAAGCGCGCTCAGGATCGGAATGCCGGCCGAGACGAGCGTTCCGAGCGTGCGCGTGAAGCGCGCCACCGCGATGTCGCGCACGAGGCGCCCGACCACGGGAAGCCCGATCAGGAACGTGTCGAAGCGAAGCCGGTTGTCAGGCTTGGCGAGCCAATTGCGCCAGGCAACCACGCCAAGCAGGATTCCCGCGAGCATCACCATCCACCACGACGCCACGAAGTCGGACAGCGACATCAGGATGACGGTCGGCAGCGGCAGCTCGAGGTCGGCCTGCAGGATCGGCTTCATCACCCGCGGCAGCACGAAGCCGATCAGGACCACGACGCTCACCGCGATCAGCCCGGCGATCATGAGCGGATAGACGACCGCGCCCACGACCTCGCGGCGCAGCTCGACCGAGCGCTCCAGGAGGTCGGCGAGCTGGTGCATGATCTCCGACGTCCGGCCGGACGCATCGGCTGCGCGCAGCATGCCCGTCGTCATGTCGTCGAACGGCGGTCCGTACTCCTTCGCCGCGGTGTGGAACGGGACGCCCGCCTCCACGCGCTCGATGATGAAGTCGAGGATCGCCTGCATGTTCTTGTGCGCCGCCTGGCGCCGCACGGTCTTGAGCGCCTGCATGAGCGGCAGGCCCGCCTCGAGCGCGGTCGCGAGCTCGCGAACGAGATCGGCCAGTTCGGCGCGCGAGATGGTGGGTCGTGCCACACGGCCGCCCGCGGCTGCTGCGGCGTCGGCCTCGCTCATGACGACATCGAGCGGCGTCTCGCCCTTCTGCTGGATGAGGCGCATCGCCGTCATGCGGTCGGGCGCCGTGATCGTGCCATTCTGCATGGCGCCGTCGGCGGCAAGGGCTTGGTAGCGGAACGCCGGCATCGCTCAGGTCAGCCCTTCTTCTTGAGGTCTTCCGAGAAGTCCTCGACGTCCTGGGTGGCGCGGAGGACTTCCTCCACGGTGGTGATCCCGCCGGCAACCTTGCGGATGCCGTCCTCACGCATGTTGATGAAGTCGGAGTCGAGCAGCGCCTTCAGCTCGTGCACGGGGCGGTTCTGCGCGATCGCCGCGCGCAGCGGCGACGAGACGCGCACGATCTCGAAGAATCCGAGTCGGCCGCGGAAGCCGCTGTTGCCGCACTTGTCGCAGCCGCGACCCACGTTCTGGTAGCCGCCGAGCCGTTCGCGCTCCTCGGGCGTGAGTCGGTTGAGCGTGTCCTCGCCGATCGGCCGGCGCTCGGTGCACTGGGTGCACAGGCGTCGTCCGAGGCGCTGCGCGAGCAGGCCCTCGAGCACGCTGGCAGCGAGATAGGGCTCGGCGCCCATGTCGACGAGTCGTCCGACCGACGAGATCGCGTCGTTGGTGTGCAGCGTCGAGAAGATCAGGTGGCCCGTGAGCGCCGAGCGGATGGCGATGTCGGCGGTCTCGGTATCGCGGATCTCGCCGACGAACACGATGTCAGGGTCCTGGCGCAGGATCGCGCGCAGGCCGGTCGCAAAGCTCAGGCCACGCTTGGCGTTCACCGGGATCTGGTTGATGCCGTTGAGCTCGTACTCGACGGGATCCTCGATCGTGATGATCTTCTTGCGCGGGTCGTAGAGCTTGGAGAGCGCCGCGTACAGCGTGGTCGTCTTGCCCGAGCCGGTCGGGCCGGTCACGAGCACGAGCCCGTGCGGCTTCTCGATCATGCGGTCGACGATCGCGCGGTGCGACTCGCTCATGCCAAGGCTCTTGAGGTCGAGCGGCAGCGAGCTCTTGTCGAGGATACGCATGACCACCGACTCGCCGTAGAGCGTCGGCACCGTCGACACGCGGATGTCGACCTTGCGGCCCTCGAAGCGGAGCGTGATGTGGCCGTCCTGCGGCACATAGCGCTCGGCGATGTTCATGCCCGCCATGATCTTGATGCGGCCGATGAGCGCGGCCTGCAGGTGCTTTGGTGGCTGGGGCTGCGAGACGAGCACGCCGTCGATGCGGTACTTGACGCGCAGCTCGCTCTCGAACGGCTCGACGTGCACGTCGCTCGTGCGGCTCTGGATCGCCTCGAGCAGGATGAGGTTCACCAGGTTGATGAGCGTCGGCTGCTCGGCCATCCGGTGGACGTCGTCCGCCTCGATGGCGTCGAGGTTGTGCTCGTTGTCGGGCGTCGCGGCGAGTCCGCCGTCCGACGCGAGCGTCTCGGCCATGCGCGCCGCGGTGGTGCCGTAGCGGTCGCGCATGAGCTCGCGGAAGGCAGGGCCCTCGAGGCCGATGCGGCGGACCGTGCGCGAAGTGACCGCGCCGATCTCGTCGACCGCGGCGGTATCGAGCGGATCAAGCATCGCCACGAGCAATCGGTTGCCATCCAGCGAGACCGGCACGGCGCCCAGACGCACCGCGAGTTCGGGCGCCAGCAGTTCGGCTGCTGCCGGATCGGACGGCGGGGCCTTGTCCAGCCACTCGATCCCCAGCAGCGCGCAGCGCTCGCGCACCCCTGCGTCCTGAGACGGAGGGGTGGCCGCAGCGCGGGCGTCCTTCGCAGGTGCCGAGATCTCGGTGACGGTCGTGGTTCCGTTGCTTCCAATCACGCGCAGTTCCTCTCGCTCTCGGGTGGGCGGTGCCGCCGGATGCAGTCGCGGCGTCTCGCCGTCCCTGACCAGGTCGCGCTTAAGCAGGCGCCTTCGGGTTCTTTGCCGGCTTGGGAACGTCCGGGCTGGTGTTGTTCTTGCCGCCATCGGCGGGCTTCTTCGAAGGGTCGAGCGTTTCCTCGCCCAACGTCGGCGCGCCGCCTGCACCCGGCTTGACCGGCGTGACGGCGCCGTCCGCGCCGCCGTCGGTGCCGAGGTGCACGGCATCGTTGTACTTCTGGCCAGCGGGGAGGTCCGCGCCGGGCTTGCCGAACCCAGGCACGAGTTCCTTCTGCTCGTCGGTCAGGATCTCGGAGATCGCAGCGCGCATGCGCGCGTAGAACTCGTTGCGCTCGGTCTTGATGGTGTCGATCTCGGGCGACTCGACCGGCTTCACGGTGCCGCCCGCGGCCTTTCGCGAGAGCGCCTCGTTGCGACGGCGGGGCTCGAGCGGCTCGCTGGTGCGGATCGCATCCACGTAGCGGGTCTGGATCGTTCCATGCTCGGAGTCGAAGCGGGTGCGCAGCGCCAACAGCTGGGTCTTCTGGCTTTCCGTCAGGTTCGGCAGGGCGGCAGCGGCCTCGAACAGCGGCGTGACGGGATCGGGACCGTACACCTGCGGGTAGGCCCGGCGAAGCGCGCGCTTCTCGAACGCGGCGCCGTACTCGGAGCCCAGCGCGTCGCGGATCGCGGTGATCGCCTGCTCCTGCACGGTCCGCACCTCGACGCGGCGCTGCATGATGCGCTCCTCGATGGCGAGGAAGCGGCTCATGTCGTTCGGGCCCATCGCGCTCAGCTTCGCCGAGATCGTGGCCTCGAGCTCCTGCTCGCGGGCGGCGAGGGCTGCGTCGAGCTTGATCTCGTAGTCCTCGACGGCGGCGAGCGCAGCATCGGCCGCAGCGGGCGGAGCGTCGGTCTCGCGCGCGATCATGACCAGGTTGAGCGACTCGGCCGAGAGCTCTCCGTTCGGCAGCGCCTTCTCGCGGCGAAGGGCGCGCTCAAGGCGCGGCCACTGCTCGACCTGCACCTCGCTCAGCTGCGAGCGGACGCTCTCGAGGAAGTCCTGGCGGAGGCGCTTCTTCTCATCACCCCATGACAGCAGGGGCTTGGTGATCATCTCGATGATCTTGTCGGGGTCGGTGTTCGCCGCGACGTCCTTGAACTGGCCCATGCTGGCGCGGACGCCGTCCGCCGCGGTGTTGAAGGTCGTCTGGTAGTCGTCGAGCAGCGTTTCCATGATGGGCCGCTGCCACTCCTCGAGACCGAGGGAATCGACGAACACAGGCATGTCGCGGGGCAGGAAGTCGGGCACGAACAGCGCGGCCATGCCGCCGCGGGCGATCTGTGCCTCGGCGACCGGCGTGGGTACGACCGCGAGCGAAAGGCCTGCAGCCAGGACTGCGGTCGCGAGTCGGGAGCGGAAGGACGCGGTGGAGACGATGCGGTTCAGGCGGATCACGTTCAACTCCTGGCGGTGCACCCAGTTCCTCGATCGCTCGACGCGCTGGGACTCGTTGCGTTCTCAACCCGCAGCGCCGTCGCGCGGGTGGGGTGGGCATTGTTCCACATTGCGCTGAACCCGTTGCCCATTTCGCCGTGTTCACGAGCGAACAGCGGTATCCGCTCGACGGAGAAACCTTGCCATTGCTCGGCACACGATCGTGCGGCCGTCGGATGTTCGGTCTGTCGTCGCAGTTGGGCAGCGCCGTGATCGTCGTGTTGCACGTGCGGAGCGACCGTCGGGTCGCCCAACAGGGGTGCGGGGCGCAACGATGATCGACCGAAACGGACTGCTCCTCCACAACCGCAGCGAATCCGCGGCAGGGTTTATCTGATCGCCCGATAACTGAGATCGATGAAGCTACCCGCGTGCGCGGACCGTTCGCTGCTCGATCCGCTTCTCGGAAACGGTCTTCACGATGCGGTCGACGTAGATGCCAGGCGTGTGGATCTGGTCTGGGTCGAGCGAGCCGGTGGGGACGATCTCCTCGACTTCCGCAACGCAGGCGGCGCCGCACATGGCGACCATCGGATTGAAGTTGCGGGCAGTCTTGCGGAACACCAGGTTCCCGCTGGTGTCGGCCTTCCATGCCTTGACCAGCGAGAGGTCGGCGCGGATGCCCCTCTCGAGCACGAAGGTCTGCCCGTCGAACTCCTTGGTTTCCTTGCCCTCGGCCACCACCGTGCCCACGCCCGTCTTGGTGTAGAAGCCGGCGATGCCCGCACCGCCCGCGCGCATGCGCTCGGCGAGGGTCCCCTGCGGGTTGAACTCGAGCTCGAGCTCTCCCGACATGAACTGGCGCTCGAACTCCGCATTCTCGCCGACGTAGCTCGAGACCATCTTGCGGATCTGCCGCGTCTTGAGGAGGAGTCCAAGACCCCACTCGTCCACGCCGGCATTGTTGCTGACCGCCGTCAGCCCCTTGGCGCCCGAGTCGCGCAACGCCATGATGAGCTGCTCGGGAATGCCGCAGAGGCCAAAGCCACCCACGGCGACCACGATGTTGTCGCGCGCGAGGCCTTCGAGGGCGGCCTTCGGGGAGTCGAATACCTTCGCCGATTGGAGTGCAGAGCTCGTCATGGTCGTGACCTTCCGTGGACCGCCAAGTGTAGCGCCGCGAGGGAGCCGAAAAAGACCATCGGGCACGCGGCTGATGGCTGTTGCCGCGCGCCCGATGGGGGTTTGAACCGCTTGTGCACGACGTTCTCGGGGTGACACTCCTGAATCAGGCTCGACACCCGGTCAGTTGCTCGGGAAGCCGAGCCGAGCATCCCGCTGCACGTCGCGGCCTTCGCGGGCCGCGAGGTCGGCAGCCATCTCGCCCGCTGCATCGGGGTTGGAGGCCTGAAGGGCGAACTTGATCTTCTCGAGCGCCTTGTTCTGGATCTGGCGGACACGCTCCTTGGTGACGCCGATCACCTGTCCGACCTGCTCAAGGGTCAGCGGCTCGGACGGGATCGAGGACGCGACGGAAGACACGCCCTGGTCGAGCGCAAGCGACACGTCGAGCCCGAAGCGGTGGCTGATGACCTTGATCTCGATGTCGGACAGGTCGGCCTTGTTCGAGGCGACGATGTGCCGCACTTCATCCGCGCATTCGCGTTCATGCGTCGCCCGCACGGTCTCGAGGTGGTTGGACTTCTCGAGGGCGGGGTCGTACTCCGCGCCGAAGCGCTTCTTCTGCGTCGAAACCTTGATGCCGTGGCGGCTGAAGGCCTTGAGGATGGCGCGACAGGCGTACGTGGAGAACTTGAAGCCTCGCCCGCAGTCGAACTTGTCGACCGAGCGCATCAGGGCCATGTTGCCCTCGCCGATCAGGTCGGCGAAGTCCACCTCGGACAGGCGCACGCGCTTGGCCATGGCGAGGACCAGCGCCAGATTGGTCTCGGCGAGCTGCTCCCGGTACTGGGTGGCGATGGCGTGCCACCGCAGGATCTCCCGAGCCTCGGCGACCGTCGGTGCGCGCGATGCGACCTGCTTCTGGATCTCGGAGATGCTGAAGCGCGCAAAGTTGTACTTCATGAACAGGACGCGCTCCTGCGCGCCGGTGAGCAGCACGCTCGACTGCGCCTTCGGAGTGCGGGCGCCACGCGCCTGCGCGGATCGGCTTCGCGTCGAGATGAAGTCATCCATGAGCGGCCGGTACCAGGTGACGTCCGGACGAGTGATCTCGGCGGCGCCGTAGATGCGCTCCGCAGCATCGGGCAGGTGGTACTCAGGGTGATCGATGTAGTCCATCGGCTCCGAAAGGATCTTGCGGAGCATGGCCTCCTCATCGAGGTGGAGCGACGGAAGCGTCTTTGCAGAATGACTTTGCGACGCGCGACCGTCCGCGGGCCCGCGGCTGGCGCGGGCCGCGCTGCCGCTGTCCACCGGCAATCGAGTGGCGGGCACGAGGCTCCGCCGCTTCCGTGCTCGCGCAAGAGGCGAGTCGGCAGGGTTCGGGCGGTTGAGAAGGTTGGTTGGCTGGCTGGTCTGACGCATGGCTGGAACCCTCCCGCATTGGTTTGAACGTGAACGGCCCGACGTTGGTCCTGACGTGGTTGATCCTGACGTCGTTGATCCCGACATGGCGACGTGTCGAAGGAGCCCTTCAGAACAGCTTGCACAGAAGGCTCTTCCGTCACACGGCACTCGCACTCCGCTCTCTCACTCGGCGACCACAGAAGACTGCCGCGCAATCAGGTTCTGCCCCCGACGTGCCGGCCTCTCCCGGCAGGCTGCACTCGATCTGGGTGGTCTCGGCGCTGGACGCCGCCTCGCTTCCTTGCGGCCGCACACGGGACGAACTTGCATACTGACGCGTGAAACCCCTCGAAAGTTCGAGTTCTGCCACCGGAGATTTCGAAGACTGCCGACTTCCGATTCAACCGCTCGCGTAGGAACGCGTTGCGGATGCTGATTGCGTTCACCCTCACCTGTCGCTGCGCGGTCGATCCGACCGTCTGACCCGTCGACCAGAAGCGTCGACGGGCGAAGAACAACCGAAGCGACCGCACGCTGAAACACCGTTCGAGTGGCGCCGAGGGTAGAGCACTCCACAAGCCTCTACGCAGCGGAGACTTGCTTGAAACGTCTTGACCCCGTCGATTTGCGAAGGAAACGCCGCTGAACCTCAGAAAAGTCGGTTCCCTCTCGGTTCCTTTCGACAAGAGGGTCTGATAAACAAAAACGCGATGGATCATTCAGATCCATCGCGAAATTTGAAACGAGGGGTCTGGCTTACTCAGCCTTGCCGGAGCTCGAGTCGTACACCCAGCGGTCGCCAGCGCGGGGGAAGTCGAGGACCTCGCCGGCCTTGAAGAACAGACCGAGTTCGCGCGCGGCCGCCTCGGGGCTGTCGGAGCCGTGGATGAGGTTGAAGGAGTTCGAGACACCGAAGTCGCCGCGGATGGTTCCCGCTGCGGCCTTGGAGCCGAAGGTCGCACCCATCATGGAGCGGGCGATGGTGATCGCGCCGATGCCGCGGACGGCCATCACCAGCACAGGCGAGCTGGTCATGAAGCCCACGAGGCCGTTGTAGAAGGGCTTGCCCTGGTGGTCCGTGTAGTGGGTCGCCGCGAGCTCGGGCGAGATCTGCATGAGCTTGGCGCCCACGATCTGCAGGCCCTTCTCCTCGAAGCGGGTGATGATGCGGCCCATCAGGCCACGCTGGACAGCGTCGGGCTTGAGGATGATGAGGGTGGTTTCCATGTGGAATCTCCGTGGATGTCGGTCTCGGATGCGAGCGTGAAAGGGCAGAGAGTATAGCGGTCGGCGCGTGTGGTCGCGGAGGGGGTGGATTTTCAGGCAACGCGGTGGAAGCGCGGGCGATCGTCCGTCAGGGTGCGATTCTTCGGCTAATGTCGCGGACCGCAGATGGGCGATGGAACGCCCCCGGAGAACGCCCATGGAGAGTGCCTTGAAGGAACGGAAGCCCGAATCGACGTCGCGGCCGGAGAAGTCACGCCGCGGTGCCACCGCCGAGGAGATGTCGGCGCGGCAGAAGGAAGTCTCGGTGAGCGAGTTCTTCGTGAAGAACCGCCACCTGCTCGGCTTCGACAACCCGCGCAAGTCGCTGCTCACCACGGTCAAGGAGGCGGTCGACAACTCGCTCGACGCCTGCGAGGAGGCGGGCATCCTGCCCGACATCGCGGTCATCATCGAGGACCTCGACCCGAGGCGTCCCGCCACGGCCAAGGAGTCGAACTACCGCGTGACGATCGTGGACAACGGTCCCGGCATCGTCCGCAAGCAGGTGGAGAACATCTTCGGCCGCCTGCTCTACGGGTCCAAGTTCCACCGGCTGAAGATGTCGCGCGGGCAGCAGGGGATCGGCATCTCGGCTGCGGGCATGAACGGCCTCATCACCACGGGCAAGCCGATGGTGATCCACACCAAGCCGAACGCCAAGCAGCCGGCTCACCACATCGAGCTGGCGATGAACACCAAGACGAACCGCGCCGAGGTCACCCTCGACAAGGAGACCAAGGACTTTCCGCCCGAGCGGTTCCGTGGGCTGTCGGCGGGCACGCGGCAGCTGTCGCAGGAGGGCGTGTTCCTCTCGTCCGAGTCGTTCGTGACGGGTACGTGCGTCTCGATCGAACTCAAGGGCAAGTACCAGAAGGGCCGTGGGTCGGTCGACGAGTTTCTCGAGCTGACCGCGATCGCCAATCCGCATGCTCGGATCGTGTTCGTGCCTCCGTCGCGTATCACGCAGGACGAGGCCGACGACATGCTGCCGGGAACGAGCTCGACGGCTGCGGAGCAGGCGAAGGCCGAGGTGCCGGCGCAGACCACTGAGACCGGTGGCGTGACCGTGTTTCCGCGCGGCGTCGAGGAGCTGCCGCCTGAGACGAAGGAGATCCAGCCCCATCCCAAGGGAATCGAGCTCGGCATCCTCCTGCAGATGATCAAGGACTACGAGGCGAGCGAGAAGGGCACGCTCTACGACTTCCTGCAGACTCGGTTCTGCCGGGTCTCGCCGGCCACGGCGTCCAAGTTCTGCTCCGCG
>JBIIRG010000328.1:0-3124 GCA_044341665.1 Phycisphaerales bacterium | reverse complement strand
TCGCCGACTCTGGTTCCGCTGCGCCGATCTCGGCCGCGCCTGCCAAGAAGGCGCCGTCTCCGCTCGACGACTCGGTGCTCGGTCTCGCGGGCAGCGCGCCTGGTGCGCCTGCGTTCGCGGCCGGCGACTCGGGCGAGCGCACGGGCATCAGCGCCGTGGCCAACCGCGGCAAGGGCGACAACGTCGAGATCGGCCTCGAGACCGTCGGTTCGGGCTCGGGTCTCCTCGACCTCACCCGCGACAGCGATGAGACGGCGCTCGGCGCCGAGCTCATGGATCAGGTCTACTCGAGCGACGCGGGTGGCTCGCAGGCCGGTTCGAGCGGCATCTTCGCCGCCGCCGCCATGGAGACGCCCGAGGCCCAGGCTCCGATCGCAACCGGCATGATGGTTGCCGAGGCCTACGACGGCGCATGGTCTGGCGTGGGGCTCGGACTCATGATCGCCGCGGCCGCCGCCGTCGTCGTGGTCGCCGTGATCATGGTCACTGCGATCTCGGGCAACGGCTCGCTCGTTGCCAGCAACATCACCAGCAACCTGCTCGCCTGGGTGGGCAGCCTCGGCGGACTCGTCGCGGTGTTCGGCCTGCTCGGCTTCTTCATCGGTCGTGCGACCGAGTGATCGATGCTGCTGACCCGCTACGGTCTTCGTGAATGGATGATCATCACCCTCGCCGCTGCGGTTCCCGCAGCGGCGGGTGTGTTCTTCGCCTGGTGGTGGCTGACGGCCCTGGCCGTGGTGGTGTGGCTTGCGCTCGCGTCGTTCTTCCGCGATCCGCTCGGCCGGAGGCCCGCGACCAATGACCCGCGCGACCTCGTGAGCCCTGCCGACGGACTCGTGAGCGCCATCCTCGAGGTCCCCGAGCATCCGGCAACGGGCGGGCCCGCGACGATCGTGCGCATCTACCTCTCGGTGTTCGACGTGCATGTGAACCGCATGCCCTGCGACTGCGAGGTGGTGGCGACGATCCACACCCCGGGCAAGTACCTCGACGTGCGCATCGAGGAAAGCGCCAAGGTCAACGAGTCGATGGTGACCCGACTCCGCTCCTCGGGCGGCGTTCTCTTCGGCGTCAAGCAGATCTCAGGCAAGGTCGCGAGGCACATCGTGTGCCCCGTCGTCGCCGGCCAGCGTTTCGCGCGCGGCGAGCGCTTCGGCATGATCAAGTTCGGCTCGACCACCGAGCTCGTCGTCCCCACCGCCGAAGTCGCACAAGTCTGCGTCAACCGCGGCGACCGCGTCACCGGCGGCGTCACCGTCCTCGCCCGCCTCACCCGCATCTAGCGTGCCAGGCACGTGCACGGCACAGTGCGGCACGTGCCGTGCACGCATCACTTCTGGAGTTCGTTGAGGGAGAGCATGGCGTGGCGCGCGTGCGGGATCACGATGGAGCCGCCCACGACGAGCGCGACGTTCAGTGCGTCGACGATCTGCTCCTTGGTGTAGCCGAGCTTGACGCACTGCTCGAGGTGGTAGTCGATGCAGTCGTTGCAGCGCAGGACCGCGCTGGCGACAAGCCCGAGCAGCTCCTTCGTGCGGCCGTCGAGCGCGCCATCCTCGTAGGTGGCGTTGTCGAGGCGCAGGAAGCGCTTGATTCCAAGGTGATCGGCCTCGAGGAGGGCGGCCTGACCCTCCGCGCGCTCGGCGCGGAACTCGGCGATGGTGCGACGTGGCATGCGCGGACTGTACAGCCCGTCAGGCGGCGCGTCGCCAACCCTCGCCCTCGCTGCCGCCATCACGCTCGTCGGCGTCATCGGCCTCGTTGATGTCGGCGCGGGCGTCGGGCCAGAGGAAGCGCGAGCGGTGATGCACGCGCACGAGCTTGGCCATCTGCGCCGCGAACACGGGGCGCAGCGCGTCGATCAGCCCGGCGAGCTCGTCCTTGAACGGCTCGTTGCGGTTCCGGAAGAGGAAGAACACGCCCATGCACTCGTCGCCGTGATGGGCGGGCCATGCGACGAGCTCGCTCTCGTCGAGCACCGAGGCCTCGAGCCCGATCGACTCGACGAACTCCGCGGTGTCGGCGAAGCGCATGATGTCGTCGGTGCGCGCGAGGCGCGGGCAGATCTCCGAAGCAAGGCGGTTGAGCAGCGGCTCCGCCGTCGTGCGCGGGCAGTCGTAGGTCACATAGGCGCCGAGGCCGAACTGGCTCGGCTTCGATCCAGGCAGGAACACCGCGGCATTGGTCGCGCCCGTCTTGGTGAGCATGTACTGCATCGCGGTGCGCAGCAGGTCCTCGACGTCGAGCTCCTGCGAGAGCAGCCCGCGGAACTCGCCCACGATGGCGGCCTCGTCCACGCGCTCGCGGAAATCGCTGAGCCCCTCGTTGAGCGAGTCGATCTGGCGGGTGAACTCGCTGCGGGTGATCGAGAGCTTGCGGCAGATGCCCTTGAGGCGCGAGATGCGGTCCTCGCGGCGGCGGTCCTCGTTTCCGAGGTCGATCGCGTGACGGATGCGGTCGTGGAGATCGGCGTCGTCGGTCGCGAGGTCAAGCCAGTCGACCGCTCCGGCGCGCACGGCGTCGAGCAGGCTCGACCCACGCGGCGCGTCGCCCACCACGACCACCTTGGTGGCGGCGCTGATGCGGCGTGCCTGCGCTGCGATCGGCTCGAGCGCCAGGGTGTCGAAGCGGTCGCTCACGAACACGAGATCGGTGGCGCCGCTCACGATGTGCGCGAGGGCCTCGTCGGCGGTGTCGACCGACTCGCAGGACACCTGGGCGAACGCCAGCAGGTTCGCGAGGCGTGCGAGCGAGCCCGCGTCGAAGCCGACGCACAGCGCTGCGGCAGGACGCTGCTCGCCGCTGGTCTCCGGGTGCGCGTCGGTCGGTTGGTCGTCGAATGATCCGTGCATGCTCACAGCGCTCCCTCTCGTCGGAAACGTCCCGGCAGACCTGGCGCGCGGTTCGACCCGCGCGGCGCGTCTCCTCAGGCGCGGGTTGGAGATCGGCGGGATCGCCTGCGGCGTGAAGCCAAGGTCCCGCTTCGGGAGGAGGTTCTGCGGCGGAGGTCCGTCTGTAGCGGGCGGCGGGCGAGCGCGGGGAATCGTCCTCGCGCATCGGCGACGGCCATCGCCTGAAGACGGCAATTCCTGCGCGAAACACCGACAATCGTGCGCCGAGTCGA
>JBIIRG010000102.1:0-10398 GCA_044341665.1 Phycisphaerales bacterium | reverse complement strand
GCGAGACCGTCATGCGGTTCAACACCAAGGCATAGCGCGCGAGGTCGTCCGATGTCCCTTCGTCTCAAACGACTTGCCAACGAAGCGCGGCTCCTTCAGGAGCAGTTCGGCGCGCATCCTCATGTCAGAGTCACACCGGCAGGGGGCGATCCGCCCGACCGCTATCTCGTCGAGTACCGCATCTCGGGCCTCGAGCGCCGGCCCGATGGGTCGCTTGTCGTGCGCAGCGAGCATCGGATGGAGGTCGTGCTGCCCGCGGAGTACCCGAGGCAGCCTGCGGCGTGCCGCATGCTTACGCCGGTGTTTCACCCGAACATCGACGTGTTCACCGTTTGCACGAGCGACTTCCACGCAGCGCAGGAAACGCTGGCAGACCTCATCGCACGCGTTGGCCAGATGATCACGTTCCAGAAGCACAATGTGAAGAGCCCGCTGAATGCGGAGGCGGCGATCTGGTGCGAGGCGAATCTTGCGCGGCTTCCCGTCGACCGTGCGGATCTCTATCCAGGCGAAGGCGTGTCGAGGCCGCTGGCGCCGTCGCCGTCGCCGTCGCCGTCGGCGCCCGTGATCGTCGTGCAGCCGCCATCCGCGCCACCACCGCCCGTGCCGCCAGCCCCGCCGGCGATCGCGACTTGGGCCGCAGTCGGTGCTGCGCCCCTGCCTCCGCCTCCACCTTCGCTGAAGCCGCCTGCGCCGCCACCTCCTCCGGCCGCCGCGTCGCGACCGAGCGCGGGCGATTCGATCGCTTCCGCGACCAGGATTTTCGCGCGTCCGTCCACATCTGGCGCGAGCAGCGAGGATCGCGTCGACGAAGTCGAACTCGATGTCGAGGCGGTGAACACCCCGGGACTCTGGCGTGTCCGCGCACGCGCTGGCGAGATCGTGCATTGCCGATCGGGCTTATGCATGCTCGCGCTGCGCGCGGAACCGATGCGTGCGGAGATCCGCAGCATGTCTGGAACGGCCGTCCGAGGCATCGCTCCGCGCGAGAGCTCCAGCATCGCGCTCGACGATCACGTTGTCGGTGTGCATGACACCTATGAGCTTTCGGTTGGAGTGCTCGACGGCAATCCATTCTCAGCCGCGAGCGACCAGCCCGCAGTGCGGCGCTTCTGGAACAGCGTCTGTGCGACCGAGCTCACGCTCGTGGAGCGGCTGATCAGCGGCCTGCACCCTGGCCGCTCGCAGGCATTCGATCGAGAGGCCTTGGTGGGCGTCGCTCGGGCAAAACTCGCGTATCTCGGCCGCGTTCTGGAAGCGGGTCATCCCTCGCCTGCCTGGCGGGAGAGTCTCGAGCATGCTCGCCTTGCGATCGAGGCATCACTCAAGCAGCATGGAGGGGGCACTTGAGCGAGCGTGCGAATCGGCTTCGCGTCACGGCGGACGACCTTGGCGAATCGGGTCAGGGGTCGCGCCTCTGGGTCGCGGTGACCAAGGAGAACGCGGACCCGCCCGCGCCGCCTCCCGCATCGGCGTCGATCGCGCCGCGGGCGCCAAACCGCACGTTGCTCGCCGCGCTGCTGGCCGCTGCACTCGTGGGTGCTTTCGGAATGATTGCCGTCGCGGCTTGGATGCTCGCCCCGAGCCAGCCATCCGATGCAGCCGCCACGGGCATTCGCGAGCCGAGCTCCGCGGAGTCGGCGTTAATCGCGCAGGGTGACTTACCGTTGGTCGCACCGAGCGTTGAAGCGCGTGGTGGCGTGCTCGGTCTCTCGGGATGGGGCGGCACCGCCGTGCCATGGCGCCTCACCGCCGACAACAGGCTCGTGCTTTTCTCCAACCGACATGTTGCGGCGGACGGTGGGGGAGATCCGCCCGCGCAGTTCGAGGTCGTCTTCCGCGGCGGAGAGCGTCGTCCCGCACTCTCGCTTGCGGTCGCCGCGACTCGCTCGGTCGACTTGGCGCTCATCGTGGTGGATGCGCGAGCGCTTGTCGAAGGCGAGCATTTTCGCCTCGCGGGACTCCCGACCAATGACGCATGGGCCCAGCTCGACGAGGGCATAGAAGTAGTCGCCGTAGGTTCGGCGAAGGGCTACGAGCAGACACAGACGTTCGGGCGCATCTCTGCGCTTCGCGAAGGCCTCGACTTCCGCGATCCCGGCGTGCGATGGATCCAGATCGACTGCACGGTGCTGCCAGGAAACAGCGGCGGTCCGCTGCTCCGCGCCACAGCCGACGGATGGGAGTGGATCGGAGTCGTGACGCTCCAAGGCGAAGCTGGCATCGGGTTCGCCATCTTCGTCGGAGAAGCGTGGGAGACTGAGTATCGGTGGATCCTGGGATCCCCGGTAGAACTCGATTGATGCGATTGGACTCTTGCGCATGCCCGCCGACGACACCGAAAGCCCCCGATCCCCGATCATTAGACTCGTCAGGTCGCATGAGCTGTCATTGCGATGCCCGCTGACGCTCGAGCGGTTCGAAGCAGACGAAGTCATTGCGGAGTGCCCGCTTTGCCGGTCCATTCACAAGGGGTTGGGGTGGCGCGAGCACGAAGGCTGCGCGACACGCGGCTGTGCATGGGGACCTGACCTCAGGAGAGATCATCCGGAGTCGGTCCTGCGCGTGCGGCCTCCGATCGATACTCCGCCGAGCTCCGCGATCGCGGAGGGGACGCAGATCGTGATTCGCTTCGATCAGACCCCCGCTCCGCCGTCGGCGTCGGGCCTGCCGCAGCCGTCGCCACGTGCTGCTCCGCCAGGAGTGGCGCCTCCCCCTCGTCCGCCTCCCCCTCCTCCTCCTCCTCCTCCGTTCGCTGGCTCTGCGGCGCTGAACGCGTCGGTGCCGCCGCCACCGCCGCCACCGCCTCACGGGGCACGATCAGCCGTGCGTCGCGGCGACGCCAGAGTCGCCGGCGCCTCCGACGAAGGGCGGAAGTGCCCGTACTCCATGGAGCGTATCGCAACAGGAGATGATGTCGTGGAGTGTCCAACATGCCGTCAGGTTCTCATTGCTGCTGCGTGGAGTGAGAATGGAGGCTGCACGACCTACGGATGCGAAGGCTCCCCCGATTTCCGAAAGGACCAGCGTTGATGCGTCATGGCCGCTCGTTCCTCCGTGCGCGGAGTCCCCATACTCTTGAGTTGCTTCCGGTAGGCAAATGATGCAGTACTTCGTTTCGCACGGCGATGGCGCCCTGCATGGCCCCTATTCTCGTGAGCAGCTCTTCTGTCTTTGCGAAGGAGGGGCGCGTCACGCACCAAACCAACGTGAGAAGCACGACGGACTCGGATTGCTTCTTGGCGGGCTCGCTCATTGACTTTCGGGAAGTCGCGCCGCCTCCCCTACCGCCTACGCCGATCGCCCCGCGACCTACCGCGACCTCGGCGACGCAGGATTCGGCAATACGCATGCTGCTTCCTGTGGAGGTCGAGCCTGTCGCGTCCATCGCGTGATACCTCGGGCTCTTTGCAATCGCCCTTCTTCCTGCATCACTCGCGCTAGGTGTGGGGCTGTGTGCGCTGGCCCGCGTGCGCAGGCGGAAGGATGTACGAGGCGCTGGACGTGCGTGGACGGCCGTGCTGCTTGGTTCGCGCGGTACACTTGGACTCATTGCGTTGGCAATCGCAAGTCTGTAGGATTCATAGGAATTCGCGGATTCGGCGCTGCAGTCGGGTCGATGCTCCGCGGCTTTGTGGAGGAGTCATGCAATACTGGCTTTCAATCGGCGATGGCAAGTCATACGGTCCTTACGATGTCTCGCACCTGCAGCAGATGGCGAACGAGGGTCGGCTGAACGCGCAGTCGCAGCTTTGCGCGGTTGGAAGCACAGGCTGGGTGCCTGCAACATCGGTCCTTCAACTGGCGGGGGTCGCGTTTCCGCCGACATCGCCAGCGGGCATCGCTTCGGAGGTGTCCTCCATGCGGTACTGGCTCTCTATCGGTGATGGTCGGTCCCAAGGACCGTTCGATGTTGACGAACTTGAGCGGATGGCAAAGCAAGGTCGTTTGCCCGTTGATGCGGAACTTTGCGAGGTTGGCAGCGATATCTGGGAGCCCGCCGTCTCCGTTATCGAGATGCCGGTCCATCTGTTTCCACCGACATCGCCAGCGGGCATCGCTCCGATCGCGCTGTGGACCCCCGTGAGCCTGGTAGGACCAATCCTCACCACGATCTGCTGCTGCCTGATCGGCGGAATCGTGTCGATCGTGTATGCGGCGAATGCGAACGCCAAGGGTGCCGCTGGGGACGTCGCAGGAGCCCAGCGCGATGCAGCTTCCAGCAAGTCCTGGATGACCGCCTCGGTCGTGATCGGTGCGATCATCGGACTCATCTACTTCTTCTCGGCGATCGCTGCGAACTCGCGCTAGGGCTTGCCGACGCGACGCGACGCGCGCACCGACCGGCGTGCATGTCGGTTCGTTCTGCTCTCCGCGCCGTCCTGCAAAGGTCTCTCTGCGGCGACCGAACTGCGTCAAGTCGTCACTCAGAGCCTGCGTTTGCGGGCGATGTAGCTTCCGGAAGCAGCCGGTACGGCGGCGGTCGAAGGAAATCGAGCCTTTCCGCCGGGATATTGCGCGCAATCGTGTAAAGCACCAGCACGGTCACCGCGACCGCGCCGACGCGGCTTGGGAGACTGATCCGCCATGCAAAGCCCCAGAACGCGCCGAAGGTGAGATTGACCAGCAGACACGCGAGGAGCGGAAGTCCTGCGAAGACGGCCAGCGGGTTGTTCGCGATTGCGGAGGCGGGCTGTCCGCCGAGAAGATCGTGGGCGGCCCGAGTCGTGCCGCAACCGGGGCAGTAGAGCCCGAGCAGCCTGCGCGTCGGGCAGAGCACGCCCATTCCGTAGGCGCGTGGATCGCGCAGCGCGATCACCACGACCCCGCTGACGATCAGGCCGAGCAGAAGTGCTGCGCGCACCCGCGCCCCTTTCGTCAGCGGAAATCTGATCGGGCGCCAGGCTTGTTGCGCGCCCGTCGTCGACGGCACTTCCATGCGGGACATTCTAGGGGTAGCTCACCGGAAACGACAACGGCGCCAGTTCCTCCCGGCCGTTGATCCACCCCACCAGCCACTCGAAGGCGTCGACGAGCCTCGGACCGGGACGGTTGAACATCTGGTTTCCGTCGACGATCGCGATGGCGTCGGGTCGCCCCTCGAGCACGGCGGGAAGCAGGGGCCACCAGCGCGTCTTCTCGAGCGCCGAGAGCTCCTGGCGGGTGCGGTCGAGGTCGAAGCCGCAGGGGCACACCACGATGCGCTCGGGAGCGCTCTCGAGGATCTCCTCGGGCGTGATGCGCCGCGACTTCTCGCCCGCCTTGTTGAGGCTGTGGCGCGCGCCTGCAGCCTCGATGAGCGCCGGGGTCCAGTGTCCGCCGCAAAAGGGAGGGTCGGCCCACTCGAGGAAGAGCACCTCGGGTCCCGGCACGTACGGATTCACGAAGTCGATGGCGCTCCAGTAGCGCGCGCGCAGCGCGACCATCGCGCGCTCCGCCGCCGCCGCGCGGCCGGTCGCCTCGCCCACGCGCAGCAGGTCGTCGAACACGTCGAAGACGCTCTTCGGATCGAGGTTCACGATCACGGGCTTCTTCGCCAGTCCCGCGGCCACGCGCTCGACGGTGCGCAGGTCGATCGAGCAGACGTCGCAAAGGCTCTGGGTGAGGATCACGTCGGGGGCGAGTTCGGCGAGCATCCGCTCGTCGAGCTCGTAGAGCGACGCGCCGCCCGCAAGAGATGCGCTCACCTCGGCGTCGATGGCCGCCGAGCTGCCGCCGTGCGTGCGCGCCCGCGTGAGCACGGGAACCCGCGCGAGATCCGCGGGGAAATCGCATTCGTGGCTGCGGCCCACGAGGAGCGCCGCGCCATCGGCGGCGCACAGGAGCTCGGTCGCGGACGGAAGAAGGCTGACGACGCGCATCGGTCGAAGGGTAGCGCGTGCGGCAAGGGCTGCACAGTCCGCACAGATCGGCGCCGCGTCCTCGGCACAGCCCGCACACGCGCCACGGCCGTCGCGCGCGGCGCGCGGATTCCGCGGCGTTTCCTTGGCTTCCGCTCATTCCGCGCCACATTTCCCCTGTCGCGATGCCAAGGCCGCTGGGGAGCCGCGGGATCCCGACGGGGAAGGACTCCAAGATATGAATCGCTCAGTGATTCGCGCCAGTGCCCTCGCGGGCATCGCGGCCGCGTGTGCCATGGTCGGCACCGCGCACGCAGAACTCACCGTCCAGCTCGGCACCGTGCAGCAGGTCGCGCCACGGCCGAGCATCGTCTACACCGGCAGCTACGGCGCGTTCGTGACGAGCCACCTCGACGCATCGGGCACGCGCACCGTGACCTCGTTCGACATCCACGGCATCGCGCAGCAGCTCGGCGGCAACCTCGCGCTGGTCGGCGTCCGCGTCCGCGACACGGGCGTGAACAGCTACGGCAACTGGAGCCCAGGAGCGGACATCGACCTGTTCCGCGTCGTCGGCACCGATCTCACGCGCGGCACCGTGACGGCGGGCTACCAGGGCGTCGTCACGCAGCACGTCGGTGAAGGCGACGCCGTCCTCAAGACGCGCATCTCAGACTGCGACGCGGTGAGCGGCGACCAGCACTTCAACTCGCAGCGCTTCATCTCGCTCGGTCTGAACGGCCTCGCGTGGCTCAACTTCTCGGATTTCGCGCAGAGCCAAGGCGGCCTCGCGGGCGGCGATCCCGGCGACTGGGGCGGCGGCACGGGCGGAGGCGACGGACCTGGCGAAGAGGGCGGTGGTGGCGGCGGTTCAGGCGGCGGCGAGACCATCTACGGCGGCATCATCGTGCACTCCGGCCTGCGGCTCGAGATCGGCGAGGCAGGCCTCGGCGAGAGCTATGCCGCGGAGCTCGTCTTCGAGCAGGTCGCGGTGCCCGCGCCAGGCGCACTTGCGCTGTTCGCCGGCGCAGGACTGTTCGGTCGACGCCGACGCTGACCCCGATCGCGCATCGCACCGTCTGGCCACATCACGAATCACGCTGCCGCGCGCGTCGCCTGCCGACGCGCGCGGCTTTACCATGTCCGCGTGCCCGCCTTCGACTACATCGCCCGCGACGCCACGGGGCGCCGCATCAAGGGCCGCGCCGACGCCGCAAGCGAGTCGGCGCTGCTCGGTGATCTCGCGGTGAAGGGGCTCTCGCCGATCCGCATCGCCGCTGCAGGAGCTCCCCGCGCAGGCGGACGCGTGGGCGTGCGCGCGCTGTCGGCGAGCTACCGCCAGCTGTCGGAGCTGCTGCGCTCGGGCGTGCCGCTGCTGCGCGCCCTGCGGCTGCTTGGGCGCGGAAAGTCGAACCCCACGCTCGCCAAGGCGTGGAGCGAGGTCGCCGACTCGATCGCCGCGGGCGAGCGGCTGGCAGACGCGATGGCGCGGCATCCGCGTGTGTTCGCGACGGTCCACGTGGCGATGGTGCGCGCAGGCGAGCGCGGTGCATTCCTCGAGCCGGTGCTCGCGCGGCTCGCCACGCTGCTCGAGCAGCAGGCCGACCTGCGCGGCAAGGTGATCGGCAACCTCATGTATCCCGTGGTGCTGCTCCTCGTGGGCGCGGGCGTGGTCGTCGCATCGCTTGTCTTCTTTGTGCCCAAGTTCCAGGATTTCTTCGACAAGCTGCCGACGCTGCCGATCGCCACGCGCATCCTCCTCGGCGCGAGCGAGCTGTTCACGCAGCACACGGTGCTGGCGCTGGTGCTCTTCTTCGGCGCGATCGGCGGCGCGTGGGCCGCGCTGCGCCGTCCCGATTCGCGCTACTGGCTCTCGGAGCGGCTGCTGCGCGTACCCCTCGTGGGCCCGCTCTTCGCGGCGATCGCGGTGGCGCGCTTCGCCCGCATGCTGGGCACGCTCCTCGAGAACGGCATTCCCATGCTGCAGGCGATCGAGATCGCGCGGGAATCGGCGGGAAATCCGGTGCTCTCGCGCGCCCTCGAGCGCGCGAGCGAGTCGGTTCGGCAGGGCGAGCAGCTCTCGCAGCCGCTCGCCGACAGCGGGCTCTTTGCCGACGACGTCATCGAGATCCTCGCGGTCGGCGAGAGCGCGAACACGCTCCCCTCGGTGCTGGTACGGCTGGCCGATACGCTCGAATCGCGCATCGACCGCACGCTCTCCATGCTGCTGCGCCTGATGGAGCCGGCGATGCTTCTCTTCATCGCGCTCCTCGTGATGTTCATCTTCCTGGCGCTGGTGGTGCCGATGATGCAGCTTTCGTCGCAGCTCTAGGGTCCATAAAGTCACGGGCCGAGGTCTGAAAATCTCGCGGTTGCGGCGAAAGAAGCGGAACCGCGCAGGGGTTGGCGGTAGACTCCGACTCCCCCATTTCAGGAGTTCCTCATGCGATCGCAGACCCGTCGCCGCGGCTTCACCATCCTCGAGCTCCTCATCGTCATCGGCATCCTGCTCGCCATCGGCGGCCTCGTTGCCGTGAACGTGCTCGGCGCCAGCGAGAAGGCGGACCTCAAGCTCGCCCGGGCACAGCTCCAGGCCTTCGAGGGCGCGCTCGAGACCTTCCGCGTGGAGATGAAGCGTTGGCCGACCGAGGAGGAGGGCCTTGCGGTCCTCTGGTCGAAGGACGCGCTTTCCGAGGAAGACGACAAGGCGAAGTGGGGCGGTCCGTACCTCAAGGAGCCCAAGCCGAACGATGCGTGGGGCAATGCGTGGGTGTTCCGCGTTCCCAGCACCGTCATCGAGGGCCAGCCCTTCGACATCGTGTCGAACGGTCCCGACGGCCAGGAAGGCACCGAAGACGACATCTCCAACCACGACGGCCGCAAGGAGGCCGGTGGCGAGGAGTTCAGCGAGTTCTCGGGCTCTGGCGGTGGTTCCGGCGCCGGCTCGGGCACGGGCGGGTGACCGATTGCGGGACTTCCCGCGTTCCGCGCGCCGATGGGTTGTGATGGTCCGATTCTGCCGATAGAAGTCTTCTCCGCATGCGTTGGCTCACGCACATCTCCCGCCGCTCGCGCCGTGCCTCTGGTTTCTCGGTGCTCGAGCTGCTCGTCGGTGTCGGCATCGTGCTGGCCATCGCGGCGGTGGTGGTTCCCTGGACGATGGGCTGGCTCGGCAGTCGCGAGCTCGACCACGCCGAGGACGGCCTGACCATGCAGATGATGATGGCCCGCGCCGCTGCGCGCGAGGAAGGCCGTCCTGTCGAGGTGGTTGCGGAGTTCGACGGCACGCAGAGCCGCATCAACGCGCGCTGGATGCTCGGTTCGAACAGCGAGTCGCCGCGTCGCTCGGGGCGCCGTTCCGGGCAGTCGTCGGATTCGGGCTTCGGCAACGAGCTTGGAGGCGGCCGCGAGGGCGACATCAAGGCATCGTGGGCCAGCATGGAGTTGCCTCGTGGCGTGCGCATCGCGCTCGGGCTTGAAGCGGGCTCCGAGGGCGCGGGCGGCGATGGGCTCACGGACAGCTTCGCTGACAACCTCACTGACAGCCTCGGTGGTGGACTCGGCGACGACGCCGGCAACCGCACCAGCGCCGCCTCGCGCGGAATGGATGCTGCATCGACCGCCGCGCAGGGCCAGACGCTTGCGATCTTCCTGCCCGATGGTTCGGTGTTCTTCGCGCCGATCTTCATGCTGCGGACCGACGCGGGTTCGTTGCGCGCGATGAAGGTCGACCGCGCGACGGGTGTCCCGCAGAAGATCGAGCAGCCGACGCAGCCCGCCGATGGCGCTGGCGACCGCCCTGAGTTCGACGCGCCCGACGGCGAGATGTCGGAGTTCGACCCTGAGTTCAGCGACGGCGTCCTGCCCGAGGAACTCGACGCGGCCGGCGAACCCTGAACGCAGCGGGCATGCGAGCTGCGTGCCCGCGCACGCGAACGGAGGCGTGCGATGGCTGGCATCACACCACGGACACGCGCCCGGGGCCACCGCAGCGGCGGCGTGATGCTCGAGCTGCTGCTTGCGATTGCGTTGTTCGTGATGGCGGCGTCGTTCACGCTGTCGTCGCTTCGATCGGCGCTCGACAGCATGCGGCGTGCCGAGTTGCGCGCGCGTGCCTACGACGCAGCGGCATCGCGCCTGGCGGAGCTCGACGCGGGATTGATCGCCGTGAGCGATCTCGGCGAGGCGCTCGCAGTCGACGGCGATCTTGCCGTGACGGTGGAGATCGAGCCAAGCCCCGGGTCGACGCTGGTGCGCGCGCGCGCCACCGTGCGAACCGAGCCGCCTGACGGCATCAGCGAGCCGCTCGTGGTTGCAGAGCTCGAGCGTTGGATCGAGGAGCGCGAGCGCGGCGCGGGAGGCGGCCGGTGACGCGTCGCCGCGTGCGTGCGCCGCGGGGCTTCTCGCTGCTCGAGGCGATCGTGGGCATCGGGATCGCCACGGCGCTTCTCGGCGCGTTGGCGCTGTTCACGGTCAACCTCGGCGATGCGCGCGAGCGCCTGTCGCGAACGTCGCGCGAGATCGAGTGCGTGGAGGCCGTGTTCAGCGCCGTCGAGCG
>JBIIRG010000101.1:0-10410 GCA_044341665.1 Phycisphaerales bacterium | reverse complement strand
CGCTCATCCTGATCTACGAGAAGAAGATCTCGATGCTGCAGGAGCTCCTGCCGCTGCTCAACAAGGTCGCGCAGGCGGGCAAGCCGCTCGTGATCATCGCCGAGGAAGTCGAGAACGAGGCGCTCGCTGCGCTCGTCGTGAACCGCCTCCGCGGCGTGCTCAACGTGTGCGCCGTCAAGGCGCCTGGCTTCGGCGACCGCCGCAAGGCCATGCTCGCCGACATCGGCGTGCTCACCGCGGGCACCTTCTTCGCCGAGGACCTCGGCCGCAGCCTTGAGGACGTCGAGCTCAAGGAGCTCGGCAGCGCCAAGAAGGTCGTGATCTCAAAGGAGGAGACGACCATCGTGCAGGGCGCCGGCAAGTCGAAGGACATCGAGGCGCGCGCCGCGCAGATCCAGGCGCAGATCGACCGCACCACCAGCGACTACGACCGCGAGAAGCTCCAGGAGCGCCTCGCCAAGATGACGTCGGGCGTGGCGGTGATCTCGGTGGGCGGACCGACCGAGGTGGCGATGAAGGAGACGAAGGACCGCGTCGACGACGCGCTCCACGCGACCCGCGCCGCCGCCAAGGAAGGCTACGTGCCCGGCGGAGGCGTCGCGCTCGTGCGCGCCGTCGAGTCGGTGCTCGAGGCCAAGAAGAAGGCCAAGGGCGACGAGAAGTACGGCTTCGACATCGTGGCGAACGCGATGACGCGTCCGTGCGAGCAGATCGCCGAGAACGCCGGACACGACGGCGACCTCGTGGTCGAGCGCATCCGCGAGGCGAAGTCGAACATCGGCTTCAACGCGGCGACGGGCTCGTACGAGGACCTCGTGAAGAGCGGGATCATCGATCCGGCGCTGGTGATGAAGACCGCGCTCCTGAACGCGGCCAGCGTCGCGGGCCTCATGCTCACGACCGATGTGATCATCACCGAGCTCAAGGACGAGACGCAGCCCGTCGAGGGCGCGGTCGTCTGACGGCCGGTTGAACGCAGGAACCCACGCCCGCACGCGGGAAACCGCGTGCGGGCGCTTCACAGACAGCACTTCCGGACCGCCGCATGCCGCAGACCCGCTGCTACTACGAGATCCTGTCGGTCGAGAAGACCGCGTCGCAGGACGACATCAAGCGGTCGTATCGACGGCTGGCGATGAAGTGGCACCCCGACCGCAACCCGGGCAACGCCGAGGCGGAGACCGAGTTCAAGGCGTGCGCCGAGGCGTACGAGGTGCTCTCCGATCCCGAGCGCCGGCAGCTGTACGACCGTCACGGCCACGCCGGCCTGCGGCAGAACCCGGTGCACGACTTCCGCACGCGCGATGTCAACGACATCTTCTCGATGTTCAACGACATCTTCGGCGGGCAGGCGGGCGGGCGGGCACAGCGCGGACCCGCGCGCGGCTACGACCTCGAGACCGAGGTCGAGATCGAGCTCGAGGAGGCCTTCAAGGGCTGCGAGCACGAGGTGGACTTCAAGCGGCTCGACGTGTGCGAGCCTTGCTCGGGCTCGGGCGCCAAGCCCGGCTCGAAGCCGACCACCTGCCCCGTGTGCGGTGGCCAGGGACAGGTCGCGCAGACCGGTTTCGGCGGCATGTTCCGCATGGTCACGACCTGCCCCGAGTGCCGGGGCCGACGCACGGTCATCGCCGACAAGTGCGACAAGTGCCGCGGCCAGGGCCGCGTGTCGACCAAGCGCAAGCTCAAGGTGCGCATTCCAGCGGGCATCGACGACGGCCAGGTCATCCGCCTGTCGGGCGAGGGCGAGCCCCCGCCGCCCGAGGCGAATCCCGAGGGCAAGGGCCCCCGCGGCGACCTGCATGTGGTGGTGCGCGTGGCCGAGGACGAGCGCTTCAAGCGCCAGGGAACCGACCTCATCACGGTCAAGCCGATGGCGTTCGCGCAGGCCGCGCTGGGTGCGAAGGTCAAGGTCGAGTGCATCGACGGCGAGCAGGACCTCGAGATCCCGGCGGGCAGCCAGCACGGCGACGTGATCGTGATCGAGCGGGCGGGCATGACCGCGCTCCAGTCGAAGGAGCGCGGCGACCTGCACGTGGTGCTGCAGCTGGTGGTGCCCAAGAAGCTGAGCGACGACCAGCGGAGGCTTCTCACGGAATATGCTCAGACGGAGAAGGTCGACGTACGCGCAGGCGAGTCGAGCTTCTGGAAGAAGATCAATCCATTCGGCGGCTGATGCCGCGGCCGTCGCAGGCACGAGGCAGGCGTGCGGCAAGAACCAGGGATGCGTGTCATGGCTGACGAGAATCCAACCGATCCGGAAACCCCGATGGAGAGCCCCGCCGAAGGCACCGCTGGCGGCGCGGTGCAGACCGACGAGTTCGCGCAGGTGGTCGACAAGCTGATCGCCGAGCGCGACGAGGCTGTCGCCGCCCGCATGCGCGCGCAGGCCGACTTCGCGAACTTCCAGCGGCGCTCGATCGAGAACGAGGCGCGCGCGCGCATCGGCGGGCTTGTGCAGCTCACGCGGTCGCTCATGCCGGTGCTCGACCACTTCGACCTCGCGCTCGCGCAGGATCCGTCGAAGCTCACTGTCGAGCAGCTCGCCAAGTCGATCGAGATGACGCGCGCCGAGCTGCAGAAGGCGCTCGAGCAGAACGGCATCGCGCGCATCGAGCCGATGCCGGGCACCGAGTTCGATCCGCTCCAGCACGACGCGGTCATGCGCCAGCCGGCGGATGGGATTGCGCCGGGCTGCGTGAGCATGCGCTTCCAGACGGGGTGGCGTCTCGGCGAGAGCGTCCTGCGGCCCGCGAAGGTCGCCGTCGCCCCCGAGGCCTGATCGCTGCAACCACGCCATGCCCACCTACGAGTACATCTGCCGCGCCTGCGGGCACGAGTTCGAGGAGTTCCACTCGATCAAGGCCGATCCGATCGCGGTCTGCCCGAAGTGCCGCAAGAAGCGGGTCGAGCGCAAGATCGGCACCGGCGGCGCCGTCATCTTCAAGGGCGGCGGCTTCTACGAGACCGACTACCGCAGCGAGAGCTACAAGTCGGGCGCCGAGGCCGAGAAGAAGGCAGGAACGGGCGCCGAGGCGAAGGGCGATGCCGCGTCGAAGGGCGGTGCTCCCCAGGCGAAACTCGATGGTAGAGCCGACGCGAGGGCTGACGCGAAGCCCGATGCGAAGGCGAGTCCGAGCGCCGACGCGAAGACCTCCGCGAACTCCGCGTCCCCGGCCGGTCCGCAGCCCGACGCCAAGCCGAGTGCAGCGTCCAGCACAACTCCCGCCACTCCGCCCGTCGGGGAGTCGTCCCGCGCGTCGGATGCCGTCGCAGCGGAGAACAAGCGCATCGAGTCGCGCGCCACGCACCAGTCGCGCATCGGCCGCGGCGTGGGAAACATCGTGCGGAAGGCGCCGCCTGCGAAGAAGAAGCGCTAGCCGCGCCCGTACACTCCGCGCATGCCGTTGCGCTTCAAGAGTCGGATCCTCGACCACCTCGCCCACAAGAGCTACATCCCGATCTACATGAAGGAGATCGCGCGGCAGCTGCGCGTGGCCGACGAGGATGAGCCCGCGTTCGGCGAGGCGATCCGCCAGCTGGCCGAGGAGGAGCGGCTCGAGATCGGCAAGGACGAGAAGCTCCGTCTGCCGCGCCTTGGCGAGGAGGCCGAGGGCACGATCAAGATCACGCCGCGCGGGTTCGGGTTCCTCAAGACCGACGTCCTGTGCCGCGAGGGCGACCTGTTCATTCCCGAGGGCGAGACCAAGGACGCCGTGAGCGGCGACCGCGTGCGCGTGCGCGTGGTGCGGCGCGGCGACCGCTGGAACCGCGGGTTCGGCGCGACGCCGGCGAGCGCGCGCGACGACATCTTCGGCCGCGTGGTCGAGGTGCTCGAGCGCGGGCAGTCGCGCTACGCGGGCACGCTCGTCAAGCGCGGGCGCGAGTGGATCGTGGAGCCCGATGGCCGCTCGATCCGCGACCCGATCGTGGTGCGCGACCCCGGCGCCAAGAACGCCAAGGAAGGCGACAAGGTCGTCGTCGACATCCTGCTCTGGCCCGAGGAGGGCGCGCTTGCCGAGGGCGTCATCATCGAGGTGCTCGGCGAGGCGGGACGGCCCGACGTCGAGACGCAGGCCGTGATCGCGACCTACATGATCCGCGAGGTCTTCCCGCCCGAGGCGGTGGCGCAGGCGCGCGAGGCGGCGGTGGCGTTCGAGCGCGCGACGCACGCGGCGAGCGCCGCGGGTGCCTGGCAGGACCGCGAGGACCTCACGGGCACCTTCATCTTCACCATCGACCCGCCCGACGCCAAGGACTTCGACGACGCGATCTCCATCGAGCTCAGCGAGACGACGGGGCACTGGGAGCTCGGCGTGCACATCGCCGACGTCGCGCACTTCGTCACGCAGGATTCCGCGCTCGACGAGGAGGCGAAGGCGCGCGCGACCAGCGTGTACCTCCCCCGCCACACGGTTCCGATGCTTCCCGAGACGCTGTCGAACGGCGTCTGCTCGCTGCAGGAAGGCGTCGCGCGCTACACGCTCAGCGCGTTCATCACCCTTGACGACGAGGGCAAGGTCGTGGGCCAGCGCCTGGCGCGCACGGTCATCCGCAGTGTCAAGCGCCTGACCTACATCGAGGCGCAGGCGCTCATCGACGGCAAGCTCGAGACCGCGCGGCAGCACGCCAAGACCGACACGCAGTACTCCCTCGAGCTCATCGAGAAGCTCAAGCTGTCCGACAGGCTGGCGCGCGTGATCCGCGCGCGGCGCGAGAAGGCGGGCATGATCCACCTCGACCTGCCTGAGGTCGACCTTGTGTTCGACGAGGCGGGCCACGTGATCGACGCGGTGAAGGAGGACGACTCGTTCACCCACACGCTGATCGAGATGTTCATGGTCGAGGCGAACGAGGCGGTCGCGCGCACCTTCGCGGGGCTCGACACGCCGCTCCTGCGCCGCATCCACCCCGATCCCACGTTCGGCGACATCGAGGAAGTGCGGCAGTTCGCGCGCCTGGCCAAGTGGCGCCTGCCCGACGAGCCGACGCGCAAGGACCTGCAGGCGCTGCTCGAGGCGACCCGCAACTCCCCCGCTGCCCGCGCGATCCACTTCTCGGTGCTGCGCTGCATGTCGAAGGCGGTCTACTCGCCGGCGCTCATCGGCCACTATGCGCTCGCGAGCGAGCATTACGCGCACTTCACGAGCCCGATCCGGCGCTATCCCGACCTGCTCGTGCACCGCGTGGTGCACGCCTACCTCGACATCACCGACAACGGCCGCGACTCGGGCGGCGGAAAGAAGCGGCGCCAGCTGTCGCGCCAGCTGTCGGAGGACCACCGCGTGCTCAACGAGGCGCAGCTCATAGAGCTCGGCCGGCACGCGAGCGACCGCGAGGTCGCGGCCGACGCTGCGGAGAAGGACCTGCGCACCTTCCTCGTGCTGCAGCTGCTGCACGAGAAGCACCTCGGCGACGAGTTCGACGGGACCGTGACCGGAATCATGCCCAACGGCACCGTGTTCGTGTCGATCGACCGCTACCTCGTCGATGGCGCGATCCCCAGCCGCGACATGAAGGGCGGCGACGGCCGCCTCGACCGCTGGACGCGCGATCCACGCAGCGGCCGCCTGATCGCCTCGCGCAGCGGTGCGTCGATCGGCCTCGGCGACCGCATCGTGGCGCGCATCACCTCGATCGACCTGCGCGGCCGTCAGCTCAACCTCGAGATCGCGCGCTTCGGGCGGCCTGCGATCACGGTGGAGAGCGAGTTGCCCGCCTCGGGCGACGCGGGCGCGCAGTTCGTGGGCGGCAAGCGCGAGTACTTCGAGCCGCGCCCGCGCGAGGGCGGCAAGAAGGGCCGCACGGGCCGCGACAAGTTCGGGCACAAGTCCGGCTTCAAGCAGGGACGGCGCGGGCGCAAGGGTTAATGCGCAAGGGTTAATGCGCAAGGGTTCATGCGCAAGGGTTCATGCGCAAGGGTTGACGCGCGAAGGTTGAGTCCGGCGTTCCAGCGCGTGGCCGCCACGACGACGGGCCTCAGTTCGTCCAGTCGTTCAGCGCCGCCGCGATGTCGCCTGCATCGACGAGCCCGCTCTCGTTCACGTCGAAGAGCGGGTTGAACGCGCCCCACGCGCCAAGAAGGAGCGCGAGGTCCGCCGCGTTGACGACGCCGTCGCGCGAGACGTCGCCCACCGGAAAGTCGATCGGCGCCATGAACCGCGGCGACTGGCGCGCCGCGGGCACCGTCGCGTCGAGCATGGCGTCCTTCTCGACCTCCTGCGCGTCGACCACCCGCGCCACCCACTCGAAGGCCCCGCCTTCGCGCGCCTCGAGCGAGATCGCGTTCACGCCCGGCTCAGGCGACGCCAGCTGGACCGCCGCCATCGCATCGATCGCCTGGCAGACGACCGGCGAACCCGTCGCCGCGCCCGCTGCACGCGCGGCCTGGCCGCCGAGCGCCACGAACGCGCCGCCCGGGATGAGGAACCCCTGCACGACCTCCACGCGCATCAGCTGCCCCGAGACACGGTTCGCGAGCAGCACCTTGACCGTGACGCCGTCGAACCGCTGCACCGCAGCGCCCTCGATGGCGCGCCACTGGAGCCCGACGACCCACTCGGCGTGCGCGATCGCACCCGCCATCTCGGCGACGGAAACGGTCGGCTCGATGCCAAGGCCCGGGATCAGCGCCGGGATCACGCCGCCCGTGATCGAGTCGACCTCGACGAGGACGGGAGCATCGAAGTAGCTCACGCGAAAGGCAAGGATGCCGCCCTCGTAGAGGAGATCGATGCGCTCGACATCCGTGCGCCGGGCGCGCGCGTTCGCCGCCGCGATGGCCTGCGCGAAGTCGGCGCGCGCGTAGTTGAGGCGCTGCACGGCCTGCTGCGTGGCCGCGAACTCGTCGGGCGGAATGGCGATCGCGGCGATGTCGAGCACCGAACCGTTGTCGCGGTGGACCGTGGCGGTGGTGAACTGGCTCGGCGGCACGTTCACGAGGTCGCACTCGTAGACCCACACGCCGTTGCGGGTGCGCTCGCGCATCGCCAGCAACCGCTGCCCCGGCACCGACTGGCGCGCGACCGCCGCAGCCGCCTCGAACCCGATGGCGGCGGCGGCCGTCGCGCATGGCAACGCCGTGGCGAGAAGCAGCGCCGCGAGCAGGAGCGGGAAAAACAAGGTGATCCGTCGCACGTCCAGTCGTCCTTCTGGAGGGGACCGAGCCTAGCAGACGGAGGTGGGCGGACCAAGCGAAAGGGTCCGCGCAGGCGCGGCGTGCGGCGCCTCGGCGGAAAAAGACACGCGCGGCGGGGCTGTTGGGCCGCCCCGCCGCGCGCGCGTGGATCCTGCATGCCGCCGGCACTCCGCCGTGCGGCCGTGCGATCAACCCCAGTTGGAGACGATCGCGGTGACCTCGTGCGAACCGACGATGTCGTCGCCGTTCACATCCATGACCGGGTTGATGGCGCCCCAGGCGCTGAACACCTCGGTGATGTCGAGCGCGTCGACGCGGCCGTCGCGGTTGTAGTCGCCCTGGCGGAAGCTGACGGGCGCCATGGCGAAGCGGAAGCCGTTGCCGATCGCCTGCGAGGCGTCGACGACGTAGTCGATCTCGATCATCTCGGCGGTGATCAGGTTGATCTTCCAGTTGATGGTGGTGCCGGTCTTCTCGGTCTCCACCTCGAACTCGGCCTCGGCGATGCCCGCACCCGGGTACGCAGCCTCGGCGGCGCCGATCGCGGCGGAAAGGCCCGTCACGACCATGTCGAGATTGGCGCGGATCTCAGCCACGCGCTCGGCCTGGTTGCCGATCGGCTCGAAGTCGCTCGAGGAGAGGACGGCATCGCCGGCCACGCGCACCACCGAGAGCATGCCGCTCTTGGTGTCGACGAGCAGCACCTCGACGATGTTGCCGCCCTTCTCAGCCTCGTTCTCCATGCCGATGGTGAACCAGCCCATGCCCTTGTGGGCCTCGGCGATTCCGATCGCGGCCATGACCGAGGTCGAGGGGTTGGTCGGATCCATGTCGTCGTCAGCGCCGTGGTGCGGGATCACGCCGCCCGTGACGCTGTCGATGTACATCTTGGTGTCGCCGTCGAGGTACTCGACCTGGTAGGCGAGGATGCCGGCCTCGATGTCGTAGGCGACCTTCTGCACGTCGCTGCGCTCGCTGGCGGCGTTGGCCGTGTTGATGGCGGCGGCGAAGTCAACCTGGACCTCGCCGAGGCGGTCGGCGATCGGCTGCAGCGCAGCGCGGTCGGCGTCCGAAACGCCGTTCACGTTCACGCGAATGAGGGCGCCCGACTCCATGTTGAAGCGCGGCTGGTAACGCGTGGTCAGGCCCGCGTTGTAGAGCTCGCCCTCGTACACCATGACGCCGTTGCGCTCGCGCGTCTGGATGCCGTAGAGGGTGCCGAGCGGCGAAGCGGCGCGCGAAGCGTCGATGGCGGCCGAGAATCCGATGTCGGCGGACGCGGTGGCGGCGCAGAGCATCGACGAAAGAACAGCGATCGTCCGGAAGGACATGGGGCAACTCCATGGAGCGTGGTACTGCGATACGCCGGCTGCGCCCGATCGATGGGTCTGATCCGCGCCCGGTCCACTCCAGAACCGTGCGCGGGTGGCGGAACGAATCGCCACACCGACAGCCTAGAAGAGCGGCGAGGCAGCGCACCGATACCAATCGTCGAAGTTTTTTCAGAAGTTCCGCGCCCGCAGAGGCTTGAATGCGGACCTTCCTACCGGCTGCTACCCGATCGCACCCTCGATCAGGTGCCCGTGCACGTCGGTCAGCCGCATGTCGCGGCCCCCGAAGCGGAAGGTCAGGCGACGATGGTCGACGCCCATCAGGTGCAGCATGGTCGCGTGCAGGTCGTGGATCTTGTAGGGGTGCTCGACGGCGCGGTACCCGAACTCGTCGGTGGCACCGATCACCGTGCCGCCCTTCACGCCGCCGCCGGCCATCCAGACGGTAAAGCCGAAAGGGTTGTGATCGCGGCCGTTCGAGCCCTGCGCGAACGGCGTGCGGCCGAACTCCGCGGCCCATACGACGAGCGTCGATTCAAGCAGCCCACGGCGCTTGAGATCACGGATGAGCGCCGCGATCGGCTGGTCGACCGCATGCGCATTGGCTTCGTGCCCCGCCGTCAGGTCGTTGTGCTGGTCCCAGCGGTCGCCGAGCGTGCGCGGGCAGGTGACCTCCACAAAGCGCACGCCGCGCTCGACGAGGCGCCGCGCAAGGCAGCACTCGCGCGCGTAGTGGCGCGTGTTCGGGTCGGGCGAGTCGAAGCCGTAGAGTTCCTGCGTCTCCTTGCTCTCGCCGTCGAGCGAGGCGAGCTCGGGCACCGCGGCCTGCATGCGGTAGGCGAGCTCGTGGTTCTTGATCGCGCTCTCGACGGCCTCGGCCTCGGTCTCGTGCGCGAAGGCGCTGTCGAGCCGCGCGATCAGCTGCCGCTTGCGCGCCTGCGCGTCGAGCTGCTCGCGCGGGGTCGCGTCGGCGATCGCCTCGCCCACCGGCCGCATGATCGAGCCCTGGTGCCTCGCGGGCAGGAATCCCGCGGTGAAGCAGTCGAGGCCACCGGGCGGGATGAGTCCGCCCTCGATCACCACGAAGCCCGGGAGGTTCGCGTTCTCGTCGCCGAGGCCGTACGCGCACCACGCGCCCATGCCAGGGCGGCCCGGAATGCCCGCGCCCGTGTGCAGCAGGTAGTTGGCGTTGGTGTGCTCGCTGAACTCGCTCGTCATCGAGCGGATCACGCAGAGCTCGTCGGCGACGCCCCCGATGTGCGGGAAGAGATCGCTCACCGGCAGTCCCGACTCGCCGTAGCGGCGGAACTTCCACGGAGACGCGAGCGTGTTGCCGTTGTTGTTGAACTGCGTGGGCGCCGTCTTCATCGGGAACGGCTTGCCGTTCAGGTCGACGAGCCGCGGCTTGGGGTCGAAGGTGTCGACCTGCGACGGACCGCCGTCCATGTAGAGGAAGATGACGCTGCGCGCGCGCGCGGGGAAGTGGGTCGCCGCGAGGGCGCGCTCGGCGAGCAGATCCGCCGCGTCGGAGGCGAGCGCATGGCGCCCCGCGAGTCCCGCGAAGGCGAGCATCCCGAAGCCGCCGCCGAGCGAGCGCAGCGCATCGCGGCGGGTGAGCGGCGGCGCGTGGAATCGGCCGCAGTGATGGCGTGGGTGGCTGCTGGTCATCGGAGGAACACGAATTCCTTGGCGGAGAAGAGCGCGTGGGCAAGCGCGGTGAAGGCGGCGGCGTCGCGTGCGCGCGCATCGGCGGCGCCGGCGGCGGTCGCGGCGGCGCGTTCGTCTGCGATGAAGCCGCGCGCGGCGCGGCGTTCGTCGTCGCGCGGCGCGCGCGCGAAGGCGGCGTGCCACATGGCGTCGAAGCGGGCGTCGTCGGCGTCGCTGTCGCCGGATGAGGCGTCGGCGGATGCCGCCGCGAGCCGCTCGCCCCAGAAGCGCGCC
>JBIIRG010000327.1:0-3133 GCA_044341665.1 Phycisphaerales bacterium | reverse complement strand
AACGTGGGCCACGCGTACCTGCAGGGCCAGGGCGACGTCGAGAGCGTGCCGAGCCGCTCGGTCGGCCTGCTCGGCGTCGACTTCGCGTCGGCGCGCAACGACGACGGCAGCCCGGCGAACGCGTGGAAGATCGTTCGCTTCGTGGGCGGCGGCGCCTGGGACACCGACGCACGCTCGCCGCTTGCGGCGCAGGGGCTCGGCGTGAGCGAAGGCGACTACCTGCTCGCGGTCAACGGCGTTCCCGTCGACGGGCGCAGCAATCCGTGGGAGCCGTTCCTCGGCCTCGCGGGCAAGTCGACGGTGCTGACGGTCTCGAAGAAGCCCGTGATGGACAAGGACGCGAAGGATGTGGTCGTCACCCCGATCTCGAGCGAGGACGGGCTGCGCTACCGCGACTGGGTCGAGGCGAAGCGCCGCCGCGTCGAGGAGCTCTCGAACGGACAGGTCGGCTACATCTACGTGCCGAACACGGGCGTCGACGGCCAGACGGAGCTCGTGCGGCAGTTCTACGGCCAGCGCATGAAGGCGGCGCTTCTTGTCGACGACCGCTGGAACGGCGGCGGGCAGATCCCGACGCGGTTCATCGAGCTGCTCAACCGCCCGGTGACGAACTACTGGGCGCGCCGCGACGCGCGCGACTGGACCTGGCCGCCCGACGGCCACCGCGGTCCCAAGGCGATGCTGATCAACGGCCTCGCGGGTTCGGGCGGCGACATGTTCCCTTGGCTCTTCAAGCACAACAAGCTCGGCGAAGTGATCGGCACGCGCACCTGGGGCGGACTCGTGGGCATCTCGGGGAACCCGGGGCTCATGGATGGCGGCTCGATCAGCGTGCCCACGTTCGGCTTTTACGAGACCGACGGCACGTGGGGCGTCGAGGGCCACGGAATCGACCCGACGATCGAGGTCATCGACGACCCCGCGAAGATGCGCGACGGCGGCGACCCGCAGCTCGAGCGCGCGGTTGAGGTGCTGCTCGAGCAGATCCGTACGCGCGGATACAAGCCGACTCCGAAGCCCGCGGGCCCGGATCGCAGCGGCATGGGATTGCCCGACGCCGACAAGTGACGCACGGGCGAGCGCACGAGACTGGACGCACGAGACTGGACAGGCAAGCCACCGGGCGAGACTGGACAGGCAAGGCAAGCCCGGAAGCATGGACAGGCAAGCCGAGCTCGCGAGCATGGACAGGCAAGCCGAGCTCGCGAGCATGGACAGGCAAGCCAGGCCAAGCCAAGCAAAGCAAAGCAAAGCCTGGCCACCATCATCAGTACCGAGTTCGGAGGCGCATCCCGCGCCTCCGAACTCACTTTTGTCCCAACCCGGTCCCTTCGGTCTCGCGCGGCACGCCCCCGCTTCGTCGCATGTTCTCGGCACATCGTGCGTGACTCACTGCGAACCCGCGCTACGTTCTCAGGACGTCCTTCGACGCACCCCCGTCCCTGGGGGAACACCCAGCACTGGAGCCCCTCCACCGATGATCTCCCGCGCCAACTCGGCTCACTCCCTCCTCGCCACATCCGCGCTGCTCACCGCCGTCGCGGCGGCCCAACCCGCCCTCGCGCAGAACGCCTGCACCGCCGCCGGCATCGAGCCAGGCTGCTGCGAGCAGGTCTGCGCCATCAACCCGCTCTGCTGCGACGTCGCGTGGGACGCGAAGTGCGAGTCGATCCTCCTGAGCATCGGCTGCATCTGCGCGGGAGCAACCCCGATCACCGGCGACTCGACCGCCATCGACACCACGGGCGCCACCCGCGACCTCGATCTCACCGGATTCTGCGACCCGGGCCCGTTCGGCAACGACACGATCTACAACTTCAACGTCTACGCGTGGACGCCCGCGACGACCGGCCGCTACACGCTCTCCACCTGCAACATCGCGAACTTCGACACCCGCATCGCGGTGCTCAGCGGGTGCGCCGCAGGCACCGTCGTGGCATGCAACGATGACGGCGACGGCTGCTCGGCCTTCACGAGCATCCTGGCGGCAGACGTCGTCGGCGGCACCCGCTACTACATCGTCCTCGGCGGGTACAGCGAGGCGGACGTCGGCACGGGCACCCTCTCGATCACCGAGTTCCAGGTTCAGCTGACGCTCGAGGGCGCCCATCGGTTCGAACAGGCCGCCGGCGGCAACGGCAACTGGTACGCCAAGTACGCCGTCGGACCCGGCGCGACGTGGGAGGACATCAAGGCAAAGGTCGAGGCGCAAGGCGGCTCGCTCGCCTGCGCGAACTCGGTCGGCGAAAGCCACATGCTCGGCTCGATCTACCGGGCCACCGGAAGCGGCGCCAACACCGCCTTCGGCCTCTACCAGGATCTGGCCGATCCCAACTACTCCGAGCCATTGGGCGGCTGGAAGTGGACCGACGGCACGGCCTTCGCCTTCACCAACTGGGCCGCCAACGAGCCGAACGACGCGGGCGGAACGGAGCACTACGGCCAGTTCGTCGCCTACTACTTCGGCGAGTTCTGGAACGACGTGCCGGCATCGACGCCGTGGTCCCACGTCCTCGTCGAGTACGGCCCGAAGGGCGCGCCCGAAGCCCCCACGCCGCCGGCCAACGACGAGGCGTTCGGCGCGATTGCGCTTCAGCTGAACCAGCTCAACACCGTCTCGCTGGTCGGCGCCACCACCTCCGCCGCTCCGCTCGGTTGCGAAGACCCGCTCTTCTACGACCGCTGGTACTCGTTCACGCCGCCCGCCACCGACAGCTACGACTTCGTCGCCTGCGGCAACGGCTTCACGGGCGCGGCCGCGGTCTATGCAGCGGGCGGCAGCCTCGTCGCCTGCTCGGGCGGGCAGTGCACGCTCACGGCCAGCCTCACCGCAGGCCAGTCCTACCTCGTGCGCATCGGCTCTCCCGACGGCGATTCCGCTGGCAACCCCACGCTTGTCGTCTATCCGACGCCCGAGATCGTGAGTCTTGACGCCGTGAGCGTGAACTTCGTCGGTGGAACCTTCCTCGACGGCGGCGACGGCGGCCGCTGCAGCGAGACCGCGACGTTCCCCGCCGGCGCCAACGCCTGGGGCACGCTCAACTGGGCGAACATCGTCGGCCAAAGCGATGCGGCGGCCGCGGGCTACTCGAGCGCCGGCAACGGCGATGCGCCCACCGCCCTCCGCGACGGG
>JBIIRG010000100.1:0-10442 GCA_044341665.1 Phycisphaerales bacterium | reverse complement strand
TAGGTTAGGTCCGCCACGGAGGCAGTCTTCAGGAAACGTTCCGCCTTCGGGATGCCCTTGGTGCGTTGGCGCAGCGCCAGGATGGAGGGCGCATGCTCCTCGACCGCGTGGACCTCGACGCCGTCGTTCGCCCGCAGGAACGCGGCGAGACCATCGCGCGCGCCGAGGATGGCGGTCGGACCGTCCTCGACGCGCAGTGCCGCGAGTTCCGCGCCGATCTGCGCCTGCACCGCGGGGTCGGAGGTGAAGCGGTCCCATTGCTCGCCCGGAAGCGCATCGCCGGTGTCCGCTGGGTTCCACGAGCGGGGCGCAGGCAGGCAGGCGCGCTCGACCAGCGGAGTGCCCTGCCAGCGGCGCCAGACCTCGGCGAGGTCGGGCGCGAGGCGATCGAAGCCCCACTTTTCCCGAAAGCGGCCGAGGCTCGCGGCGAGTCCTGCCCCGGTGTCGGCCGTGTTCGGGCGCCAGTGCCGCTCACCGTGGTGATGCACAAACACCACGCGGGTGGTGGCAAGGGCCTTCCAGCCCGCGAGGTTGAGCCGCATGGCCAGTTCCTCGGTCTGCCCGCGCAGCACCGATTCGTCGTAGCCGCCGACGCCCTCGATCGCGGCGCGCCGCGACGCATGGAAGCAGCCCATGGCGTGCTCGACCTCGACGACCTCGGGGAGCGCCGACTCGGGCAGCCCCTGCCCGAGATGGTGGTAGCCGAGCGGACTGATGATCGCGTCGCCGAGCGCATGCACGCGCCCGTCGGGGAGCTTCTGCAGCCCCGTGACCACGCCCACGCGCGAGTCGGAATCGAGCAGTTCGACGCAGCGCGCGACCCAGTTCGGCGTCTCAAGGACGACGTCGCCGTCCAGTCGGCAGACGAACTCGCTCTCGCTGCCGGCATGGATGGCGTTGAGGACCTTGGACAGGACGCCCGAGTGCGGGAACTCGAGGAGCCGAACGATCGGACGGCCCGCGCGTACCGTGCCAGCGGCCCAGGTGCGGCGCGACCATTGGCGCGCCGTCTCGAGGCTGTCGTCGGTGGATCCGTCGTCGCCGATCACGATCTCGAGGTCGGTCGGATCATGCGCGAGCGTGCGCTCGAGGCTCTCGAGCAGCGCGCCCAGGAAGTCGCGGCTGCCGTCGCGCGAGCTGGCGCGGCCGTTGTTGAAGTTCGGGATGATCACGGAGGCGCGCGGCATCCGCGGTGCATCGGCAGCTTCGCGCGGGCGGCTGCAGCCGCTACCATCGCTCTACCCATGCCCTCCGAGTTTCCTCCGGTCGAAGCCCCACGGCTGGCGCTGCGCGTCCTGATGATGCCGCGCGACACCAACCACCAGGGCACGATCTTCGGCGGCATCATCCTCGCCCACATCGACCAGGCCGGCTACGTCGAGGCGCGGCGGCACGGCCTGCACCGCTGGGTGACCGCATCGATCGACCGAGTCGACTTCCACGCGCCCGTGCACGTGGGCGAGGTCATCGAGTGCAGGACGCGCACCATCCGCGTCGGACGCTCGAGCGTGACGGTGCAGGTCGTCGTCGACGCAGAGCGCATGGACGGCGCATGGGCGCGCGTGACCGAGGCGCAGCTCACGATGGTGTCGGTGGACGCGCAGGGGAAGGCGATTCCCTTCGGTGGGCCCGCGCCCGTGGTGCCGGGATGAGCGCGGCGCGGATCGGCATCCTCATCTCGGGTGGCGGGCGCACGGCGCTGAACATCCACGACGCCTGCATGCGCGGTGCGCTCGACGCGCGCGTGGCTCTTGTGATCGCACACCGCGAGGAGGCCGAGGGCGTGCAGCGCTGCCGCGCGGCGGGGCTGCGGGTGGCACTGCTGCCGCCGACCGACGGGCAGCACGTGACGCCGCTTGCCGATCGGATCGACGCCGCGCTCGAGGCGGCGGCCGTCGACCTCGTGTGCCTCGCGGGATACCTGCGTCACTTTCGCGTTGGGGCACGCTGGCGCGGGCGGACGCTCAACATCCACCCGGCCCTGCTGCCCGACTTTGGCGGCCACGGGATGTTCGGCATGCACGTGCACCGCGCCGTGATCGCGGCGGGACGGTCCGAGAGCGGCTGCACGGTCCACGAGGTCGACGAGGAGTACGACCGGGGGCCGATCGTCCTGAGGCGAAGTTGCCCGGTTCTGTCGGATGACCGCCCCGAGACGCTCGCCGCGCGCGTATTTGATGAGGAATGCAAGGCGTATCCCGAGGCAATCCGTGCGTTCCTCGCCGCTCGGCGCGCGACGCCCGCGCCGCTCGGAGCGGGTACATGACCAGATCCGCCCGCGGCTCCATCGTGACGGTAGCCGCGATCGCCCTCTCGGTCGTGCTCGCGCATGCGTCGGCGCAAGCCCCACCTCCTCCGTCCGACCCGCGCCCGGCCCGAAGCGTCGATGCGCGCGATGCAGGCGACGCACTCGACCGCGCGCTGCGGGCGCGCCGTTTCGAGGAGGCCGAGCCGCTCATCGAGTCGCGTATCGCGCGCGGCGAGCGGGATCCGGTGCTGCTCTACAACGCCGCATGCGTGGCGGCACAACTCGGCAAGCTCGCGCGCGCCGAGGAGCGGCTGATGGACTGCGTCAAGGCAGGCTTCCGCGACTTCGACACGATGGAAGCCGACGCGGATCTCGAGCCCGTGCGCGCGTCGCGCACCTACGAGGCGATCATGGAGGCGCGCGAGCGGCTCGAGCGCGAGGCTGGTCCCGCGCGCCCCACGCGCGGTGGCGCGCGCGGCAGCCGCGGCGGCGCACCCGACCCGCTCGCGGAGTGGAAGCGGCGGCACCCCGAGGAATTCGGCGACAAGGCGGGATACCGCTACGACTCTTCGGAGGACGGCACGATCGTCTACGCGACCTTTCTCGACGAATCGTCGCACGCGCGCATGAAGCGCACGCTCGACGAGCTCAGCGAGCATCTCCTGAAGGCCTACTTCGGCAAGCCGCCCGAGGAGCCCGTGCTGGTGGCGATCGTGCGGCCGGCGGATGCGAAGGAGTACCTCGAGCGCCCCGAGATCCGCGGCATGTACCTGCACAGCGCGCGCCGGCTTGTCTCGCGCGACGCGGGGCAGAGCCTGCAGCATGAGTTCGTGCACCTCCTGCACTTCGCGCACATGGAGCGCACGGGCCAGCGCCACCCCGTCTGGATCCAGGAGGGCATCGCGAGCCTGTACGAGGACTACACGCTGCGGGCCGACGGCTCCATCGAGTTCCATCCGAACGTGCGCTTCAACATCGCGCGCCGCCAGGTGACGTCGAAGACCTGGACGCGCTGGAAGGAGCTCGTCAAGCTCTCGGGCGACGCCTTCATGGCGGACGCCGAGCGACACTACCCGCAGGTGCGCTCGATGTTCGAGTTCTTCGCGCGCGAGCGCAAGGTCGAGGCCTTCTACCGCGAGCTGTGCCGCACGTCGGCGAGCGACCGCGACGGCTCGGACGCGATCGAGCGCGCGTTCGGTGCGCCGCTCGCGACGGTGGAGGAGCGCTGGAGCACATGGATGCTCGAGCGAGGCGCGATCGACGACTCGATCGACCGGAACGACGCCTCGCTGGGCGTGAGCATCGAGGACGTGGGCGACGGCGTGCGCATCAAGTCGTTCGTCCTCAAGTCGGCCGCCCGCGCCGCGGGCCTGCGCGTGGGCGACGTGATCATCGAGGTCGACCGCGCGCCCGTGCGAAACCAGGACGAGATGCGGCTTGTCGTCGCACGCCTGAAGGTGGGCGAGACGATCTCGGTCCGCTACCGCCGCGACGGCGCGGAGCATGCGATCGACGTCACGCCGCGCCCGCTCGGACGGTAGCCGAGGCCGCGATCACCCGTCCGTGCACGCGATTGCTACACTCGCGCCATGCAGCAGGCGGCGTCGCAGGGACAGGGCAGCGCATCGGGCAAGCGCGGTGGCGCGGGGCGGTTCTTCATCCGCGGGCTCGGGGTGATCCTGCCGAGCGTGCTGACGCTGTGGATCCTCGTGACGGCGTTCCGCTTCGTCGACTCGAACATCGCGGGGCCGATCAACGCGGGCATCCGGCTCGGCGTGAGCGCGGTGGCCGATTCGGGCGCCCTGCAGCAGTTCGCCCCCGGCGACGACCAGATCGCGGACGAGGTCGCGCGCGCGCAGCGGCTGCGCCTCGACGACTCGCGCGGCGCTGCCTCGTGGCGGGTCACCCGCGCGAACGTCGACGCCTGGTGGGAGGCGCGCTGGTACCTCGACTTCGCGGGACTGGTCCTCGCCATCGTGGCGGTCTACATGCTCGGCCGGCTGGTGGGCGGCTACCTCGGACGGCGGCTGCTCGCCGCGTTCGAGTCGGGACTGCTCACGGTTCCCGGGATCCGCTCGGTGTACCCCGCGCTCAAGCAGGTGGTCGAGTTCCTCTTCGGCGGCGACTCGAAGAAGCTCAACTTCAACCGCGTGGTCATGATCGAGTATCCGCGCCCGGGCCTCTGGCAGATGGGCCTCGTGACGGGCGACGCCACGCCCGAGATCGCGGCCGCCTGCGGAGACTCGGTGACGGTGTTCGTGCCCAACTCCCCTGCTCCCTTCTCGGGCTGGACCGTGACCGTCCCGCGCGCCGACGTCAGGGAGATCCCTCTCACCGTCGACGAGGCGCTCCGCTACCTTGTGTCGGCGGGTGTCGTCGTGCCGCCGGGCGAAGCGGCGCAGGGCGCGAAGTCCTGACCGAACGGACCGACCTCTCAACGCTCACGATCGTCTGTCGCAAGTCCTTCTCGCAATCCTCACTCGGCGACGTGCCGAGGCAACCTCGAAAGGCGCAGCATGCAGATCAACGTCAAGGGCAAGCACCTCGAGATCACCGAAGCCATCGACGCCTACGTCCGCAAGAAGGCCGAGCGCCTCACGCGCTACTTCGACAAGGTCCAGTCGATCGACTGCGTCATCGAGAGGGAGAACAACGGCTACCACGTCGAGTTCATCGTCGATGTCGAGCACCACGACGACTTCATCGTGAACTACCGCGACGCGGACCTCTACGCCGCGATCGATCTCGCGGTCGACCGCGAGGCGCGCGTGCTGTCCGATCACAAGCAGCGCACGCGCGACCACAAGCACCACCACTGACCGGGCACTCGTCCGCACGGATCCGCAGACAAAGAGCACTCCATGAAACTGAGAGACATCGTCGTCGAGAAGGCCATCGTCCCGAACCTCGCGGCCACCAAGCGCGACGACGCGATCAAGGAGCTCCTTGACGCGCTCGTTGCGAGCGGCAAGGTCTCCGCCGACATGCGCGACGCGTTCGCCAAGTCGATCATCGCGCGCGAGAACAAGGGGTCGACCGGCCTGAACCACGGCGTCGCGATCCCGCACACGAAGACGACGTCGGTGAAGTCGCCCCTCGCGGCGATCGGCGTGAGCCGCACGGGCGTGGACTTCAACTCGCTCGACAAGCAGCCGGTCTACTCGATCTTCCTGCTCGTGTCGCCCGAGGACAAGCCCGAGCTCCATCTCGACGCGATCCAGGCGATCTTCTCGCATCTCTCCAAGGATCAGTTCCGCCGCTTCCTCCGCCAGGCCACGACCGTCAAGGACGTGGTGACCCTGCTCGACGAGGCGGACGCAGGCCAGATGGCCCGCTAGGCGCGTCATGCAGGCGGCGCAGACGACCATCGTCAACCGGCTCGGGCTGCACGCGCGGCCCGCGATGGCGTTCGTGGAGGAGGCCTCGCGGTTCGCCTCGTCGATCACGGTGCGCAAGTGCTGCGACGGCGAGACCGTCGACGGCAAGTCGATCCTGCAGATGCTCATGCTCGCGGGGACGTGCGGCACGGTAATCGAGATCACGGCCGACGGAGCCGACGAGGCCGGGGCCATCGCGGCGCTCGTGAGGCTGGTCGAGTCGAAGTTCGGCGAGGACGAGTAGCGCTTCCCGCGGCGGGCTCGCGCGATCAGCCGCCGATGCGCTCGCTGACGGTATTGCGCGCCATCAGCTGGCGGAGCGCGTCGCGCGGGTCGAGCTCGTCGAAGACCATCGCGGCGACGGTCTCGCAGATCGGCAGCTCGACGCCACGCTCGCGGGCGATGCGCACAAGCGCACGCGCGGTGGGCACGCCCTCGACCACGGAGGTGGTGCTGGCGAGCGCCTCGGCCACGCGGGCGCCGCGCGCCAGGCGCTCGCCGAAGCTGCGGTTGCGGCCCTCGGGAGCAAAGCACGTCGTCGCGAGGTCGCCCGCGCCCGCCACGCCGAAGAATGTCTCGACCTTGCCGCCGAGGACGACGCCGATGCGCGCGATCTCGGCGAGGCCGCGGGCAAGGAGCGCGCTCTTGGCGTTTGTCCCGAGGCCGAGGCCGTCGGCGACGCCCGCGGCGATCGCGATGACGTTCTTGCAGGCGCCGGCGAGCTCGACGCCCACGAGGTCGTCCGACTGGTAGATCTTCGTCCACGGCGATGTGAACACGGCGTGCACGCGGGCCGTGAGCGCAGGATCGTCGCCCGCGGCAACGAGCACCGCGGGCAGGCGGCGGGCGAGCTCGGCTGCGATCGTGGGACCGCTGAGCGCCACGAGCGGACGACGGCCGCAGGTCTCGAGGAGGATGTCGCAGGGAAGGCGGAAGGACTCGATCTCGATCCCCTTCGACAGGCTGACGATCGGCGTGGCGGGCGACAGGCTGGGTGCAAGCCGCGCGAAGGTCTCGCGGATGAACTGGGTGGGAATCGCGCAGACGAGGAGCGTCGCGGTCGCAACGGCAGCGGTATCGGCGGTGACGCGGACCCCGTCGGGGAGGCGGAAGCCGGGGAGGCGCGGGCTCGTGCGCTCGCGCTCGAGGCGCTCGGCCGCGGCGGCGAACGGCGACAGCATCGTGGTGCGGATGCCGCGAACCGCGAGAACGTCGCAGAGGACGAGCGCCATCTGCCCGTCACCCACGATCACGACATGCTCTTGCTGGACCTCCATCGTCACCTCGCTGGCTGGCAGGATAACCGACGAGGGGACAGGGACCGATTCGGGGGCGCCGGTGCGGAGGCTGCGGCGGAGGAGCGATCGATGTCAGGGCCCACGCCGCAGGAGAGAGAACCCACTTCGGCGTGCTGGCGTAGGCTCTGCTACCCTTTCCCGACCGCCCTGCGGGGTGGTTCATTTCTTTCGCGTGGCCCCGCGCCACGCCTGTCGGTTCAAGCCTCGCCACTCACCTCGTTCACAGGTCCGCCCCGCTGGGCACCTGTCGACCGCCCCCGCAACGCCGTGCCGCCGCGGTGGTCGACCACCCAGCCGGAACGGACACTCGGATCACACCATGTCGACCCTCCCCTCGACTCCGACGGATACATCCGTTCGCACCGGCGCAGCCGACGACCTCGGCGGCGCGGAGCGCCTCGAGCGCCAGCTCTTCGTGGCCCTCCTTGGCGGCGTGCTGCTGTTTGCGGCGTGGGCGTCGGGGCTGTTCGGCATCGAGAGCTCGGTGCGGGACATTCCCGCGCTCATCGGCGCGCTCGTCCTGGTGGTCCCGCTTGCCAAGGGAGCCTTCGAGGAGCTCCGCGAGGGCCGCGCCTCGAGCGACAGCCTCGCAAGCCTGGCCGTGTTCGCGGCGATCGCCAACGAGCTCTATCTCGCGGCGGGTTTCCTTGCGTTCTTCCTGTGGTTCAGCGAGCTCGTGCTCTCGCGCACCGCGTGGGGCGCGCAGCGGGCGATCCGCGACCTGCTCGAGCTCACGCCCGACATCGCGCGCGTGGTCGATGCGAACGGCACCGAGCGAGAGGTCTCGCTCGGCGAGGTGCGTGCGGGCTCCATGGTGCGCGTCCGCCCCGGCGAGAACCTGCCCGCCGACGGCACGGTGCGCGCCGGCACGTCGAGCATCAACCAGGCCTCGCTCACGGGTGAGGCGGTTCCGATCGAAGTGCAGCCGGGCGTTGCCGTCTACGCGGGTACGACCAACCTGACCGGCCAGATCGACATCGAGGTCACCGCCGTCAAGGGCGAGACCACGATCGGCAAGGTCGAGAAGCTCATCCGCGAGGCCGAGAGCGCCAAGGGACGCAAGCAGGAGCTCATCGAGCGCATCGCGGGCTACTACGTCCCGGTCGTGATCATGGTGGCGCTCATCGTGTGGTTCTTCACCGCGAAGTCGGGCTCGCCCGACGCCAAGGCCGTGGCGGCCGAGCGCGCCATCACGGTCCTCGTGGTCACGTGCCCGGGCGCGCTGCTGATCGCCTACCCGACGGCCATGGTCGCGGCGTTCGCAGCGGCGGCACGGCTCGGCGTGATGATCAAGCAGACGCGCACGCTCGAGAGCGCCGCCGACATCGACACGGTGGTGATGGACAAGACGGGCACGCTCACGACCGGCAAGTTCGCCGTGAGCCGCCTGGCGCCCGCCGATGGCGTCGATGGCGCCACGCTGCTGCAGGCCGCCGCCGATGCGGAGCAGTCGTCGAACCATCCGCTCGCGAAGTCGATCCTCGAGACGGCGGAGCGCGCCCGCATCGCGGCAAGCCCGCTGGTCTCGTACCGCGAGGTGCACGGACGCGGCGTCGCCGCCACCACCGCGGCGGGCGAGATCTTCGCGGGCCGCGGCGCGTGGATCGTGGAGCTCAATCCCGCCACCGCCGCCGACGTGAAGGCCGTCGAAGCCAAGATCGAGGGCATGTCGGGCGTGCACGTGATGGCGGGCGGCCGCTACCTCGGCGCCGTCGGCCTCGAGGACAAGCTGCGCCGCAACGCGGGCGAGGTGGTGTCGAAGCTGCGCGAGCTCGGCGTGCGCCGCGTGGCGATCTTCACCGGCGACCGCCTGCCCGTCGCGACCCGCGTGGGCCAGGCCGTCGGCGTCGATGCGATCGAGGCCGAGTGCCTTCCCGAGGAAAAGCACGAGGAGCTCAAGTACCTCATGCGCAAGGGCCACCGCACGCTCGTGGTCGGCGACGGCATCAACGACGGACCGATCCTCGCGACCGCGGACGTGGGCGTGGCGATGGGCCTGTCGGGCTCCGACATCGCCACCAACAGCGCGGGCGTGGCGCTCATGAACGACGACCTGCGGAACATCCCGTTCCTGCTCGAGATCGCGCGCAAGGCGAAGTCGGTGATCGCGCTCAACATCACGGTGGCGATCCTGCTGGCGATCGTGGGCCTCGCGCTCGCGGCCACCGGCAACCTCTACATCTGGGTGACGCCGTTCTACCAGGCGGCCGCGTACATCTTCGTGATCGCCAACTCGCTGCGCCTCGTGCGCTTCGGCGAGGAGTTCGCGACCACCGAGGAGATCCGGCGCCAGGAGGAGGCCACCGCCGCGGCCAAGCCGTCGCGACGCCTGCTCGCGAGCACCTGAGCCGCGCCGACACGCTACATTTCGCGGGCGCTCCGACGATCGGGGCGCCCGCTTCCTTTCGGCACCACCACGCTGCGAACACCATGTCGAACCTCGCCCAGATCCAGTCGCTCCTCGGAACCGAAGCCGACTCGCTCCTCAACCACAAGGCCAAGGTGTCGCGGGACGTGATCCATGTGCCGTCTCCCGCGTACGTCGACCACGCCTTCGGACCGAGCGACCGCAGCCCGCAGGTGCTACGCAGCCTGCAGGCGATGTTCGGGCACGGGCGGCTTGCGAACACGGGCTACCTCTCGATCCTGCCCGTCGACCAGGGCATCGAGCACTCGGCGGGCGCGAGCTTTGCCAAGAACCCCGCGTACTTCGACGGCGAGAACATCGTCAAGCTCGCGATCGAGGGCGGCTGCAACGCGGTGGCGACCACCTTCGGCGTGCTGTCGACGGTCTCGCGCCGCTATGCGCACCGCATCCCGATGATGGTCAAGATCAACCACAACGAGCTGATGACCTACCCGAACAAGTTCGACCAGGTCATGTTCGGCTCGGTGCGCGACGCGTGGAACCTCGGAGCGTGTGCGGTGGGCGCGACGATCTACTTCGGCAGCGACAACTCGACGCGGCAGATCGTCGAGGTCGCGCGCGCGTTCGAGGAGGCGCACGCGCTCGGCATGGCGACGGTGCTGTGGTGCTACATCCGCAACAACGCGTTCAAGACCGGCGGCAAGGACTACCACACCTCGGCCGACCTGACGGGCCAGGCGAACCACCTCGGCGTGACCATCAAGGCCGACATCATCAAGCAGAAGCTCCCCGAGCTGAACGGCGGCTTCTCGGCGCTCAACTCGGGCGACTCGAGCTACGGCAAGCTCGACAAGCGCATGTACAGCGACCTCTCGACCGACCATCCGATCGACCTCTGCCGCTACCAGGTGCTCAACTGCTACTGCGGCCGCGCGGGCCTGATCAACTCGGGCGGCGCGAGCGGCACGAACGACATGGCGGAAGCGGTCAAGACGGCGGTGATCAACAAGCGCGCCGGCGGCATGGGCCTGATCTCGGGGCGCAAGGCGTTCCAGAAGCCGATGGCCGAGGGCGTGCAGCTGCTCAACGCGATCCAGGACGTCTATCTCTGCCCCGAAGTGACCGTCGCGTGAAGCGCTGACGGCGTGCGC
>JBIIRG010000326.1:0-3146 GCA_044341665.1 Phycisphaerales bacterium | reverse complement strand
ACAGGCTACGACCACGAGGTGCGTGCGCTGCTGCGGGCCATCGTCTCGCGAAGCCCGATCGCGCCCGTCACCCTCGCGGATGCGGCGGCGACCCAGCGGCTTCTCGACCGAGAAGCTGCAGCGCTCTCGAGCCACTGACAATTCTCTGCAGGCGTCGGACGCAGCGCGGCTTGTTCCTGAAGCAGGCCGGCCGCTCGACTCAATGTCATCAACACCTAAAGGTTACGATGACTTTTCTCGGCCACAGCCTCCGTCTGTAGCGGCAGGTCCGCAAGTTATCCGCACGCATAACCCCATTGTCGTGTTGGCTTTATGCCGCGAATGCCTTTGACTTCCCGGGCAGCCGCAGCACACTCAATCGTCGCCTTGCCGAGAATGCGCCCCCATTTTCGTCAATCGCGATCTGCATCGAAGTCTGAACCAGCTTTGCAAGGAGAACAAGAAGTGCTGCTAGGCTGCTCTTTGTGCTGCCGTCGAACGGCCGTGCGCGTTGCGGATGCAACCGTCGCATGTCTGTCGTCGGCACACAGCGCACGGAGGCGCGCAGCCTCCGCGTGCAGCCATGCCAAGCGGCATCACGGTTCCAGCGGGCTGAAGAAAAGAGTTTCCCGCGCGCCTCGGGCGCCGCGGGTGTGTGTACGGGCGTGTGCTGACGTTCTTGTCCCCTGAGCAAGAGAAGCGATCGATCGAACGGCCGGATGGCTTTCCGCGCGGCCTGTCGAGAGGAGTCTAGAGATGAAGCAACCTTCCACGCGATCCAAGCTGTGGTCCAGCGCCCTTCCCAAGGGCGTCGGCCGTGCGCTCCCGGTCACGTCGCTCGCCGCAGCGATCGTGGGCGGTGCTGCCATGGCGCAGAGCAACGGCGTGACCGCGTGGGGCCGAAACGTCGAGGCGCAGTGCAACGTGCCCGCGGGGCTCGGGTCGGTGCAGGCGATCGCAGGCGGCAACTTCCACTCGGTGGCGCTCCGCAACGACGGCACCGTGGTGTGCTGGGGCAACGTGGCGGAAGGCCAGGCCACCGTGCCGACGGGGCTCGGGCTCGCCCAGGCGATCGCAGCCGGACACTTCCACACCATCGCGCTCAGGCAGAACGGCACCGTCGCGTGCTGGGGCCGCAACGTCGAGAGCCAGTGCAACGTGCCTGCGGGCCTCGCCAACGTGACGGCGATCGCGGGCGGCTGGAAGCACTCGCTCGCCCTCAAGAACGACGGACTCGTGGTCGCATGGGGCAACAACTCGACCGTCTCGCAGACGCCGCCTGCATCGCTGTCGGGCGTCGTGCGCATCGCAGCCGGCTCGCAGCACAACGTCGCGTTGCGCTCGAACGGAACCGTGAGCTGCTGGGGCGCGGGCACCACGAACACGGGCATCAGCCCGAACTTCGGCCAGGCCGCGCCGCCCGCGGGCCTCGCAAACGTCACCCGTGTGGCCGCGGGACACAATCACACCGTCGCGCTGAAGTCGGACGGCACCGTCGCGTGCTGGGGCCAGAACACGAACCAGCAGACGAGCGTGCCCGCCGGCCTCAACGGCGTGGTCGCGGTCGCCGCGGGACAGAGCCACACGCTGGCGCTCCGCTCGAACGGCAGCGTCGTTGCCTGGGGACTCAACAGCAGCGGGCAGTCGACCCCGCCGGGCGGGCTTGGCGTGGTCACGACGCTCGGCGCGGGTGCGCAGCACTCGCTCTCGGTGGTCGCGACGGCGCCTTCGGCGGTGCTCGTATCGAGCACGCCGGCCACCTGCAACGGCGCCACGGGCGCGATCGACGTGACGGTGGCGAACACGACGAGCGTGTCGTGGAGCGGACCGAACGGGTTCGCGAGCTCGAGCGTGGATCTGTCGACGGTCGTCGCGGGCAGCTACACGCTGGTCGCCTCGGGCCCGGGCGGCTCGACGACGCTCAACGTGTCGGTCGCCGCCGCGCCCGACGTCACGGCGCCCGTCGTCACGAGCTACACCGCGAACACCGCGGTCGACTCCGACGGAAACTGCAACGCCGTCGTCCCTGACCTGCGAAGCTCGGTCGTGGCGACCGACAACTGCACGCCTGCAGGCGCGCTGGTCGTGACGCAGCTTCCCGCGCCGGGAACGAGCGTCGGGCTCGGCGTGACCGCGATCACGCTGACCGTGCGCGACGCGTCGAACAACGCCGTCAGCCGCAACGCGAGCTTCACCGTGAACGGTCACTCGCAGGTGTGCTTCATCGACGCCGACACCGACACCTTCGGCAACCCCGCGAGCGCCACCGCGTTCTGCATCGCGCCGCCCGGCTGGGTGACCAACGACGACGATTGCGATGACGGAGACTCCGACGTCCACCCCGGAGCCGACGAGGACTGCGACGCCGAGGACGACGACTGCGACAACCTCGTCGACGAGGATCTGCCGACCTACGAGTACTACCCCGATGCGGACGGCGACGGCTTCGGCGATGGCCGCAGCCCGCTCGTCAGCTGCTCCCCCCTGCCGCCGCCCGGCTTCGTGACCAACAACGACGACTGCAACGACGCGTCGAACGTGGTCTATCCGGGCGCGCCCGAGCTCTGCGCGAACCTCGCGGTCGACAACGACTGCGACGGCTCGATCGACGAGAGCGAGGCGACCGACCGCACGACCTTCTATGCCGACGCCGATGGCGACGGCTCGGGCGACGCCGACGTGTCGGTGCTCGCCTGCTCGGCCCCCGAGGGCTACGTCGGCAATCCCAGCGACCGCTGCCCCGCCAATCCCGAGCTCATCGAGCGGATCAGCTACTACCGCGACCTCGACGTCGACGGCTTCGGTGACGCAGCGTCGCGCACGTCGACCTGCGAGACCACGCCGCCCGCCGGCTATGTGGCCAACTCGACCGATTGCAACGACAACCAGCTTCTGTACGTCGACGGTGACGCCGACGGCTACGGCGCGGGCGCACCCGCGGCATGCGGCGTGGCTTCGTCGAGCGACTGCAACGACGGCAACGCGGCCGTGAATCCCGGAGCGCAGGAGATCTGCGACTCGGCGAACACGGACGAGGACTGCGACTCGCTCGCCGACAACGCCGACAGCTCGGCCGCGGATGCGGGCAAGACCGACTTCTACGCCGACCTCGACAACGACGGCTTCGGTGCAGGTGGCGCGCAGCGATTCTGCGACCAGCCCACGGG